>DASZPU010001043.1:0-6329 GCA_035550195.1 Nannocystaceae bacterium
GCCGCGATCGCATAGTCGTCCTCGCCGTCGCCATCGACATCGCCCACGGCCGCCACCGCGGCCCCCGCAGCATCGAGATCGGCCTCACCGTCGATCGCGAATCCGCCTTCACCGGCTGCGATGCTCGACAGCGATCGACTCGCGAGCGCAGCGCTGCCGCGCACGACGTAGACACGCCCGCGATCGATGCCGTCGCCGTCGCTGGCCGGCGCCGCGATCGCGAGCTCGGGCAGCCCGTCGCCGTCGATGTCACCGATGCCCGCGAGCGCGCTGCCCGAGCGATCGTCTTGCACCTCGCCGTCGAACGCGAACGCGGTGCCCTGCGCGAGCCGTTGATCGAAGCGCCACGAGCCCGGACCCGCGCGACCGAGCACGAGATAGCTGCGACCCGGGCGCGTCTCGCCGGCGCCTGCGAGGGGCGCTCCGACGAGGAAATCGCCCTTGCCGTCGCCATCGACGTCGCCGACACCCGCGAGCGCACCGCCGGCGGCGTCGCCCATCTTCTCGCCGGTGAACGATTGCCCGGCACCGCTCGCGACGAGCTCGGCGAGATCGAGCGGCTGCGTGCGATCGCTGCCGAAGATCACGAATGCACGCCCGACGTTGTCGCCCATCGGACCATTGCCGAGATTGGTCTGCGGCGCGCCCACCAGCAGATCGGCGAGGCCGTCACCGTCCACGTCGCCCGCGGCTGCGAGCGCTTCGCCGGCGCGCACCTCGGGCGCTTCGCCGTCGATCGCGAAGCCACCTTCGCCCGCGGCGATCGTCTCGAGCCCGATCGCACCGCGCACGCTCGCACCGCGTACGAGGTACACGCGCCCCGAGCTCGCGCGTTCGTTCGCGCCGTGGGCCGGCGCACCGACGAGCACGTCGCCCTTGCCGTCGCCGTCCACGTCGCCGACGGATGCGACGGTCGTACCGACCGAGTCCGACGCGAGCTCACCCGCGAAGGCCAGCGTCTCGCCGTCGCGTTGCAGATCAGCGAGCGTCATCGGCGAGGGACGAAGCCGCGGATGAGCGACTGCGAGCACGATGCGCGCGCTCGCGTGCACACCGGCCGCGTCGACGATCGTGTAGCCCGCACGGTCGCATCCGCCGAAGCCCGCGGGCGGCACGTAACGCAGCGCGCCGTCGCCTGCGACGACGAGCTGGCCGCCCGCCTCGGTCACGGCATCGTGATCGACGACGCGCACGCCCGGCGCATCGTTTTCCAGCACGCCCGCGGCCGCATCGATCGACAGCTCCACATCCGCGGAGGCGCGGTAGCGATCGGTCATCACGAACGGCGGCACATCGGACGGACCCCGACCTGCCGGCGCATCGCCGCCGCTGCTCGAATCGCTGGGCGCGGGCGCGTCGGTACTGCTCGACGTATCGTCGCGCGCGAGCTCGGGCCGAACGGCGTCGGCACACGAACAGGCGAGCAACGCGAGCACGCCCAGCCGCATCGAGCCATCATGGCACGCGCGAGTCGCTCGCGGCCGGGCGCCTTAAAAGTTCGACCCGGAGGGGCTCGGCCGGCCACCCGCCCCCCCTTCGCTGTGATACCTTCGGCGTCCGCCCGGATCACCTTGGGCGCTCCAACATCTCTCGAGCGAGGAAGCCATGGGTAAGGAAGGTTCGGTCGCGCCCAAAGAGCGCGTCAACATCGTGTACAAGCCCGCCACCGACGGCGCCGAGGAGGTCGAGCTCCCGCTCAAGATCCTCGCGATCGGCGACTACACCGGCCGCAAGGACGATCGCCAGCTCGAGGATCGCAAGCCGATCAACATCGACAAGGACAACTTCGAAGAGGTGATGGAGAAGCACAACCTCGGGATCGACATCAGCGTCCCCGATCGCCTCTCCGGCGAAGACGGGGCCGAGCTGTCGACGAGCCTGCAGTTCAAGACCATGAAGGACTTCACGCCCGAGGGCGTGCTGCAGCAGGTGCCCGAGCTGCGTCAGCTGATGGAGCTGCGCAACGCACTCACCGCGCTCAAGTCTCCGCTCGGCAACAAGCCCGAGTTCCGCAAGGCGCTCGAGAAGTTGCTCGGCGACGACGAGTCGCGACGTAGGCTGATGGCCGAGCTCGGGCTCGAGGACAAGGCGGAGGGCTGAGATGGCTGACGAACAAGCACAAGGTGGCGGAGGCGCGACGACGCTGCAGGAGGGCGGCTCGCTGCTCGATCAGATCCTCGCCGAAGCGAAGGTGACCCCGGCGGACCGCGACACGTACGCGATCGCGAAGCAAGGCGTGAGTGCGTTCATCGCCGAGGTGCTGACGTCGTCGGACAAGTTCCGGCGCATCGACAAGGCCGCGGTCGACGTGATGATCGCGGAGCTCGACGCGCGCATGTCGGCGCAGATCAACGAGATCCTGCACCATCCGAAGTTCCAGCAGCTCGAGTCGGCGTGGCGCGGGCTGAAGTACCTCATCGACAAGGTCGACTTCCGCGAGAACGTCCGCGTCGAGGTGCTCAACTGCAGCAAGCAGGATCTCATCGACGACTTCGAGGACTCGCCGGAGATCCCGAAGAGCGGCCTCTACCGCACGGTGTACTCCGCGGAGTACGGCACGTTCGGTGGCAAGCCGGTCGGGCTGATGGTCAGCAACTACGACTTCGGTCCGGGGCCGCAGGACATGCAGCTCTTGTCCAACGTCGCGTCGGTCGCGGCGATGGCCCACGCGCCGTTCATGGCGAACGCGGGTCCGCAGTTCTTCGGCGAGGAGACGTTCCACGACCTCCCCAAGCTGAAGGATCTGAAGTCGCTGTTCGAAGGCCCGCAGTACGCACGCTGGCACGCGTTCCGCGAGAGCGAGGACGCCCGCTACGTCGGCCTCTGCATGCCGCGCTTCTTGCTGCGACTGCCGTACGGTCAGGCGACGATCCCGGTCAAGTCGTTCAACTTCGAGGAAGACGTCATCGGCGAGCACGACCGCTACCTCTGGGGTGCGGCATCGATCGCATTCGCGACGCGCGTCGCCGACTCGTTCGCGAAGTACCGCTGGTGCCCGAACATCATCGGTCCGCAATCGGGCGGTGCGGTCGAGGATCTGCCGCTGCATCAGTACAAGGCGATGGGCGAGATCCAGACCAAGATCCCGACCGAGATCCAGCTCACCGAGCGTCGCGAGTTCGAGCTCAGCGAAGAAGGCTTCATCGGCCTCGTCTATCGCAAGGACAGCAACAACGCCGCGTTCTTCTCGGCCAACTCGTGCCAAAAGGCGAAGATCTTCGCCGACACGCCCGAGGGGAAGAACTCCGAGCTCAACTACCGGTTGGGCACGCAGCTGCCGTACATGTTCATCATCACTCGCCTTGCGCACTACCTGAAGGTGATGCAGCGCGAGCAGATCGGTAGCTGGAAGGAGCGCAGCGATCTCGAGCGCGAGCTCAACATCTGGATCGGCCAGTACGTCGCGGACATGGAGAACGCGGCACCGGCGGTGCGCAGCCGCAAGCCGCTGCGTGCGGCTCGCGTTGCGGTGGAGGACGTGCCGGGTCAGCCCGGCTGGTACCGCTGCAACCTCTCGGTGCGCCCGCACTTCAAGTACATGGGCGCCGCGTTCACGCTCAGCCTCGTCGGCAAGCTCGACAAGACCTGAGCCCACGCGATCGTGATGTGGAGAAGGCCTCGCGGAGACGCGGGGCCTTTTTCATTGTGCGAGCAGCACGGTGATCGAGCCGTTGGGGAACGTCGCGGCGACGAGATCGCTGCGGCCGTCGGCGTTCAGATCGCCGGCGAGCAGGCGGACTGCGAGCGACGGCAGATCGTGCTCCGGTCCCGTCGTGAATGCCGCGGCGCCTTCGCCCTCCAACACGAGAAATGTCGGCAGCGTGACGTCGACCGTCGCGAGGTCGTCGTCGCCGTCGCCGTCGAAGTCACCGATCGCGAGCTCGAGCGGCGCGAGGCCGCCGAGATCGATCGGGTCGCCGGGTTGTTCGGGTGCTCCGTCGCCCCCGCGGATCACTTGCAGCACGCTCTCCATGCGGCTCGCGATCACGACATCGTCGCGATCGTCGTCGCCGAGCAAACGCCGTGCGGTGATCGTGGCAGGCGCGAGCGACAGCTCGAGCAGGTTGCCAGCCGCTTCGTGGCCAGGATCGAGGCCGCGCGTCCATGCTGCGGCGGTGTCGGCTTGCACGAGCACCGCGTCGGCGAACGCGTCGGCGTCGAGATCGGCGGTCGCCAGGTTGTTCGGTGCGAAATCGGGCGCGTCGGCGACGTCCACCGCGGTCGTCGTCACCGGCCACGGCGCTGCGCCGCCTTGGGCAACGTGCACGCGCACCTGGTTCATCATGTCGACCGTGAGCAGCACGAGATCGTCGTCGCCGTCGCCGTCGTGATCGGCGAGCTTGCTCGAGCGCACCGGCGGGAACGACCAGTCGTCGAGCAGATCGATCGGCGTGAACGTACCGTCGCCGTCCGCCGTGTACGCGACCGCATCGACGCCGCAAGTGCCGAAGAAGAGATCGGCCGCCGCGTCGTCGTCGATCGCACCGAAGATCGGGAATGCGCTGCAGGCCGTCACGCCCGCGTCGATCGGCGCGCCGAAGCCACCCATTCCGTCGCCCAGCAACGTCGCGCCGGTGACGATGCTCGCGGAGGTGCCCGTGACGAGCAGGTCGAGCACACCGTCGCCGTCGAAGTCCGCGAGCGCGAGTGCGAGCGGCTCGAAGCCGAGATCGATCGGCACCTCGACGCCCGCGCCGAACGGATCGAACAGCTCGCCGGTGGTGCCCGTGCTCTCGCCCGTGTCGCTCGTGCCCGTGCTCGTGCTGTCGGGATCGACGGTGGTCTCGGGCTCGACGCTGGTTTGCGCGCCGGTGGGCATGCACGTCGTTTCCACACCGCACGTCATGGGGAACGCGGTCGAGCTGCTGCTCGTGCCGGTCTCGTCGGTCGCGGGTTGCACGTCGTCACCGCAGCCCAGCAACAGTGCCATCGTGCATACGACGCGAGTGCGAACAGCCATACGGCCCTCAGCCTGACACGTCGCGACGGTGTGCGTAAGTCGGCCGCCGCGCGTGGGCTGCTGACGTGTCCGAAAACCGGCCAAAATGGCGGGGTCTCGGCGCGAGCCTCGACGTTCTTGACCAAATCCGGCCACGCGCGACCATGCGGGGCGTTCGAACGCATGACGACTCCCGAAGAAGTGACCAGCCGCGCTGCGCCGTTTCTCGCGCCGATCGCCGGGCCCGAGCCGGGTGGGCAGAACGCGAGCTTCGATCCGCGCTACGAGAGCGTGCGCACCGAGCTCGCGAAGCTCGACTCGCCGACCGGCGGCGAAGTCGACTGGAAGATGATCGGGCGCAGCTGCGACGAGCTGCTGCAGAGCGTCACCAAGGACTTCCTGATCGCCAGTCACAAGGCGTATGCGCTCCTGCAGCTCGAGCGTTGGCGCGGGCTCGCGACCGGGCTCGCGGTGATCGGCGGCATGCTCGACACGTGGTGGGAGCAAGGCTTTCCTCCGGTCGCGCGACTGCGTGGCCGCGGCAACGCGCTCGACTGGTTGGTTGCGCGACTCGAGGTCGCGTTGCCGAACGTCGGCGTGAAGAACGACGAGGTCGCGGCGTTCGAGCTCGTGCGCAGTCAGTGGTCGCAGCTCGCCGGCGTCGCGCGCGATCGACTCGCCGACAATGCGCCCGCGATGGGCGGCGTCGGCGATGTGCTCGAGCGACTGCGCATCAACATTCCCCCCGACGCGCTCGCGGCTGCGACCTCGGCCGTGCCGAGCAACGGCGCCGCACCTGCGCCCGCAGCGAGCGAGCCTGCGCCCGCAGCGAGCGAGCCCGCACCCGCAGCGAGCGAGCCCGCCGATCCGCTCGCGGCCGCGACCCAGACCGCAGCGAAGTGGCTGCAGCCGATCGCCGGCCCGAATCCCGCCGGCGTCGAAGCACGCTACGAGCCCGGCTTCGAGGCCGCGCGCCTCGAGATCGCGAAGCTCGAATCCGTGACCGACAACGTCGTGGACTGGAAGCTCGTGCACGACAATGCATCGGCGATCCTCATCGACAAGTCGAAGGACTTGCTCATGGGCAGCTACCTCGCGTTCGCGAAGCTGCGCATGCGCGGGCTCGGTGATGCGGTCGTCGGCGTGCAAGTGCTCTCGGGGTTGATGGAGACCTACTGGGAAGGCCTACAGCCCGAGCGCCTGCGTGGACGCGCCAACGCGCTCGCGTGGTACGTCACCGTGCTCGAGCCCGCGCTCGCGCAGCTCGAGCTCAACGCGAAGATGCGTGGCGACGTGCTGTTGCTCGAAGCCGCGGTGAAGCACATCGCCAACATCACGCGCGATCGCTTCGATGCCGACGGGCCTTCGTTCGCGCCCATCACCGATCGCG
>DASZPU010001044.1:0-5394 GCA_035550195.1 Nannocystaceae bacterium
TCATGCATCGTGCTCGTGTCCTTGCTTGCTTCGCGATCACTACGGCTTGTTACACCCGTCCGTCGCTGGGCGACGACACCGACGGCGAGGACACGACCGGCACGATGAGCGTCGGCGAGAGCACGCTGACCACGAGCGACACCACACCCACCACGACCGGTGCGATGACGTCGGTCACCGGCGACACGTCGCCACCGACCACGACGGCGAGCAGCGACACCGAAGCGACCACCGAGCCCGACAGCACCGGCAACACCGAGCTCGGGCCGCAGATCGTGATGAGCATCCCCGCGGACGGCGATCTCGCGGCCGGGCTCGATCCGTACTTCTTCATCTACTTCGATCGCGTCGTCGGTGTGAACGATGCGGTCGGCAAGATCACCGTCGCGCAAGACGGTGGCACGCCGGCCGTGGTCTCGCCGATGCAGTGCCCACCCGATGCGGATCCCACCTGCATCGCAGGCCTGTTCCCCGAATCGTTCTCCGATCCCGCCACCGGGCGCTTGCCCGCGAACACGTCGCACACGGTCACCGTCGCGGCCGACTTCCCCGATCCCGACGGCCTCGTGAACACGATGGATCAGACCGTCGCGTTCACCACGTTCGACTTCACCGCGGACTTCTTCGACGACACCGCGAACATCAGCGACGAGATCGGCGGCATCGCGTACGACGAAGGCAGCCAGTCGCTGTTCATCGTGGGGCTGCCGCCGAGCGGCGGCGATGCGATCGTCCGCAGGATCCCGATCCCCGGTGGCGTGCCGGGAGCCGCGACCACCGTCGCATCGCCGTCGTCGATGGGCGGAGGTCCGTACGCCTACGGCATCGATGCGATCGGCGGAGAGCTGTACGTGGCGATGAGCTACTCCGGCGACGTGCGCCGCTACAGCAACCTCGGCGCTGCGACGCTCGATGCCACCGAGGTCGTCGTCGGTCCCAACACCGGCCTCGCGGCGCCCGACGACACGCTCTTGCAGGTGCAGTCGGTCACCGTCGCCGGCGGCAACACCTTGTTCGCGCGCGGCTACTTCCTCGCCACCGATCCCGGCTACTCGATCTTCGCGCGCAACGGCGGCGGCACGTTCTCGATCTGGGAGGACGGCTCGAACCTCTGGGACAACGCCGACTGGTACGGCAACAACATCACCGCCGGCACCGTCGACGGCAGCGAAGTGTTGTTCGTCGCGAACTCGCTCGGCATCTTCAAGTTCCGCGTCGCCGACGGCACGCTGCTCGGTTCGATCATGCCGGATTACTCGCTGTACTCCGCCGACCTGCACATCGATGCCAACGATCACCTGTTCCTCGGCAGCGACTCGGGCGTGTTCGTGTACGACGCGGCCAGCGACGATCTGCCGCTCGTGACGGCGCGCGAAGGCCTCGAAGCCTCGCGCATCGCGTTGCGCGAGGACGCCGGCACCGTGTTCGTCTACTACCTGCGCTTCCGCGGCGAAGCGATCATCGGCGAGCTGCCGATCGCGCTCTGATCGCGAAGAACAACAGGAGCAGCAACGGGCTCGTGCGGCCGCGTTGATCGCAGCCGCAGCCCTTGCCGTCGTCGTTCTCGCCACCGCTGCCGCTCTCGCTCGAGCCCGCGGTGCCGTCGGCTTCGCCCGCGCTCGTGATCGTCGTGGTCACGCCGGTCGCGGATGCGCTCGCCGATCCGCCGGTGCTCGTGTCGGCGCTGCCGCTGCCGCTGTCGTCGGCGACGACACCGGTGGTGGAATCACCGCTGCCGCCGCTCGTGTCGACGCCGCCATCGCTCGACTCGCCGCCGTCGCTGCTGCTGTCGCTGCTCACCGGCTCGCAGTTCATCTCGCCACCGCCGAGCGCTCCGCCGACGCAGCCGTCGTCCCACGAGCCCGATGCGATGCCGGGTGCGAGCGGGAAATCGCCACACGCCGCGCTCGCGACGAAGTCGTCGCCGTCCCAACACGGCGTGAGGTCGAGCGCGGTCTCCTGCTCGAGCCACTCGAGCGCGTGCGTGACATAGCCGTACGCGACGCCGCTGCCACACACGTTGCCTTCTTCGATCGGCGGCGGCAGATCGCCGGGATCGTACAGATGCGAGCCCGTGCCGAACACGCGCCAACTCCCGTCGGCGAGCTGCACGAGCGAAGGTCCGCCCGAGTCGCCGAAGCACGCCGATTGCGAGCCGTTGGGTCCGACCATGTTCACTTCGCCGAACATGTCGTCGACGTAGTCGATCGTCTGCGTCGTGTAGCGCTTCGCGCCGACGCCCATCGCCATCACCATCTCGTCGACGTACGTGCCGTAGGTCGCACCGAAGCCGACGATGGTGACCTCGACGCCGGGTTGCAACGCTTCGCTCTCGCAGCCCGCGAGCACCGGCACGATCGGCACGTCGGTGACCGCTTCCGCGAGGCGGCAGTACGCGACGTCGGGCGCGCCGAAGTTCTCGTAGTCGGGATGCGGCACGCACTCGGTCGGCGCGACCACGCGCGCGGGCGTGCCGAACACCTGACCCGCTTCGCCGAAGCCGAGCCCGACGATCGGTCGCTCGGGGATGATGCAATGCGCCGCCGTCATCACCACTTCGGGATGGATGAGCGAGCCCGAGCACATCACCGGCGTCTCGTCGTCTTCGAGCATCGCGACCACCGCCGGCCATTCGCATGTCGCGGCATCCGTTCCACCGACGATCGGCAACGGCGGAGGTGTCTCGCCGACGAGCGCGTTCGACCACGCCAGCACCAACTGCATCCCGAGCACGATCACCACGTTCGCATGCTACACTCTCGGCCCTCCGCCGCGTGCGCGCGGCGAACGGCGAGGTGGTGTCGATTCCATCGCAAAGCGGGGCAAAGGGGGGCGGCAGGGCGCTCGCCGACGAGCCCACGCTCTTGCCCAGCGAGAGCTCCGGCGGTGCACGCACGGGTGATTCCGCGACCGCGCGCGACGACGACGAGCTGCCGCGCGGCACGGTGTTGTCGCGCTACGTGATCCTGCAGAAGGTCGGGGCCGGCGGCATGGGCGTCGTGTATGCCGCGTACGATCCGCAGCTCGATCGTCGCGTCGCGCTCAAGCTGTTGTCGACGAAGCGATCGATCGACACGCGCGGTCGCTCGCGGATGCTGCGCGAAGCGCAGGCGATGGCGCGGCTCACCCATCCCAACGTGGTGGCGGTGCACGACATCGGTGCAGTCGACGGCCGCACATTCATCGCGATGGAGTACATCGAGGGGCAGACGATCAAGGCGTGGCTCGCCGCTGCGCCGCGACCGTGGCGCACGGTGTTGCGCGTCTACATCTCGGCGGGGCGCGGGCTCGTCGCTGCGCATGCGGGCGGGCTCGTGCATCGCGACTTCAAGCCCGACAACGTCATGTTGAGCGCGCCCGGGCTGCACGGCGAGAACCGTGTGCTGGTCACCGACTTCGGGCTCGCGCGCGAGCACGACACGGATGAAGTGATGTTGGTGAGCGGCGAGCTCGACGACGGTACGAGAACCGGAACGCTCGCGGGCACGCCGCGCTACATGGCGCCCGAGCAGTTCGGGGGCAACGCCGGCGATCAGCGCTCCGATCAGTTCAGCTTCTGTGTGGCGCTCTTCGAAGGGCTCTTCGGCGAGCGTCCGTTCGCGGGCGACAGCTATGCCGCGCTCGCCGATTCCGTGATGCAGGGGCGCACCAACGCGATGTCCGCGAAGAGCGGCGTGCCCGGACACATCCGCAAGGCGGTGTTGCGCGGGCTCGCGGCCGATCCCTCGCAGCGTCACGAATCGATGACCGCGCTGCTCGCTGCGCTCGAGCACGATCCGTGGAAGGGCCGCAAGATCGCGATCGTGTGCGTGGGCATCGGCACGCTGCTCGCGGGTGCGATCGCGACGCCGTTGCTGGTCGATCCCGAGCGTCGCCGCTGCGAGAACGGTGCGAAGGCGATCGACGAGGTGTGGAACGACGAGCGCAGCGAAGCGATCGCGGCGCAGTTCGTCGCGACGGGTGTGCCGCTCGCCGACGAGCGCTGGACGAGCGTCGCGCCGACGATCGGTGCACACGTCGAAGGCTGGCGCGCGATGTACCTCGACGCATGCCTCGCCACCCACGTGCGCGGCGAGCAATCCGGCGAGCGACTCGACGTCCGCATGCGTTGCTTGCAAGACGATCGCGAGCGACTGGATGCATTGCTCGGCGAGCTCGCGACGCCCGATGCCGATCTGATCGAGCGTGCGGCGCGGGCGGTGTCGAACCTGCCGGAGGTGGAGGCCTGTCGCGATCCGGATCTCCAGGCGTTCGCGGCGATCGATCCCGCCGACGAAGAGCGGGTCGCGCGCGCGCGTCACGAGCTCGCGATCGCGAAGGCGCGCAACGATGCCGGTCGTTACGCGCAGGGCGTGGCCGCCACCGATCAGGCGATCGCGGAGCTCGGCGAGCTCGCGCTGCCGTGGTTGCGCGCGGACATCGGAGCAACGCGCGGGCAGCTGCAGCTACGCGGCGGCGACGCGACCGCGGCCGAAGCGACGTTGCGCGCGACGCTGGTCGACGCGGTCGCCGGTGATCGCCGCGATCTGGCCGCGCGCGCGTGGATCGAGCTGCTGTTCGTGGTGAGCGAGCAGGGCCGACCCAACGACGCGCTCGCGATGGAGCTGGCCGCGACGCTGGCCGTGCACGCGGACGGCGACGATCCGGTGATGCAGCGCCGGCTCGAGACCGTGCTCGGCATCGTCTACCAAGCCGCGGGCAAGCTCGAAGAAGCGCGCGTGCACCACGAAGCCGCGCTGGCGATCGCGCAGGTCTCGGAGGCGGGCCCGCTCGTGCTCGAGGTGCTGCACGCGAACTACGGCAACACGCTGTACGAGCTCGGGCGCTTCCAAGACGCGTACGAGAGCCACGAGCGCGCGCTCGAGCTGGCGATCGGCGAGCTCGGCGAGCGTCATCCCGCGGTCGCGATCGACCTGATGAATCTCGCGCGCGATGCCGCCGATCTGGGTGCGGTGGAGAAGGCACGCGAGATGTACCTGCGCTCGCTCGCGCTGCGCGAGGAGCTGCTCGGGCCCGACAGTCGCGGCGCCGGCGAGTCGCTCATCAACCTCGCGGTGCTCGAGTACGGCCAGCTCGAGCTCGATGCGGCGCGCAAGCACGGTGAGCGTGCGCTCGCGAACTTCGAGAAGACCGCGGGCAAGGATCATCCGCTCGCCGCCGCCGCCCACAACAACCTCGGCAACATCGCGCACGCGCAAGGCGACCTCGAGCGCGCGCTCGGTCACTACGATCGCATGAAGGCGATCTACGAGTCGCGCTTCGGCGTCGACCATCCGCGCACGGCGATCGCACTGACCAACAGTGCGAACGTGTTGATCGAGCGCGAGGCGTACGACGAAGCGATCGCGCGCTTCGATCGTGCGCTCGCGATCGAAGAAAAGGCACTCGGGCCCG
>DASZPU010001045.1:0-6772 GCA_035550195.1 Nannocystaceae bacterium
ACGACGACGCCCCAACCCGCGCGCGCGACCTCGGGCGGCGCCGCCTCCTGTGCGGGCGCGATCGCGGGCTGCAGGCTCCGACAGCCCGCGAGCAACAGAGCCACCAGCACCAGCGCACGCCGACTATGATTCTGCCGATGCATCGCTCACCGTCTGCTTTCCTGTCGTGTCTCGTCGCGGCCGGTCTGATCGCGCCGGCCGGCTGGACGCCCGTCGCGAGGGCGGAGGAGCCGGTTGCGGCCACTCCGGCGACGACGGCTCCGACGACGCTCGGCCCCGACGAGGTCGAGCTCGTCGACGGCGGCTTCGTGCGCGGCACGATCGTCGAGGTCACGCCGAAGTCGCGCGTCGTCATCATCCCCGACGGCACCACCGAGCGTCGCGAGATCCCCTGGGCCGATGTCGCCGACGTCGCGCGTGGCAAGCACGCCGGCGGCACCACCACCACCGAGTGGCCGAAGGAGGAGCCGCCTCCGCAACCGCCTCCGACCGACGAATCCGGGCTCGGCAAGCCGCGCGTGCACCTCGAGGTCACGCGGCCACGCGACGTGCGGCTCTACGAAGTGAGCAGCGAGATCGTCGCGTCCGGTTACTACACCTCGATGTACGGCATGCAGTTTCGCACCGTGTGCAGTGCGCCGTGCGACAAGGTGATCGATGGAACGCGTGGCCAAGACTTCTTCCTCGCGAGTGGGCAGTCCGCGATGATGACGGGCTCGCGTCGCTTCTCGCTCGACGGCAAGCAAGGCGACGTGACGCTGCGCGTCAAACCGGGCAGTGGTGGACTCCGCATCGTCGGCGCAATCCTGCTCGGCATCGGCATCGGCTGCCTCATCGGAGGCGCCGTGCTCGCGGTACCGAAGTCCACGCGAAACATCGGCTATGTGTTCCTCGGAATCGGCGCACCCGGCCTCGCGGCCGGAATCCCGATGACGATCCTCGGCCGCACGCGCTACGAGTGGGCCGATTCCGACGACGCAGAGGAGCGATAGCTCCGCAGAGATGGGCGCGAGGGAGGGGAGTCCTCGGCGGGCTCCGCCCCACGAGGGGAGGGCCGGCGCGGCCCTCCATCAAGAAGAAATCAGCAGCCCGCCGGTGCGCAGTAGGTGGCGACTTCGCCGACGCAGATGCCGTCCCAGCCGGACGAGCAGCAGAACGCATCGTTCGCGCAGACCGCTGCCACGCACGCACCGCCGTCGCAGTTGTTGACCAGCGCGCCACCGGTGACGCACATCGAGTGAGCGCAGGTCGAGCACGCCAGCGAGCCGCACTCCGTCATCACCTCGGAGACGCAGATGCCGTCCCATCCGGTGGAGCAGCAGAACGGATCGTTCGCGCACACCGTGGTGACGCACGGATCGCAGCCGCTCGCGAGCGCTCCACCTTGCGCGCAGATGCTGTGCGCGCAGCAACCGTCGTCGACGGTGCCGTCGCAATCGTTGTCGATGCCGTCGTTGCACGAATCGGCGACCGGGAACACGGTCTGCTGGCAGCCGACCGCGCCGCCGCTGCAGGTGTTCACGCCGACCGAGCACGGCCCGGGAATGCCGGTGAAGCACGCACCACCGCCGCCGGGGTTGCCCTCGTCGACACCGGTGTCGCAATCGTTGTCGAGGCCGTCGCACGCCTCGGGCGCTGCGGCTTGATTCGACACGCAGGTGAGCGCGGCGTTCTGGCACTGCTGCGTGCCCGGTCCGCACACGCCCGCGGCTCCGGTGCTGCAACCCGCACCACCGCCCGCGTTGTTCTCGTCGGCCGCGCTGTCGCAATCGTTGTCGGCGCCGTCGCACGTCTCGGCGGTCGGCAACACGTCACCGTCGCAACCCGCTGGCCACGCGCCGCCGACACACGTCTGCGTTCCGCCGACACACTGCCCGACGTTCTGCGTGCCCATCGGTCCGCCGTAGCAGGCCTGCACGTCACCATCGCTGCAGTCGCACTCTTCGTCGATCTGTCCGTCGCAATCGTCGTCGAGGCCGTTGCAGGCGTCGTCGGGATCGGGCTCACCGGGCTCGCACGTCGCGGGCACACCATCGACGCAGAGATCGACGGTGACCTGGCAGATGCCTTCGCCGCACGTGTCCTGCTCGTTGAGACCTTCGTCGACCGCACCGTCGCAGTTGTCGTCCTCGCCGTTGCACACCTCGTCGACCGGTGTGACCTCGCCCTCGCAGGGATCCCACGTGCCCGCCGAGCCGCACGACTGCGTGCCCGCGGCGCAGAGGCCGACCCCCTCGGTGCCGCGGTCACCGCTGTAGCAGCTCTGCGTGTCGTCGGGCTGGCAGTCGCAACCTTCGTCGACCTCTTCGTCGCAATCGTCGTCGATGCCGTTGCACTCTTCTTCGGGCAGACACTGATCGCCGGTCGAGCTCTCGTTGCCGCCGTCGCTGCTGCTGTCGGACGGAGCGGTGGTGGTGTCCGCGGTGCCGTCGAGCGAGCCCGCGCTGCTGGTGTCGGCGGTGACGTTGCCACTCGTACCGCCCGAGTCCGGGCTCACGGTGACGAGCGAGTCGGTACCGGTGTCGTTCACTCCGAACGACGTCGTCGCGAGATCACTTCCGCCTGCGCAGCCGAGCGCAAGCAAGCTCAGTCCGAGGCTGCAACGCAAGTAGTCCCGCATCGAAGCGGCAGCCTAACACTTTGCTCCGATCGTCCCACCAGATCGGCGCAATCCTCGTTCCTGCGCGCGAACGCTGCCGTGCCGCTGCGATGCGCGAGATCGCGCCAGGGCGCTCAGGCAGCGCCGTAGAGCAGCGATGGCGCACGCTGTTCGAGCCACGCTCGTTCGTCGGGCAGCGTGAGCGCATCGAGATCCGCCGGCATCGCATCGCGGTCGTCGACCCACGCACGCAAGAGCTCGCTGCCGTTGATCAGATCGATCGCGAGGCGATCGTGCTCGTACTCGTAGGCGAAGTCGCGCCACAGCGGATAGTCGGGCCGCAGTCGTCGCAAGGCCTTGAACGCGAGCGCCATCGTGCGCCAGGGCTTGAACGCGTCGTGATCGTAGTGCGTCGCGTCGACGTGGATCTGCAGGCCACGCACGAGCTTGCCGACGTGCTTGTGGAAGGTGGGCTCGAAGAAGCACTCGCGCAGTCGACAGCCGACGAGCCACTGCGGTGCGAGCCGCTGCATCTCCTTCAACACTGCACCCGCGTCGAGATCGGGCGCACCGAAGAGCTCGAGCGGTCGCGTGGTGCCGCGGCCCTCCGACAGCGTGGTGCCCTCGAGCATGACGGTGCCCGCGTAGCAGCGCGCCATCGCGAGGCTCGCGGCGTTCGGGCTCGGGTTCACCCACGTGCGCTCGAGCTGCGGCCAGCCGTGATCCGGTGCGAGCTCGGGCGCCCAACCCTGCATCGTGACGACCTCGAGCTCGACGTCGAGTCGCAGCGTCGCGACGAACCACTTCGCGAGCTCGCCCATCGTCATGCCATGGCGCATCGGCATCGGACCCGCGCCGACGAAGCTCTCCCAACCGGGGCGCAGGCTCAGGCCTTCGATCGGTCGCCCCGCCGGATTCGGGCGATCGAGGATCCACACCGCCTTGTGATGGCGCGCGGCCGCTTCGAGCACGTAGCGCAGCGTCGTGATGAACGTGTAGATGCGGCAGCCGAGATCCTGCAGGTCGACGAGGAGCACGTCGAACGTCTCCATCATCGCGTCGGTGGGTCGACGCACCTCGCCGTAGAGGCTGAACACCGGGATGCCGTAGGTCGGATCGGTGAAGTCGGGCGACTCGACCATGTTGTCCTGCTTGTCGCCGCGCAGGCCGTGCTGGGGACCGAACGCGGCGCTCAGCTCGACGCCGGGGATCCGCGCGACCGCATCGATCGCATGCTCGAGCGCGTCGGTGACCGACGCGGGATGGGCGAGCAACGCGACGCGTCGACCCGCGAGCCGACGCTGCAGGTCGCGCTCGTCGAGCAAGCGTTCGAGGCCGAGCTTCATGCGATGTCGACGATGGCCGGCGTCGCGCCGACGGTCAACGAAAGCGCGAAGCCGCCGGGGTGGTGGAAGTCGGGGCGCTCGCTCGGGTGGCGCAGCGCCCAGTAGGAGCGCGCGCCGTGCTGGTCTTCGACGACCGCGGTGAGCGCGATGCGGGCCGCGGCGACGCGGCTCGGCAGCGCGGCGCGAGCGTCGATCTGCAGCGTACGACCGTCGTGGGTCGCGACGACCGCCGCATCGGCGTGCTGCGCCGACGTGCGCTGGCGATAGCCGGAGAATTCGAAGCGCGCGGCCTGTCCGCTCGGCGAGAAGTTGTGCTCGACGTAGGCCTCGCCGCCCGCGGGCATGACGAAGAGCTCGCCGCACGTGTGCGCCCACAGTCGCAGTGGATCGAGCGGTGCGTCGGGGATCCGCAGCCCCGTGCCGACGATGCGGTACGCGACCACCAGCGTCTCGCCGTCGAGCGCGACGTCGACGGTGACCTCGGCGATCGCGTCGCCGCGCGCCGACGGATGGCACACCAAGCTGCGCCGCATCACAGCACCAGCGGCTCGATGGGCTTGAGCGCGTACTGATCCGCGTTGTGGAGCTCGCGCCAGAACTCGAGCGCCGTCTGCGTGCGTCGCCCGACCACCGGATGCAACGCGTTGCCGATGGCCTCGCGGAACGGCGAGTGCAGCGACAGCGCCATCTGCTGGGGCACGCCGCTCACGATCTCGAACTGCGTGAACGGATACATCTCGCGCCGGATCACGCCGACCAACAAGAGCGCCGCGTGATAGAGGTCGGTGGCCTTGCCGACGGTGCCGAAGCGATCGGGATCGATGGCCTCGGGCGGCGTCATCCACAGCGCCATGATGGTGCCGTACTTGCGGATGTCGCCCTCGAAGCGCGCGATGCCGAGATCGCCGAGCTTGAAGCTGGTGACCGCGGGCTTGCTGGGATCCATGCGATCGGTCGTGCTGCTCACGAACACGTTGCCGGGATGCACGTCCTTGTGCACGTGCCCGTTGCGATGGATGAACCCGAGCGCCTGCAACAGATCGCGGGCGATGTGCGGCACCCAGCTCGGGTCGGTGCGGTCGAGCACGCGATCGAGGCTGTACATGCACTTCTCGATGATCAGATAGAACGAGCCCTCGTGCACGAACGCATCGTGGATGTACGTGATGTTGGGGTGGCGCAGAAGCGAGAGGTTCGCGACCTCGGCCTGCCACTGTTGGTGCATCTGCTCGAACGACTCCGATGGGCGCAGCACCTTCGCGACGAGCTGGTTGTTCCACTCGTCGGTGCACTCGAACACGTGGCCGTACGCGCCCGAGCCGAGATAGTCGCCCATGAAGTAGACCGCGTTGTTGGCCGAGATGATGGTGCCCGGCTTCGGCGGCACGAACGCTGCGAGATCGCGGATCGTGTCCACGCTACTTGCTCCCGCCGAACTTCGAGAGGCAACGGCCCATCACGTCGGCCAGCAGCGGATACTGCTCGCGCGTCATCTTGCCCAGCGCGTCGGCTTGGCACGCGGCCACCGCGATCGATCGACTCAGGCATTCTTTCTCGAACACCTTCACCTGCATCTCGTTGCCCCCGGTCGTCCACTTCGTGAGCATGTCGTCGGTGAGCACGCGTCGCATGTACTGGTCGTAGGCCGACACCATCGCCTTGCACGCCTTCGGCAGCGTCTTGGGCGGGCTCTGGCCCGGCTGCGCGAGCTGTTCGAGCGTCGCTTCCTTCTGCTTCGCGTCGGCTTCGGCCTTGGTCTCGGCGGCCTTGCGCGCCTCCGCGCGCTTCTGCAGCGTCGCTTCCGAGACTGGGTCCTTCACGGGCGCCTTCGCGTCGGTCTTCGCGGCTTCGTTCTCGGTCGGCGGTCGACTGCACGCGAAGAGCGCGAGCGCGAGCAAGTAGGGCGAACGCTGCACGGCGGGCAGTCTACCACTCTCGCACCGTTCGTTCGCCGAACCATGACGAACCGGTTCGCGCCGCTAGGCGTCGAGAACGCCAACATGCAACGCCGCATCGTCGCCGCCTTCCAGCTCGCGCTCACCCTCACCGCCCTCGTGCCGGGCTGCAACAGCAAGATGGACGGCGCCGCGCCGACCAGCGCGCGCGACGATCGGCGCACGGCCATGCGCCTCGAAGCGAAGTCCGAAGAGCGCCGCGCCGAGCCGCAGCTGGTCGCCGCTGCGCCCGAAGGCGGTGAAGACTACGCGCACGTCCCCGAGCACGAGTTCGTCGCGGTCGCCGACGATCCGCGATCGACGTTCTCGATCGACGTCGACACCGCGTCCTACAGCAACGTGCGCCGCATGATCAACGACGGCACGGTGCCGCCCGCCGACGCGGTGCGCATCGAAGAGCTGATCAACTACTTCGACTACGACTATCCCGCGCCGTCCGGTGACGACCCGTTCTCGATGACCAGCGAGGTCGCGAGCTGCCCGTGGAACGCCGAGCACCAGCTCGTGCACATCGGCCTGCAGGGCGCGCGCATCGACGAGCGCGCAGTGCCGGCGCGCAACCTCGTCTTCCTGCTCGACGTGTCGGGCTCGATGAACAGCCCCGACAAGCTGCCGCTGCTCATGCGCGGCCTCGGCATGCTCGTCGACACGCTGCGCGCGCAGGACAAGGTGTCGATCGTCGTGTACGCCGGTGCGTCGGGCGTCGTGCTCGAGCCCACCTCCGACAAGGCCGAGATCCTCGCCGCGCTCGATCGCCTCGAGGCCGGCGGCTCGACCAACGGTGGCGCGGGCATCGAGCTCGCGTATCGCCTCGCGGAGAAGAGCTTCGTGCAAGGCGGCATCAACCGCGTGATCCTGGCGACCGACGGCGA
>DASZPU010001046.1:0-6515 GCA_035550195.1 Nannocystaceae bacterium
CGGCTGTGCCAACAAACAACTCTCGCAGACGAAGGTGGCCGACACCGAAGCTGCGATGCGCTCGGCCGAGGAGATCGGCGCGGCGAGTGAACCGCAGGCTTCGCTGCATCTGCGCTACGCGCAGGATCAGCTGAAGCACGCACGCAAGCTCATGGACGACGGCGACGAGAAGGAAGCACGTCGCATGCTCGACCGCGCGCAGGCGGATGCCCAGCTCGCGCTCGCGCTTGCGCGCACCGAGCGTGATCGTGCGCAGGCGAAGGCGGCGTGGGCAGAGGTCGACGAGCTGCGTCAGCAGTCCGCGCCGGAGCCCGGCGATCAAGGCAACCGCATCGAGCCCCTCGAGGGCGCCGACAAGGAGAACGGACGATGAACATCAAGCAACGCACCATGATGATCGCGCTCGTGCTCGCGGCTCCGTTGGCGGTCGCCTGCGCGCACGATCCCACCAAGGAGCTCGTCGCGGCGCGGGCCGCCTATGAGGATGCGAGCAAGGGCGCGGCGAACGAGCTCGCGCCGGCGGAGGTGTACGAGGCCGGCAAGGCGCTCGCCGCCGCCGAGCGTGCGCACGACGACAAGCCCGGCTCCGAGAAGGAGCGCGACCTCGCCTATGTCGCGCACCGCAAGGCCGAGCTCGCGGCTGCGGTCGCGGAGCGGACGATCGCCAAGGAGGATCGTCAGAACGCGAAGCAGACCTACGTGGCCGCGCTCGAGGAGAGCAAGAACGCCGCGGAGGCGCGACTGCACGAGACCGAGAGCTCGCTCGATGCGACCCAGAAGGCGCTCGGCAGCGAACGCGATCGTCGCAAGGACATGGAGAACCAGCTCGGCGCCGCGGTGGCGAGCTTCGACGAGCTCGCGAAGATGCAGCAGGAGAACGGCCGCACCGTCATCACGCTCGACGGCTCGGTGCTCTTCAGCAGCGACAGCGCGAACCTGCTCGCGCCGGCGATGTCGAAGCTGCAGAAGGTCGCCGAGGTGATCACCGAGTACGACGACGACTACGACATCACCATCGAAGGCCACACCGACTCGCGCGGCTCGTCGAAGCACAACCGCGATCTGTCGGAAAAGCGCGCCGAGGCGGTGAAGCAGTTCCTCGTCGGCAAGGGTGTGAAGCCCGACGTGGTGAAGGCCGTCGGCAAGGGCGAAGACGTCCCGGTCGCGCCCAACACCACGCCCGAAGGTCGCGCGGACAACCGTCGCGTCGAGGTCGTGATCGAGCCGGTGAAGAAGCCCAAGTCCGAGACCAAGTAGAGCGTCGACGCCATGATCACCAGCTTGCTCATCTCCTGGGTTGTCTTGACCCTCGTCGTGCTGCTCACCGCCGCGATCCTTCCCGGGATCACGGTGCGTGGGTTCGGCGGGGCCCTGGTGGTGGCGGCGCTCTTCGGGCTGCTCAACGTCGGCATCGGCTGGCTGCTCTTCATCGCGATCGGCATCGGCACACTCGGGCTCGGCTTCGTGCTCGCGTTCGTGACGCGCTGGATCGTCGATGCCATCCTCCTGAAGCTGGTCGATGCGATCTCCGGCAGCATCACCATCGCGTCCTTCGGCCATGCGCTGTTGGCCGCGCTGGTGATGAGTGGAATCGGTACGCTGGTCGACTGGATCATCCGGGCGTCGTAGCCCGGTGCTCCACGTGCTCGCGTAACGAGGTCATCAGTCCGCCCCACCACATGCCGATCATCCGGTCGAGCGCGGTGCCCGTGTTGCCGTGTCTCGCCGGATGATCGTCGCGCAGCGACTTCCATCCCCGGTGCACGAGCGTGACCATCGTGCCGCCTTCGCGCGCCTCGAACTCGAGGTCGACGCGGGTCGACTCGCCGGGTGCGAAGTTCACTCCGCGCCACTCGAACGCGAGGCGTCGGCCGGGTTCCCACACGAGCACGCGGCCGATTTCGAAGGTGCGCTTGCCTACGGTCTCGAACAGTCGGCCGCCGACACCGGGCTCGAACGCGAGCACGCCGGGCGTGCGTCCGCCGATGCGATATGCAGGGCCGCGGCGCCACCACAGATCGATCTCGTGGGTGAAGACCTCGAATGCGTCGACGGGATCGACCGCCACCAGCACCGAGACGCGCGCGCCATCGCCCGCGTTGCTCATCGCCGCGACCTCGGGCGCGTGCGTTCGGCGTGCGCACGGAAAGCATCGAGCTCGCCGCGCCAGAACGACTCGACGTCCTCGACCCAACGACGCAGCGCATCGAACGGCTGGGGCGCGAGCGTGTAGACGCGGGCGCGCGCGTCGTCTTCGTCGACCTCTTCGTGCACGAGCCCGCTCTCGCGCAGCACCTTGAGGTGCCGGCTGAGCGCGGGTGGGGACATCTCCAGCGCGCCCGCGAGCTCGCCCGCGCGCTGCGGCTTCTTGCGCAGCATCTCGACGACTGCGCGGCGCGTCGGATCAGCGAGCGCCGCGAAGGTGCGATCGAGCGCGCTCACTGGTTCGTACCGCTGCGCATGCGCTGGCTGAACCACCAGTGGTGACCGCCGGGATCGCTGCATCCGTAGATGCGATCGGCCCAGTACTCCTCGCCGTAGTCGTGGGTCTCGAGCTCGTTGACGATTTTCGCACCCGCCGCGCGCGCACGCGCGCAGTGAGCCTCGACGTCGTCGACATACACCAACAGGTTCTGCGTGTTGGCGCCCGCGACGTTGGCGGGGCTGCGCATGTACGGGAACTTCTCGCGCTTGTCCTCGCGATCTTCGCCGACCATGACCAGCCCATCGCCGAAGGTGAGCTCGGAGTGCTGGACGCGGCCGTCGGCGTCTTCGACCTTGAGGCGCACCTCGAAGCCGAACGCCTTGCACAGCCAGTCGATGGCGGCGTGCGCGTCAGGGTAGTAGAGCGAGCTCGAGATCCGGGGCCAACCCGAGGGCGTGTCCTTCATGGCCCGCGCAGCATGCGATTAGTTAACGCGACCGTCAACTAAAAATCAGCCGCCGTTGCTGGTCTCGGGCACGCCGTAGTCGGGCTCGATCGACGTCGACCCGGTGTCGCTCGATCCGCTGTCGGTGCTCTCGCCGCCGCTGCTCGTGCCGCCTTCGCTCTCGGGGAAGCCGGTCTCGGGCACGCCGTACTCCGGCTCGCCGACGGTCTCGCTCTGACTGCTCGCGGTGGTGCTGCTCATCGACGTGCCGGTGGTCGAGTCGGTCGCGGGCACGCCGTACTCCGGCTCGACGCTGGTGTTGCTGCTCGAGTCGTCGTCGTCACTCGGACAACCCGAGAGCGCGAGCCCGAGCACGACGGCACCGGCACCGCGCGCGAGCATGCTCTGCTCGTCGCGAACCGTCGCGCCGCAGTGCGGGCACGCGGCCTCTTCGCTGCGCATGTGCTCGCCACAACTACGGCAGGCGATCAGTCTCGGCATGCGAGCAGCTTCGCAGCCCCGCGTACACGCGTCAACGCAGGACGATCTCGAGCAGCTCGAGGTCGTCGCTGCAGTCGAACATACGTTGCGCGCATCCGGCCGGCGCGACGAAGACGTCATCACAGGTGAGCGGTTGCGGTGCCGCGTCGCCCTGCGCGAGCGTGACCGTGCCGGCGAGCACGAAGTCGAACGCGAGCGCGCCTTCGACGATGCGTTGGATCGAGGCGCCCGGCCGTGCGCGCAAGACCTGCGCGCGCGCGCGGCCGGAGGTCGCTTGCGCGATGCCGAGCTCGCGCGCTGCGAAGCCGTGCACCTCATCGTCCTGCCACGCCGCGTGCGCGCAGACGTGACGCACGAAGCGTTGGCCGGAGAAGTCGCGATCGGGACGCAGCGTGCTCGTCGGCAGCTCGAGCTCGTGATCGACGCGTGTCTCGTGCAGCGCGGGACAGCCGAGCTCGATCACCTCGAGCCCGGGCGAGCTCTCGAGCACGCGATGACGAATGCGCGGCGGTTGCAGCACGCAGTCGCCGGGCTGCAGCACGAACGGCTCGCCCTGATCTTCGTAGACCACGCGCACCCAACCGTGTCGGCAGTAGATCAGCTGGAAGTCGATCTCGTGCCAGTGCACGTAGTCGGGCACGGGGCCGCCGTCGTCGATGCGGATCTGCGACGCGACGAGGTGACCGCCGAGGCGATCGGGCACGAGATCGCGGTAGCGCATGCCGGCGCGTCCGCGCTTCCACTCACCGCCGCGCCCGATCCATGCGCTCGCGGAGAGCGGCGCGAGCACGCGCGACGGCAGGCTCGCGTCGCGTTGCAATCGCAGGCGCAGACCGTGCCCTGCGACGATCGCGACGGCGGGATCGTCGGCGGGGAAGATCACCTCGAGGCGGAGACCGAGGCGCGAGAAGAACACCACCGTGTCGTCGATGTCGGCACACGGCAACACCGCATTCACGTCGTCGAGATCACTTGCCGCAGGCACTTCGGGCCGTTTCGCCCCGCAGCATACGCCGGGCGGGCGCACCGCCCGGGCGCCGGAACACGGATCGGCGCACATCCCGGTCAACGCCACGTTTTCGTGCCGCCCGCGCACGAATACGCGCGCGTGGGGGTCCGTCGATCCGACCGATGTCCGCGCACCAACTCGACGAAGCCATCGGCTCGGTGATCGCTCAGCGATACCGCCTCGACGCGCTCCTCGGTCGCGGCGCGATGGGTGCGGTGTACCGCGCCCTCGACACGCGCACCGATCGGCACGTCGCCGTGAAGGTGATGCATCCGGGGCTCTCCTCGGATCCGCAGATCATCGAGCGGTTCACCCGCGAAGCCGAGGCGGCTGCACAGCTGAACCACCCCAACTGCGTGCAGGTGCTCGCGGCCGGCACGACGGTCGAAGGCACGCGCTTCTTGGTGATGCCGTTGCTCGAAGGCGGCGAGCTCCGCCGCGAGATCAAGGGCGGCATGCCGATGCGTCGCGTCATCGACGTGATCCTGCAGGTGCTCGCGGGGCTCGAGCACGCGCACTCGCGTGGCTTCATCCACCGCGACGTGAAGCCCGAGAACGTGCTGCTCGTGCGCGAAGCCGACGGCAGCGAGACCGCGAAGTTGGTCGACTTCGGGCTGGTGAAGGCGATGAGCGTGCCCGAGGGTGCGCGCGCGTTGACCACCGCCGGCAAGGTGTTCGGTACGCCGTGGTACATGGCGCCGGAGCAGGCCGCGGGTGAAGCGATCGACGTGCGCGCCGATCTCTACGCCGTGGGCGCGATGATGTTCGAGATGCTCACCGGGCAGCCGCCGTTCGATGGTGACTCGCTCGCGAGCGTGCTGCACAAGCACATGTTCGCGGAGCTGCCGGCGCTGCCGGAGTGGTTGCCGGCGTCGATCGCTGCGGTGGTCCGTACGCTCATGGCGAAGCGCGCGGCGGATCGACCGGCGAGTGCGGCGAGCGCTTCGTGGATGTTGCGCGATGCGGTCGAGCGCATCGCGTCGCAGCCGACGGTCGTGCCGCATGTGCTCACGATCGGCGATGCCTACATCGACACGGGGCGACCGGCGTCGATGCTGAAGTCGTCGCAGAAGCAAGGGCGCGTGTTCGGTGGCGTGCTCGCAGCGGCGGCGGCGGTGTTGTTGGCGATCGGCTTGCCGCGCATGTTCGCGGGCCACGAAGAACCCGAACAGGTGGTCGTCGCGAAGGATGCGGCCGCGACGTTCGTCGCGACTGCGGACGCGGTGAAGCCGGTCGTGGTGGAGCCGAGCGCTACGCCCACGACCACGACCACGCCTACGACCACGACGCCGGTGGACGTGCCCGCGGTGCAGCCCCCGGCGGTCGCGGTCACCACACCTGCGAAGCCTCCGGTGAGCTCGACCGATGCGCCGCGCGCGAGCGGTAGCAGCACCGTGCACAAGCCGGCGGTCAAGCCGAAGCCTCGGCCCAGTGTCGACACCTCCAAGCCCGCGCCGAGCGGTCCGCGCAAGATCGAGCCGAGCAAGCCGCCGCGTGCGAGCCACTCGTCGAAGCTGCCGGGGTCTTCGGGCTCGGGATCGCTCTCGCGCGAGGGTGGCAAGCTGCACCTGCGGCCGAGCAACGCGTAATCGCGTCACAACCGGCGCGTCGTTGCATCCATACTGGTGAGCCATGTCGGTCTTCACCTGGATGCCCTGGTACTACTTCCCGATGATCGCGCTCGGGTTCGTGATCCCGATCTTCGTGCTCGTGCGATTCCTGAAGGGGTCGGCGGAGCGCAGTCGGATCCTCGCGAGCGGCATCCCGGCGCAGGCGACGATCCTGCGCATCTGGGAGACCGGCATGCGCGTGAACCATCAGCCGCAGGTCGGCTTCCAGCTGCACATCCATCCCCAGCAGCCGATGCAGCCCTACGTCACCGAGACGACGATGATCATCTCGGAGCTCATGATCCCGCGCATCCAACCCGGGGCGGTCGTGGCGGTGAAGATCGATCCCGCCGACCCGCGCAAGGTCGCGCTCGACATCCGATGATGGTTCAGCTCGGCGCCGGCGCGGGTTCCGATGCCGGCGGCTCGTCGCGCTTCACGACGCGACGCAACAGCAGCACCGCCACGCCGACCGCGACGAGCACGTCGGCGACATTGAAGGTGGGCCAGCTGCCGCCCCACGGA
>DASZPU010001047.1:0-13298 GCA_035550195.1 Nannocystaceae bacterium
GTGCGATCGTCACCGGCTTGCGCGAGCGCCCAGTAGGCGAGCGCGGTGAGCGAGAGATCGGGACGGCCGTGCAGATCGAGCCACGCACCGGACTCGTCCTGGTTCGCGCGCACGAACGCGAGCATCTGCTCGCGCTCGCTCGCACCGAGATCCGCCAGCAGTCGATCGGCGAGCAACACCTCGCAGGTCGGACCGACGTCGGGCACCGCGATCAGCCAGCGCGACAGCGGGCTGCCCTCGCCCTGCGTGGCCTCGCGGGCCCGCGTGCGCCAGGGCTCGAGCAGACCGCTCAGTCGTTCGATGGCGGGATCGATCGCGCCGCCACGCGCGTCGATCGGACGGGGCCGCGCCGCCGGCGAGCCCACCGCGACTGCGGCAGAGGAGGACGATGCGGGGTTGGGACGGGCAGGAGGAACGGCGTGGAGCATGATCGTGAGGTGCCCTGCGCGAGATCCGCAATGCGGCACGCTAACACGGCGAACGTCGTACGACGCAGTCGCAGCAGGGGGACCTGTGATCCCCGTCACAGCTCGAATTCTCGATCGTAGGCCCACCTCGCGCCTCGTTTTCGCGACCTCGAAGGGGTGCGAAGGCGGGTTCACGCAGGACGGGCGCGTATCTGGAGCGGTGGGCCCGCTTCTGCGATGCTGCGTGCGATGAGATTCGCTCGCGTCGCCCTTCTCGTTCCTTGCTTCGCTTCCGTGCTCGTCGGCTGTGCCGACGATCCAGAGGTGCTCACGCACGGCAGCATCGCGTTCGAGTTCCGCCGCGGCGAATCGCAGGAGAGCAATCCGTTCCTCGGCACGGTGACGGTCATCGCGTCGATGGACTACCAGGAGTGCCTCGCGAACTTCTACGACAACAACCCCGGCCTCCGCCAAGAGGGTGTCGAGGGCGCGGAGATCTTCGGGCCGCGCGACCTCGGTGGCGAGGGGTGGACCGACAGGTTGTGCGACACCAAGCTCACCTCGATGCAGGCCAAGTGCACGGTGATCGAGATGCGGCAGCAACTCGAGACCGTGAAGCAGCTGCAGGTCACGTATCAGATCGAGACCGACAACCTCGAAGGTCTGCGGCTCGCGTTCGGTCCGATCCCGACCGCCGAGACCGCCGAGTGCGAAGGTGGGCTCGATCCGCGCGTGCGCGTGTCGCCGAGCGCGGTCAAGGGCGAAGACGGCAGCGAGAACACGATCTGGGACAGCGAGACCTTCACGCCGCCGGAAGCCGTGGTCAACCAGGGTGCGCCGATCCGCATCGCGGCTGCGCGCCAATAGAAGGTAGCGAGGCGTGATGACGCCGCGCCTCGCCACGCTCGCGATCGTGATGCTGGGCGTCTGCTCGCAGCAACCGTCGCAGCTCGATCGCGTGCGCACGACCCCGCTCGTCCCGCCGCCACCGAACTGTCGCGCGATGCCGCCGGGTGATGCGCTCGCGCAGTGGCCCGCGGGCGAGTGTCCGCTCGTGCTCTTGAAGGATCGCGAAGGCTTGCGGCTCGAGAGCCTCGACGAGAAGCCGCCGTCGCCTTCGACGGGGCAACCGCCGGAGTGCCGCGTCGCCGCGTGTCGCTACGAAGGCGTGCAGACGCCGCTCGGTCCGATGGTGGTCGCGAGCGAGCCCGGGGCGGAGAGCGAGGTGCCGGTCGCGGTGCATCTCGGCTTCGTCGCGGCCGGTGGACGCATCGCGTTCGTCGATCTGTGGGCCGGTGCGGGCGCGATGGTGATCGAAGACTCGACCGAGCTCGGGCCCGCGCATGCGCTCGTGCCGATGCAGTGCGGACGCATGCTCGGCTTCTTCGCGGCCGCGCGCTTGCCCGCGGGCGAAGCGGTCGAGCCCCCCGCAGAGCTGCGCGCGCGCGAAGGTCTCGTCGCGATCGCCGACGGCGACACCGAGCCGAAGCCCGGTGCGAAGAGCGGCTGCGTACCGCTCGAGCTACCGCTGCCTTAGGCCGGCACCAGACACGCGCCGATGTTCTCGGCGCCCGGTGCCGGTGCGGAGAACACCGCGGTGCACGTGCTCGGCGCGTCGCAGATGTCGTCGCTCAGATCGCACACCGTCGTGCAGCAGCTGTCGGTGGTGCAGTCGGGCACGAGCGCACCGGCGATGCACACGTAGCCCTCGCCGCAGCCGGCATCGCTCTGCGGCGTGCACGGCTCGCCTTGTCCACCGATGTCGTCGGCATGGGGGAACTCGCACGCGAAGCGATCGTCGCCGCGACGGCACTGGGTGGGCGCGATGCAGCCGCCTTCGAACGGCGAGCACTCGTTCGCGCAGTAGGGGATGTTGTGCAGCGGCTCGTTGATGCACACCGCATCGGTGCAATCGTTGGTGCCGATGCACAGTGGCTCGCAGATGCCGGCGTCGAGCTCGTCGGCGATACACACGTAGCCCGCTTGACAGCCGTCGATCCCGGAGCCGATCTCCGCGGTGCAGCTCTCGTACGGATCGAGATCCGCGGGATCGTTCGCACACACGTATGCGACGAGTCCGCCCGACACCACCGCGGTGCACTTCTCGTCGCCGTTGCAGCCGGTCTGCATCACCGGATCGCAATCGAACTCCGGCGGTTGGTTGGTGTCGTTGCCCTCTTCGACTTCGCCGCCGCTGCTCGTCTCTGCGCCGCCCGAGCTCGACGTGCCGGTGGTGTCCGAGAACGTGAGCGCGTTGCCGGTGTCTTCGGCGACCTCGAGCCGCTGACACGCGACGAGCGACAACGAAACGAAGGCGAGCGAGCGAAGATCTCGGAAAGCCATGGCGATCGAGGCTAGCGCGGGCGCGAGGGCGCGGCCAACCAAGCGCCCAACGGGAGCCGACGCCGCCGCTTACAGCCGCGCGATGGCGGCCGCGCACGCGTCCACGAGCGTGCGTGCGTGGGCGAGCGTGGCGGAGACGTCCGCGTGACGGCGGCCGAGCGACACCAACGCGGGGGCCAGAAGCGGCGTGGCCAGCACCGCTTCGGCGAGCGCGGGCGCGTCGGCATCGAGTGGCCCGCGTTCACCGTCGGCGAGCATGCGCAGGTGATCGACATACGATCGCCCCCACGGCGCGGTGGGATCGAGCGTGGGATCGCTGCGCGTCCACGCGACGAGCACGGCGTTGAGCGCCATGCCGGCAGCGCGACGCGCATGCGTGATCGCAGCACGACGCTCGGCGACGCGACGCGCACCCGCATCGAGCTCGGTCTCGGCGGCCGCGAGCCAACCCGCCGCATCGAGACGATGCAGCCAGTCCGCCTCCGTCACGTCGTAGATCCGGAGCTGGTTCCGGTTCCGGTTCCGGAGCTGGACCCGGTTCCGGAGCTGGAACCGGATCCGGAGCTGGAACCGGATCCGGAGCTGGACCCGGACCCGGACTCGGAACCGGAACCGGAACCGGAGCTGGAACCGGATCCGACTTCGTCGCTCGGCTGCCCCGGCTCGAAGTCCCGCTTCCCGCCGACATCGTGCTTGTCGGGCTTCTCTTCGATCTCCGTGGTCTCGTCCGGCAGATTCTCCGCCTCGATGCATCGCCCGGGATCCGCCATCTTCGATTCCGACGGTACGCACTCACCGGGCTGCAACACCTGGCCACCGCGCGCACAGACGAGGCCCGCACGACACTCGCCTTCGCACACGCAGTTGTCGCCCTCGCCGGGTCGACACGCGACCATCGCGAGCAGCAGCGCGCCCACGCCCATGCGGATCATGGCAGCGCCTTGTACTCCACGCGCACGACCTCGAGCTCGCGCGCACCCTTGGGCAGATGCAAGGTGACGCTGTCGCCTTCGACCTTGCCGATCATCGCACGCACGATCGGCGAGCGGATCGACAGCCGACCCTTGTCGGCGTCGGCTTCGTCCTCGCCGACGATCGCGTAGACGGTCTGCTCGTCGGTGTCGAGGTCGTGGACCGTGACGGTCGCGCCGAACGCCACCTTGTTGCTGGTGATCTGCCCGGGATCGATCACCTCGGCGAGGCTGATGCGATGCTCGAGGAACCGCAGCCGACCTTCGATCTGCCCCTGACGATCCTTGGCCGCGTGGTACTCCGCGTTCTCGCGCAGATCGCCGTGCTCGCGCGCGGTCTCGATGTCGCGCACGTTCTCGGGGCGATCGACCTCCTTGAGCCGCTTCAGCTCCGCGCGCAGGCGTTCGAGCCCCGCGGGGGTGATCGGATAGGTTTCCTCGGCCATGGCCCGCGACCATACCATTGTCGGCATGGCGAAGAAGTCGAGGGGCGAACGCAGGGCGAAGCGGCAGCGCAAGCCGGTGGGACCGCGCGAGCGCGCCGCGCCGTCCGACCAGCTGAGCGTCGATCCGACGGCACCCAAGCCCGTCGTGCACATGCTCGGCTACGGCCCCGCGGACCACGACGAGGTGCACGAGTTCAGCGTCGAGAAGCTGCGCGAGCTGCGGTCCGAGTGGCCGGTCACGTGGGTGCACGTCGTGGGGCTCGGCGACGGCGGAGTGCTGAAGCAGATCGGTGCCGAATTCGATCTGCATCCGCTCGCGCTCGCCGACGTGTTGCAGACCCACCAACGTCCGAAGGTCGAGCGCTTCGGCGACGTCGTCGAAGTGGTGATCCGCATCGTCGACGACATCGGCTCGCCCGACACGGAGCAGCTCAGCATCTTCGTGGGCAAGGGCTTCGTGGTCTCGTTCGAGGAGCGCAAGGGCGACATCTTCGAGGTGTTGCGCGCGCGCATCCGCGACGGCTCGGTGAAGGTGTGTTGCAGCGGTTCGGACTTTCTCGCGTACGCGTTGCTCGACGTCGCGGTCGATGCGTTCTTCCCGGTGCTGGAAGCGATCAGCGAGGAGCTCGAGGACGTCGAGGACGCGATCACCGACGCGAAGCCGCTCGAGCTCACCGGGCGGCTGCGCAAGGTGAAGCATCAGCTGCTCGGGCTGCGCCGCGCGCTGTGGCCGATGCGCGAGGTGCTCGGTGCGCTCGCGACCGACGAGTCGCCGCTCATCCACGAGGAGACGCGCGCGTACCTCCGCGATTGTCAGGGGCACTGCGCGCAGCTGCTCGACATCGTCACCACGAATCGCGAGCTCGCCACCGATCTCGTCGATCTGCAGCTCACCGTCGCCGGCCAGCGCCTCAACGAAGTGATGAAGGTGCTCACGATCATGGCGACACTCTTCATCCCGCTGACCTTCATCTGCAGCGTATACGGGATGAACTTCGATCCCGAGTACTCCGAGATGAACATGCCGGAGATCCACTGGCGCTACGGCTATCCGTTCGCGCTCGGTCTGATGGTCGTGACCGCGGCGGGCCTCATCCTCTGGTTCCGCCGCCGCGGCTGGCTCTGACCGGTCACTGCATCGGGGGCGGGCTGGCGAGGCAGGCGTCGAGCTCTGCCGACTTCGTCCAGCCGCACTGTCCGTCCGCTTGGCGCGTGCAGGTCGCGGTCTTGTAGCACTCGTACTCCGGCTTGTACTCGCAGGTGGTCATCACCTCTTCGTCGCTGCACACCGTCGCGGAGCAACCGGTGGGCTTGCACTCCGCTTGCGCCGGCGGGGTCGCGGTGTCGCCCTCGGTGGGCGGCGTCGCGGTGTCGTTCGGAGTGGAGGGCGAAGTCGCGGGCTTGTTGCACGCGAAGAGCACGAGCGCTGCGGCGAGCGTGCGAAGTGTCGTCGTCATGGCGACGGTATGCACGCGTCGCGACGCGCTTTCAACCACCGTGGCCGTTGCCGCCGTAGGGCTTGCCGTTCTTCGGCGTAGCCTTCGCGGCGCGCGAACGATCGCGGAGATCGCCGAGCACGCGCGATGCGAGCTCGGCTGCGGCATCGCTCGTGATGATCGCGCGCGCCGCCGTGCGCACGCCGGCGACGACCGCCATGCGCACGACGAACTTCGGCACGCCGCCACCGAGCACCCACCCCGCACCGAATGCGATGCCGAGTGTGCGCAACGGGTTGCGACGTGCCTCTGCGGCGATGTGCTCCGCCGCGTTGAGCACGAGCGCGCTCGGATCGACGCGCGCGTCGTCGTCGTCGTGGGGCTCGGGGTCGACCTGCGTGACCATCTTCGACTCAACGGAAGATGCGACCGAGCACGAAGCCGAGCCCGAGCGCGATGCCGACGGCCGCGAGCGGCCGCTCCTGCACGAAGTGGGTCACGCGATGGCCGAGATCTTCGAGCCGATCGGCCAGCGGCACGTCGGGCTCGTCGTGGCCCGCGTGATCCTCGACCTCGATCTCGACGGGATCTGCGGTGGTTGCGTTCATCCGCGCCCCGGCACCGCGGACAGCACGTCGGCGTCCTCGTGGCTCTCCGAGTTGCCGCCTTCGATCTCTTGACCGCGGCGACGCAGACGCGATGCGACGCTGCGCGCACGATCGCGGATGTCACCGCGCAGCTCGCTGCCGCGCTTCGGTGCGAGCATGAGGCCGAGCCCTGCGCCGACCAGCACGCCGACGCCGAAGATCCCGATGACGGGCAGGATGTAGTCGGTGGTGGTGCGACGCGGCTGCAGCCCGATGGCTGCGAGTGCCGCATCACTGTAATCGCGTGCACGGTCGAACATGGTGGGACCTCCCTCTCGGCCGCGCCAAAGTAGGATCGCTCGACGAGGGATGCAACCCGATCCGAGCGATGCGAAGCACAGCCCGCCTGAACGCGAATCGCGACGGGGTCAGGATCGACGGCGTCGGCGTGGTCGCATCAGCGCGCGCGTGATCAGCACGGACGCGAGCGCAACCGCGGTCACGCCCACGACGATTGCGGTCAACCGGCCGATGCGCTGCACGTCGGCGCGGATCCGCATCGGCAGCTCGCGGATCTCGGTGACGCGCGCGTCGAGCTCGTCGAGCGTGCGCCCGAGCTTCTCGCGTCGCTCGCGAAGCTTCGCGACTAGCTCACCCTTTCGCGCATCCACTCTTTGTGCTCCTCGAGCGCGGCCAGGGTCTCCTCCGGCCGGAAGTCGTGCGTGCGTAGTCGCGTGCGCGCGCGCGCGACGTAGATCGCGGCGACGAGCGCGTAGAGCGAGCCGACGGCGAGCGCGGCCGCCCACGCGGGGATGACGAGCGCGAGGCCGAGCACCGCGGCGGCGGAGAGGCAACCGATCGCGATGAAGCCGAGCGCGGCACCGATGCCGAAGCCCACGCCGATGCGCACCGCGGCGCGGGCGTCTTCCTTCGCTTCGTGGACGGCGAGCTCGACGTGCGCTTGGAGCACGTCGACGCTCTCGCCGAGCGCTTCCTTGAAGAGGCCGATCGTCGACGGGCGATCCTCCGTGCGTGCGGGTGCGGGCGCGGTGGTCGGGCGGCGCGCGAGTTGGGTCGGGGCCTTCTCGGGCATCGTCGGTCTTGCAGGGTAACGGATCTGGGTCAGGGTCTGGGTCCGGATCCGGATCCGGATCCGGATCCGGAACGCGATCCAGACCCAGACGCTGATCCAGACCCGGAAACGGGTGTGGTCCTCGTCGAATTGCCGAGGGTGCCACGGTGCTCGGAGGTGTCGAGGGTCCCTTCGGGCCCGGCTCCGCCGGCTTCGCCCTCGACACCTCCTGCGCGCCGTGGCGGGCGGGGGATGTCGACGACGTCGGCGAGGAGGTGCTCGGACAGATGGCGCTGCGAATCTATGGTGTCGCGATCGAGATGGTGCGAGTCGTCGCTGGCTTTGCTCGGCAGATCGAACCGCGTGATCCGGATCTGGCGCGGCAGCTGCGACGGGCGTCGTCGAGCGTGCCGCTCAACCTCAACGAAGGCCTTCACAGCCAAGGTCGCAATCGCGAAGCGCGACTCTTCAACGCGATGGGCTCGGCCAAGGAGACCCTCGCGTGCGTCGACGTCGCAGCCGCGCTCGGCTACGTGTCCGAACAAGCCGCCGCGACAGAACGCGATCGACTCGATCGCATCGTCGCGACGCTGTGGAAGTTGATCCACCGGTCGCGGCGATGAGGGGTTGAGCGCTTCAAGGGAACAGCTTCGCCGCGATCTCTCCGCAGAGCTTCTGCTGCGCCGCGCCCTTGAACTGCGCGGGATCCATCATTGCGTTGCCCTCGCGCGTCTTGTCCAGGGTGGCTGCGCCCTTGCCGAGCTTGAAGGCGATCGCCACGCGCTTCGGATCCACGGGCGAAGCCAAGCGCACCTGCTCGAAGCGGCCGTCGTCGTCCGCGTCGTAGTACGCATACGCGATCCCGGGCAGGAAGCGCAGCGTGAGCTCCGCGTCGTACTTCCCGTCCTGGATGAGCTTCAGTGGATCCTTGCCCGCGTGCTTCCCCTTGAACGCGTTCTTGTCGAGATCGACGAGCACGACGACGCCGTCCGGCTCCGACACCGACAACACGTGATCGCCGAGCTCGCCACCGACGCGCGTGACCCCGAGCGCGCGCGTCGGCAACGCCGGCGGAAACGAAGCCGCGTCGTCCTTCGCACCGCCCGTCGGCGCGGACGGGAACGTCGCCGCGAGCAGCTTCACCAACATCTCGCGGCGCGTCTTGTCGGCGACGAGCCCAGGGCGCAGCAATCGGCGCCCGAGGTGCTCGGCCACCGGCGTCAGCTTGCCGGCCTTGTCGATGTTCGCGGCCGCGAGCGCGACGCCGTTGTCGAGCTTGCTGCCTTCGTGCACGAGTTCGAAGCTGCCGTCGTGATCGCGATCGTAGAGCACGCGCGTGGTGCTGGCCTCGACCACCATCACGTCGCCGTGCACACGACCCGATCGCAGTCGCGTGACCAGCGAGGCGCCGGTGCGTACGCCGCGTGGCGCGGGCCTGGGGCGCACCGGCTTGTCGCCCGCCTTGTCGCTCAGCTTCGCGAGCGCGGCCTCGTCGAGATCGAAGAGCACACGCTTGTCGAGCCGCGTCTCGATGTGCAGCGTGTCGGGCGTGCCGTTGCCGCTGTGATCCTCGAGCCGAGCCGTGAGCGCGAAGATCTTGTCGGCCGCGCCGAGCTCGGTCGTGCCGCTCACCAGCGACGCGGTGAGCCGCGCGACCGCGGGCCGCAGCTTCGCCTTCGCGTAGAGATCGCCGAGCGACGCGAACGACACCGTGTCGAGCGAGGTGTCGCGCTCCGGTCGCGCGCCGCCGAGCTTGTAGCCGCGCGTCGCGTTGGTCTCGCCGTCGATCACGACCAGCGCGTCGAACTTGCCGTCGTCGTCGCGATCGATCCACGCGAGCGTGTCCGACACCGGCATCGGGAACTCGCCGGGCTTGCGCGGAAGTCGAGCGAGCTTGAGCAGCGCGAGCTCGGCCTCGAACGCGCGCGACTTCTGCAGGTCGGCGGGGGTGGGCAGCTCCTTCTTGCGACGGAAGCTGTTCTCGTCGAGATCGGCGAACACGACCTGACACGTGAGGTTGTCGCCGCATGCACCTGCGAAGTTGAGCGTGTCGACCTCGCCGTCGGCATCGATGTCGGAGAGCTGGCCGATGTTGCCGGCGGCGATCCACGGATCGGGCACGAGCGCGGCCGGCCCATCGGGGATCTCGTGCAGGAACGTGCGGAGCTCCGCCGCGTGCACGTGGAACGCGAGCGAGCCGAGCGGCACGAACTGACTGAACGCAGTGCGCAGCGCGACGTTGAGGCCGACGATGCGACCGCTCTTCTCGTCGACCAGCGGGCCGCCGCTGTCGCCCGGCAAGATGTTGCAGTCGGTCTGCACCTGCTTGCCGGCATCGGCGGCGGCTTGCGCGAGCGCGGCCTTGGCCTTCTCGCGATCGGCGTCGCTGATGCCTTCTCGCTGCGCCGACAACATCGCGCCGACCTGTTCGTCGAGCGTGCCGATCGCGTTCACCGAGCAGCGCTTGAGCGCCCAGCCGAGGCCGACGCCGGCGTTGCCGATCGCGAGCACGCGCGTGCCCGGCTGGGGATCACCTGGCGACACCTCGAGCGCAGGAAAGGTCTTGCCCGGCGCGTCGACGGCGAGCAACGCGAGGTCGCGCTTGTCGTCGATCTTGATCGCGCGCGCGCTGTACTTCGCGCCCGGCGAGACGCTGCCGTCGTCGTGATGCTGCGGGAACAGCACGGTCGCCGAGATGCCGAAGTCTTCGTCCTTGCCCTGCGCGACGACGTGATAGTTCGTGAGCACGAGCCCGCGCGGATCGATCACGACGCCGGTGCCGTGGCCCCACGCAGTGGTGACGAGCACGGTGGCCGGCATCGCACGTGCGTACGATTGCTCGGCGGTCAGCGGGGTGTCCTTCGCGGGCGTCGCGACCGGCCTCGGTTTCTCCGCGGCGTCGTTCGGCGAGCGGGTCGGCGTTGCAGGTTTCGCACACGCCGTCACCAGCGCGAGCACGAACAACATGCGAGGAGCCGTCATGGGCCGCCCGAGCTTAGCAGTCTGTCGCGCGCGGGTGAGAGCGCGCTACCATGCTGTCATGCGCTTGCAACGGCCCACTGCGGGACTGTGGATCGCGATCGCGCTCGGCTGCGGCGGCACGCCGGAGGAGTCGATGATCGCCAGCGCCGAAGGATCGAGCTCGGGTGCGACCACCGGCTCCAGCACCACGACGACCGCGACGACGATGGCCACGTCGCTGGACACGACGCTCGGCACCGGCGAGAGCGGATCGCAGAGCACCACCGTCGCCCCCGAGACGAGCGGCGGCACCGAGCTCGACGGTAGCAGCAGCAGTGCCGATGCGAGCGCGGGCGAGAGCAGCAGCGAGGGCTCGAGCAGCGGGCACGGCGAGAGCGGCGGCGATGCGTGCACGCAGACCGACGATGCGCCGGGCGGCATGTGTCCGGAGCAGTGCACGATGTGCGCGGGCAACGTGTGCCGCATCGACTGCACCGAAGCGGACACCTGCGAGTCGATGCCGATCGTCTGTCCGACCGACTTCGAGTGCGAGATCACCTGCAGCGGCAACAACGTCTGCCACGCCACCAACATCACGTGCCCGAAGAGCTTTGCGTGCACGGTCGAGTGCGATGGCCCGAACGCGTGCCACGCCACCGAGATCGGCGGCGCCGAAGGTCCGGTGCACGTCGCGTGCAGCGCGCCCGACGACAACGTCTGTCACGATCTGCTGCTGCACTGCGGCAGCGCCGACAGCATCGTCGAGTGCGACGAGATGCAGATGATGCCCGCGCCCGATCCACCGAAGGCACCGAGCGCCTGTCAGTGCGCTCAGCTGGGTTGCTGAGCGAGCTCGGCCTGCGCACCTGCGAGCGCGGTGCGGCGCTCGTCGAGCAGCTTGCTGTCGGACGCCGGGGTGCCGTCGACCGCGAGCCGTAGGTGCTCGATCGCCTCCGCGTCGTGCTGCGCACGCAGTGCGCGACCGAGCCCGTACTCGGTGGTCGCGGTCTGCGGGTGCTCGCGGCCCAGCTTCGCGAGGTGGATGCGCAACGCGACGCGGTGCATCGCGACCGACTCGTCGAGCGCGCCCTGCTTGCGCAGCACGAGTCCCAGGTTGTCGCGGATCGTCGCGATGTCGGGGTGGTCGGGGCCGAAGGTGCGCTCGAGCGCGGCGATCGACCGCTCGAACTCGCTGCGCGCACGATCGAGTCGACCCGCAGAGTCGTCGACGACCCCGAGGTTCGCGAGCGTGATCGCCACGTCGGGATGATCGGCACCCAGCGCGAGCTCGCGGATCGCGAGCGCACGCTCGTAGGCCTTCGCGGCTTCGTCGTCGCGACCGATCGCATGCAGCACGTTGCCGATGTTGTTGTGCGCATACGCGACGTCGGGATGATCCGGGTCGAGCACGCTCGCCCAGATCTCCAGCGCTTCGCGATAGTGGTCGAGCGCGCGATCGGGGTCGCCCAGCGCGTGGTAGACCCCGCCGAGGTTGTTGTGCGAGGCCGCGACGTCGGCCGACATGCGCCCGAACGCGGCCTGCACGATCGCGAGCGACTGCTCGTGGTTGCGCGCGGATTCCTCGTAGCGCCCGAGGTCGTAGTTCACGGCGCCGAGGTTGTTGTACGAGTCACCGACCGCGGGATGGTGCGCGCCGAGCTGATCGCGACGGATCTCGAGCGCGCGCAGGTTGAGCTCGATCGCCTCCTCGTACTCACCTTCGAGGTAGGCCGCGTTCGCGAGATTGTTCGCGTAGTCGCCGACCTCGAGGTGGTCTTCGCCGAGCGCAGCGACGAGGATCGCGTGGCCGGCCTCCGTCTCTCGCCGTGCGGTCGCGATGTCGCCGCTGCGCAGCGCGATCGTGCCGAGCGCCTTGTGCAAGGTCGCGCGATCGCGGGGCTCGTCGCCCGCGGCTGCGATCGCGGCGGCAGCGTGACGCGCCCACGGCTCGGCGTCGCTGGGATCCTTGTGGGCCTCGCACACCACGGCGATCACGGCGATCGCCGCGTCCGCGAGCAATCGCGGATCGCCGATCTGCTGCGCGGCGAAGTAGGCATCGGTGAGCACCGACTCCGCGGGCTCGAAGGCGCTGGTGCGCTGGCGCATGCGCCCGAGCAACAGGAGCGCACGCGTGTGCGCGACGGGATCGGCAGCGATCGCGGGATCGTCGGGCAGCTTCTCCGCTTCGATCCACGCGTCGGCCCAGCGACCCGCGCTCGCGAGCGCGTTCACCCGCGCGAAGCGTTCCTGCGCCGCGGCGGGCAGGGTGGGCTCCGCCGTCGCGCCCTCGTCGGCGAGGCACTCGAGCGGTGGCGAGAGCTCGGCCACCGCGCGGATCGATCGCAGCACCACGGTGTCGTCGGCCTCCGCGAACAGCTCGACCAGCGCGCCGAGCTCCGTGCGCGAGGCATCGAGACAACGCATGCGCTCGTCGAGCGCCGCGATCGCGTCCGCGTCACCGTCGCGCGCGGCCGTGCATGCGCGGGCATGCGCGTCGGTCCACGCCGCGGCCGCGCCATCGAGGCCTTCGAGCACGCGGGTCGCGGTCTCGGCGGTGTGTGGCCGCGTGGGATCGACGAACGCTTGCTCGATCGTCGCGCGCGTCGACGCGTTCCACAGCGCGGCCATGCGGGCATCGGCGTCGACGCAGCGCGGATCGCCGTGCGCCGCTCCGAGCGTCGCGAGCGCGAGCGCGGCGCAGCCGGTGGCCGCGAGCGCGAGCCGTGCACGCGGCCGCGTCGCACCCACGAGCGCAGCGATCAGCGCCTTCATGTCGGCGTGGCGCGCCTCGGGATCCGCCGCGAGGCCCTTCAACGTCGCACGCCGGATCGCCGCCGGCACGTGGGGCTCGCGCGGTGGTTTCGGGGGGCCCTGCAGCTTCGCGGCCGCGAGCTGATCCGAGCTGCGCCCGCGATACGGCAACGTGTTCCACAGCGCTTCGTACAACGCGGCACAAAACGCGTACTGATCGGTGCGCGCGTCGATCGGATCGTCGGTGTGCTGCTCCGGCGCCATGTATGCCGGCGTGCCGAGCACCGTGCCGGCGCGCGTGAGTCGAGCGCTCGAGCGCGCGTC
>DASZPU010001048.1:0-4487 GCA_035550195.1 Nannocystaceae bacterium
TCGCGTAGACCGCCCGCGTCACGCCGACCGAGGCCACGCCCGCGCACGCGCCGATCACGACGTAGCAAGCGAGCGCGGTGCTCGTCTGCGGTGCGAGCTCGCTCATGGCGAACATCGGGCCGCCACCGGTCGTCGCGATGCGCACCGCCGCGGCGACCGAGGTCGCGAGCGCGACCGGGATCACCGAGCGCGGGCGATACTCGAAGAGCAGCAGCTCGACCGCGAGCAACACCGCGGATACCGGTGCACCGAAGGTCGCGGACATACCCGCGCCCGCACCGGCCGCGAGCAGCACCTTGCGCTCCTCCGCGGTGGTGCGCAGCAGCTGACCGAGCAGCGATCCCAGCGCGCCACCGGTCGCGATGATCGGGCCCTCGGCACCGAACGGGCCGCCCGTGCCGATCGCGACCGCGGACGACAGCGGCTTCAAGAAGGTGATGCGCGCGGGGATGCGGCTGCCGTGGAACAACACCTGCTCCATCGCTTCGGGAATTCCGTGGCCGCGGATCGCCTGCGATCCGTAGCGCGCCATCAAGCCCACGATCACGGCCCCGACGATCGGCACCGCGATCACCCACGGTCCGAGCGTGTTGTCGGCGGGCGAGCGCGCCGCGAGCGAGGCCTCGCCGAAGAACGCGAGGTTGGTGAAGAACCCGATGAGCGCGCCGAGCAGCTGCGCGACGAGACCCGCGAAGAGCCCGAGCACCATCGCGAGCGCGCACAGCCAGACGACGCGCCGGTCGAGCACGGCGGGCGGGGCCGCGATGCCGCTCGCATCGAGCGTGGGCTGCAACGAAGGCGCGACCGCGAGCCCACCGGTGGTCGTGCTCTGTGCCGACTCGTGCTCGGCCATGCGCGGCTCATACCGCACGCGTGCCGCACGAGACACGGCGACGATCGCTCCGCGGCGCGAAACGACACGCTGTGATCGTCGATCAGATCACGACCGCGAGCCGCGTCTTGCCGACGCTGAACTCGTCGTTCTCGCCGAGCTCGACCGGTCGATCGATGGCGCGATCGTTCACCCGCACCTTGCCGTCGTCGAAGAGCGGGCGAAGGTGGGGGCGATTCGGCACGCCGCTCCACTCGAGCACGGCGTGCACATGGGGCACGTGATCGTCGCGCAGCTTGATCTCGCAGCGCGCACCGGAGCCGATGAGGTACGAGCCGGGCAGGAACAGGCGATCATCGAGCGTGTCGTCGGGATGCAGCACGCGCAGCGTCGCCGCGACCGGGATGCCCATCTCGCGGTGCAGCACGAGGCCGAGGATGTTCGCGAAGGCGCCGGCGTTGGGCGGACGCTTCGCGGGATCCTTGTCGAGCGCGCGATGGATCCCGCGCACGAGCGGCCCGGGCAGATCCTCGCAGCCGGGCTGCTGGTCGAGCGAGATGACCGGCGTGGCCGCATGCGCACGCAGCCACTTCGTCGGATCGTTGCGCAGGTCGTACTTCACGTCCGCGAGCGAGCGATCCCAGAACGGCGCGCGCGCGGACAAGAGCTCGTAGAGGATCGTGGCGAGGCTGTACACGTCCGATGCCGGCGTCAGCACGCGCGTCTTCAGCTGCTCGGGCTGGCTGTAGTGCGGCGTGCCCACCACGAGATGTGCATCGCTGGCGTTGACGCCGACCACCGGCGTGCCGTCGAACGATCGCGCGAGCCCGAAGTCGAGCATCTTGATCTGGCCGTCGGTCTCGACGAACACGTTCTCCGGCTTCACGTCGCGATGCACGATGCCCATCGCGTGGGCTTCGGCGAGCCCGAGACACGCTTGGTGGACGATCGTCACCGCCTGCGCGGGATGCAGCGGCGCCGAGAAGTCGTGCCACGTGTCGAGCGACGCGCCCTGCAGCAGATCCATCAACAGATAGATGTGGCCGTCGGGTCGCAGGCCGCAGTCGAACGTGCGCACGACGTGCGGGTTGGTGAGCGTGCGCAGGATCGTGATCTCGCGCAACGCTCGCTGCGCCTGATCACCTGCGGTCACCGGCTCGCGCGTGAGCTTGAGCGCGAGCGGTCCGGTGTGACCCGGCACTTCGACTTCGTACACGCGCGCGAACGATCCGACGCCGAGCACGCGCAGCACGCGGATCGTGCCGGCGTAGACATCACCAGGCTCGAGGTCGAGCGCCATCGGAGCGGGCACCACGCTAGCACAGTGGCCACGTGATATAGGGATGCGGCGTGCGACCACTTCTCGATCTCGACCCCGACGAGCAACGGCGCCGTTTTGCGAGCGCGCGCCTGCTCGCGACCGACGTCGACGGCACGCTCACCCAGGCCGCGAAGCTGTCGCCTGCCATCGTGCAGGCCATTGCTGCGCTGTGTGCCGCGGGCGTGGAGGTCATGCCGGTCAGCGGTCGACCGGCGGGCGAGCTGCAAGGGCTCGTGCGCTATCTGCCGGGCGTGCGCCGGGCGATCGCGGAGAACGGGCTGCTCGAGATCGTGCCCGACCATCCCCCGCGCTGGCTCGCCGCGAAGTCCGATCGCGCGCGTCTGCGCACGCTCGCGCGCGAGCTCTCCGACGCGCTCGCGCTCGACTTGCAGCCCACCGCGGACGATCCGTTCCGGCTCGGCGACGTGGCGTTCGAACGCGAAGCGCGATCCGACGCAATACTCGCGGAGCTCGGCCAACGCGCGCGCGAGCGCGGCGTGCACGTCACCTGGTCGAACGTGCACGTGCACTTCACCGAGGAGCCGCCCGACAAGGGCGTCGGCTTGTTGGCGGCGGCCGAGTGCGACCCGAGCGCCATCATCACCATCGGCGACGCGCCCAACGACGCGGGCTTGTTCGTCGCGGGTCGCTTCGGCACGACCGTCGGCACCGCCGACGTGCTGCGCCACGAAGCCGCGATGCCGGCGCTTCCGGAGCTGGTCGCGAGCGCGCCGGAAGCCGCCGGTTTCCTCGAGCTCGCGACCCTGGTGCTCGCGCATCGCTAGTCGTATCCTCCGCGCGCGAGGAGACCTTCATGCGCATCGGTGTTCCCAAGGAAGTCAAGACCCACGAGTACCGCGTCGGCTGCAGCCCTTCGGGCGTGCAGGCATTCACCGCGGCCGGCCACAGCGTCGTGGTTGAAACGGGGGCGGGCCTCTCCTCGGGCTTCACCGACGAGATGTACGTCGCGGCCGGTGCCGGCATCGTGAACAGCGCTGCCGAAGCGTGGGGCCAGGACATGGTCATCAAGGTGAAGGAGCCGCTCGCGAAGGAGTTCGGCTTCTTCCGCGAGAACCTGATCCTCTACACGTATCTGCATCTCGCGGCGTTCCCCGAGCTCACCAAGGAGCTGCTTGCGAAGAAGGTCGCCGGCGTCGCGTACGAGACGATCACCGACGACGAGGGCGGGCTGCCGCTGCTTCGTCCGATGAGCGAGATCGCGGGCCGCATGGCGTCGCAGGTCGGCGCGAGCTGTCTCGAGCGCGAGAAGGGCGGCAAGGGACTCTTGCTCGGCGGTATCCCGGGCACGCGTCGCGGTCAGGTCGTGATCCTGGGTGGTGGCATCGTCGGCACCGCTGCCGCACGCATCGCGATCGGTCTCGGTGCACGCGTCACCGTGCTCGACGTCAGCGCGCCGCGCATGAACTACCTCGAGGACGTCTTCGGCAACGCGATCGAGACGCTGTACAGCAACCCCGAGAACATCGCCCGCGAAGTGACGCAGGCCGACCTCGTGATCGGTGCCGTGTTGCTCACCGGTGCGGCCGCGCCGACGTTGGTCACGCGTGCACACCTGCGCGCGATGGAGCCGGGCGGCGTCGTCGTCGACGTCGCGGTCGATCAGGGCGGCTGCATCGAGACCTGCCGGCCCACCACGCACGACAAGCCGACCTTCGTCGAAGAGGGCATCGTGCACTACTGCGTGGCGAACATGCCGGGCGCAGTGCCGCGCACGTCGACGATCGCGCTCAACAACGCGACCTTGCCGTACGCGCTGCTCATCGCGAACGAAGGGCTCACCGCGGCGATCAAGCGCAACAAGCACGTCGCCAACGGCATCAACACGCTGTCCGGCGCTTGCGTCTACGCGGCGGTGGCGAAGGCCCACGCGCTCTCGTACACGCCGCTCGCGCAGGTCATGTAGCGCCGCGGTGCGCTCGCCACCAGTCGACGATCTTGCGGAAACCATCGCGCACCTCTGCGATCGCGGCACGTAGTGTCGCTTCGTCGCAGGGGTGCTCGGTTTCGTAGCCGTCATCGGTGTGGATCACCACCAGCCGACCTTCGCGCATCGCGTAGGTGACGAAGAGACGCCCGCCGCCGACCTGGAAGGTCTGGCCGCCGCGCATCGCTTCGATCACGTCGTCGTAGTCGTCGCTCACTTCGGGTTCGCCAGCCATGCTTCGATCTCCGCGATCTCGGTGGTCCAACGCGCGGCCTGGGTCGCGTAGAGCGCCTTCGCATCGCGGGCGAGCTGCAGCGCGTCGTCGCGTCGCGTCGGCTCACTGCGCCAGCGCGCCTTCGCGAGCGCGAGCATGGTGTCCGCGAACAGCG
>DASZPU010001049.1:0-7303 GCA_035550195.1 Nannocystaceae bacterium
CGCAGAGAGCTTCGGGTCGAACTAGCTAACGAGCTGTTGCGCACCATTGAGTGGGCGACCTCGCTGCCGACGATCCAGCTTAGCTCAGGTTTCCCGCATCGCGGGTCGTGGCCGCTTCGGCCGCGGTGGGGAACTAGCTACGACGCGAGCCGCATGCTCAGCGTGATGACGGAGCCGTCGCGCACGACGTCGATGCTGAGTCGATCACCGTCTTCGCGCAGCGCGTCGGGCACGTCGGCCGCGTCGTCGATCGACTCGCCGTTGATCGAGCGGATCGTGTCGCCGGTCTCGAGGCCGAGACGATCCGCGAGCGATCCCGAATCGACGCGGGTGATCTCGAGCCCGTTGTCGGCGCCGCGCACCTGCACGCCGAGGCGCAGCTCGCCGAGCGGCGCAGGTGCGGGCGTCGAGGGAGCGGGCGTCGAAGGCACCGGCGTGCGCGGCACGGCGCGCGGGCTGACGGGCTCGAGCTCGTCGAGTCGATCGGCCGCGGGGCGTTCGGCGAGCACCGCCGACAGCTCGAGGGTCTTGCCGTCGCGCTGCACCTCGAGCAACGCGGTGTGACCGGGCTCGAGCTCGGAGATCCGCGAGCGCAGATCCTCGAAGTCGACGACGGTCTTGCCGTCGACCTTCGTGATCACGTCGCCCGCTTGCACGCCCGCGTCACCGGCGGGCGTGCCTTCGTACACGCGCCCGATCTTCGCGCCGTCGCGCTTGCCTGCTTCGGTGGCACCCGCGGCGCCGAGCCAGCCGCGCACGACTTTGCCGTGCGCGAGCAGCTGCGGAAGGATCGTCTTGGCTTGATCGATCGGGATCGCGAAGCCCGGCTGCGCGCCCGGACCCACCGCGGTGTTGATGCCGACGACGCGACCTTCGAGATCGAACAGCGGACCACCGCTGCTGCCCGGCGCGATGTCGGCGTCGGTCTGCAGGAAGTCGAGCACGCTGTCGCGGTAGAGGCCGAGGCTGCCGCGTCCCTTCGCCGACACGATGCCGACGCTCGCGGTGTGCTCGAGGCCCATCGGGCTGCCGATCGCGACCACCCAATCACCGACGCGTGCGGCTGCGCTCTCACCGAGCGTCGCCGCCGGCATGCCGCTCGCGCCTTCGATCTTCACGAGCGCGAGATCGGTGAGCGGATCGCTGCCGAGCACCTTCGCCGCGTGCTCCTTGCCGTCGGTGGTGCGCACGCTGACCGTCTCCGCACCATCGACGACGTGATGGTTGGTGACGACGAGACCATCGGCGGAGTAGATGAAGCCCGAGCCTGCGCCTTGCACGACCGGTACTTCGGGTGTGCCGAAGCCGAACACGCGCGCGCTCGGTCGCGCGGCGGCGAGCTTGCCTTCGACGTGGATGCTGACGACGCTCGGGCCGACGCGTTCGATCATCGGTGCGAGCGACAGTCGTGGGTCGTAGCTCGGTGCGACCGCGAAGCCGGTCGTCGGGCTCGACACCGCGGCATCGAGCGCGGCGACGAGCGCCTTCGCAGTGTCGGGATCGGGAGTGGTCGCGGGATCGGGCGACGCGGCCTGAGCGTCGCCACCGCAGCCCGCGGCGCCGATCGTCGCGATCACGCTGCCGGGCCCGAGCAGGGCGAGCAGGGCCGCGAGCGCCGGCATCGAGTTCGTGCGTTGGACTCGGATGGTTGCCACGGCGGGGGCGAACCGAAGGTTCGCAGGGGCTATTCCTACGCACGGCCCCTGCGAACGGTCTCGGGTCGAAGCGGCCCGGTTGCCCGGCGCCTCGCTCGCCTCAGCCAGGCAACCAGCCCACGAGCACGTCTGCGATGACGAGCTCTTCGATCACCAATTGAGGGTCGAAGATGTCGGGATCGGTGCGCCCGATCGTCACGTCGCTGAACGTGATGGTCGCGGTCGCGTTCGGCGGGTTCTCGAGATCCGGCACGACGTCGATGAAGATGGTGCCGTCGTCGCCACCCTCGCTCGCTGCGGGTGCCCAGTGCTCGATCGCGTTGGGCTCGTTGCCCGCGACGTCGGTGCACGTGTTCACCAGCAGATCGCTGCCGAAGGTGATCTCGATCGCGAGCGCATCGTCGAAGACGTCGAGCTCTTCGTGCACCGGCGCACCGGTCATGTGGGCCTGCTGCACGAGGCCCGCGATCTCGAGATGCACCGCGATCGTCGCGTCGGCGTTCGCAGCGAACACGGTCATGTCGGAGCAACCACCGAACTGCGACAGGTCGCTCTCGAAGCCGGGCTGCAAGCCTTCACCGGGGCACGCGTCCTCGTCCCAGTTCGGCCAGATCTCGCACTCGCCCGATGCACCGCACACGGTGTACGTGCCCGGCTCGGCGCACTCCGTGTCCCACGGCGCGCACAGGTTGCAGAACGTGCCGCATGCAGCATCGGCGCACGGCTCCCACGGGCAGCCTTCTTCGAGGCACTCGCCCGATTCGGATCCGCCGCTCATGCTCGGTCCGCTGCTGCCTTCGTCGGTCGACGGAAGGCTCACGTTCTCCGAGCCTTCCGACGCGCCTTCCGAGCCTTCGCTGCCGCTCTCACTGTCGCTGTCGCTCGCCGTGCCTTGTCCGACCGTCTTGGGCGACAATGCGCAGCCCATCAGCGAACCTGCGAGCGCGACGAAGATTGATTGCTTCCACATGATGTTCCAACTCCAGCCTGGCCTCGCCATCGAGGTCGCACGTGCATGTGCACGCCTCGACGAATCCGTCACTCGGTCGGACATGCAGCCTTCACTCGAGCGGAAAGTGGCGAGTCGGGCTCGGCCGCGAGCCATGCACGCGCGCGTGCGGCCGCGTTCGCATCGCCGCGCTTGCAGTGCGCGATGACGGCGATCGCCCGGCGCTCGGGCGCGAGCACGCCGTCGGGGATCTCGCGCGCATGCTCGGCGACGCGCGCGAGCGCAGCATCGGGATCGCCCGCTGCGAGCGCAGACCAAGCGCGCTCGACCAGCACCTTCTCGCGCGCGAGCGTCGACGAGAACGGCTCGGCCGCTTCGGGTGCTTGCGTGCGCGTGCGTGCTTCCTTCTTCGTGGGGCTCGCGGGCATGGGCTGTGCGGGTGCGATCGCCGGCGGGGTCGCGGGCAGCTCGGCGGGCGGCAGCGTCGCGACCTCGGGAGTGCGCTGCGCGGCCGCCTTCGCGTCGTCGCCGATGCGACGATCGCTGGCCTGCTCGCCCTTGCCGCGCTCCGCCACGGTGCGGCGCGACGGACCGAAGCTCCACCATGCGACGACGAGCGCGGCCGCAGCCATCACCGCGAACGCGATCGTCCACACGCGCGCGTTGCCGTGCGCACGCGGCTGCGGTGCTTCGTCTTCGAGGCGTCGCCAGACGCGCGCCTGGGACACCCGCGGCATCGCGTCGTGCTCGCGCCAGTGCGCGACCAGCTGCAGTGCATCGGCGCGCAGCGGTGCGGGCTCGTCGTCGTCGTCGCGGGTCATCGCGATCCTCCTTCATGGTTGCGGGCGTCGATGAAAGCCTCGAGGCGCCGCCGGGCGAGCCGTAGCCGCGAGTACAGCACGTTGAGATTCAGCGCGAGCAGCTCGGCGGCCTCGGGGCCGCGCAGGCCTTCGATGTCGACGAGCTCGAACACCTCGCGCTGCTCCGGGGGCAGGGCCGCGAGGAACTCGCCGATGCAGGCGATCGCCCGCTGTCGTGCGAGCGCTTCTTCGGGATCGAGCGGTGGCTTGCCGACGGGTGCGAGCGCGCGACGTTGGTCCGCGCGCGTGCGTGCACGTCGATGGTTCGCGGCGACGTTCTTCGCGATCACGAAGAGCCACGTCGTCGGTGCCGCCTGTCCGTCGAACTCGGGCAGACGTCGGCGCGCGATCATGAAGACGTCGTGCACGACGTCCTCGAGCGCTTCGTCGGCGATGCCGAAGCGTCGCAGCGAACGCCACACGAAGCTCGCGTGCGCGCGGTAGAGCTGCGCGAGCGAGAGGGGGGCCGGTTCGGCGGTGCCGGCGTGCGCGGACGCGGCCGTCACGGGCGGTGGATGTCCGTGCTCGGACGAATCCGTCACGGCAGGCGCACCACGGGACCGAAGATCGCGCGGAGGCCCGCCGGAGGCGCTGTGTAGCTGAATTCGTCCTTCCCGAGATTGAACTCGGGCCTTCCGAACGGCACCAGTGCTTCGACGTCGAGCGCGAGCGCGAAGCGGGGGCGGATCCATCCCCAGATCCCGAAGCCCGCGCTCGCGAGGATCCATTGCGTCGACTTCGGTGAGGGCTCGACGCCGAAGCCCTTGCCTCGCAGCGCGCCCGTGCGCAGGCCCCCGCAGATCGGGATCTCCAGCTTGCGCGCGAGCGGTGAGCCGCAGCCACGCACGCCGACCGTCCACCCGATCACCGAGATCCCGCGCTCTCGATCCGGATCGTTGTCGCGCTTCGGTGTCCACAGATCGCCATCGAGCTCGACGCGAAAGCGCGGGCCCGCGAGCGCGACACCGATCGCGATGACGGCGGTCGCACCCGGCGGTCCGCCGTAGCCCACGCCCGCGGACGCACGCAAGAGCGCATGCAACGGCGGACGACGGCGCTTCGATCGTGCGCGCTGTGTCGGCGCGATCGCTGTCGTCTCGCGCGTCGCCGTGGTCGTGCGAACATCCGGCGCGATCGCAGGCTCGGGCACGTGCGTCGGCTCTACCGGCACAGGCTCCGGCAGCGTCGGCTCGTCGGGCGTCGGCTCTTCGGGCGCAGGCTCGTCGGGCGGCGCACCGAGGCGCGGATCGATCGCCATCGCGACGATGAGCAGCGCCGCATCGGCGGCTTCACGACACGTCGCCGCCTCGAGCGTGCGATGGCCTTCGCTGAACTCGACGCGCGCACGAAAGTGATCCTTCACCGCGACGATCGTCACGTCGGCCGTGATCGACGCGTACACCTCGCGCCGCGCGTGCTCGCCGAGCAGTCCGTCGATCGTCGCGAGCGCCGCAGCGCGATCCGGACACGACGCCGGCGCATCCCAACGCAGCTCGAGCGGCGGCGCCGAGCCGAGCGATGCGAGTGCGAGCACGAGCGCAGCGATCACGCGCGCAGAGCATAGCCCGAGCGCGCCGACGCGCCGCTCACGCTTGGCTGGTGGTGGGCGCGGTCTCGGCCGCGACCGTCGCATCGGCCGCATCCGCTGCGGCTTTCCCGAGCTCGATCGGTGCCGAGCTCTCCTCGAGTCCCGCGCGCACGAGCTCGGCGTACAGCCCGTTCTTCGCCATGAGCTCCTCGTGCTTGCCCTGCTCGGCGATCTCACCCCCGGCGAGCACGATGATGCGATCCGCACGCCGCACCGTGGAGAGGCGATGCGCGATGACGATGACGCTGCGGCCTTTCAGCAGCTGCTCGATCGCGCGTTGCACCTTCTGCTCGGTGAGGCTGTCGACGCTCGCGGTGGCTTCGTCGAGGATGAGCAGCGTGGGCTCGCGCGCCGCGACGCGTGCGAACGCCAGCAGCTGCGCTTCGCCGGCCGAGAGGTTGCCGCCGCGTTCACCGACCTCGAAGCCGAGCCCACCGCGATCCGCGATCACGCGCTCGGCCTGCACGACGCCGAGCGCTCTCTGGATGCGCGCCGCGTTGCCCGCGATGTCCGCTTCACCGAGCGATACGTTGAACGCGACGTCGTCGTTGAACAGGAACACGTCCTGCTGGACCATCAGCACATGGCGTCGCAGCTGCTCGGGCGACACCTCGGCGAGCTCGCGCGTGGTGCCCGGTAGATCGAGCGCGATCGATCCGCGATAGCCGGTGTAGAAGCGCGTGAGAATGCGGCCGAGGCTGCTCTTGCCCGAGCCGGTGCGTCCGACCACCGCGACCACTTCACCGGGCGCGAGATCGAACGAGATCCCGCGCAACACGTCGGGCCCCTCGTCCTTGTAGCGGAACTGCAGGTCGCGCACGGACAGCCCACCGCGCCAACCCTGTAGAGGATCGGTGCCCGGCTTCGCGCGCGGCTCGGCGGGCTCGTCGAGCAGCGCGTAGATGCGCTCGAGCGACGCGGCCGCGCGCTGGATCGTCGCGAGCTTGCCGGAGAACTCGCGGATCGGTCCGAACACGCGCTGCAGGTAGTCGACGAACGCGAAGAGCAAGCCCAGCGTGATCGCGCCGCCTTCGACGACGCTCGCCGAGGCGAACCAGATCATCAACGCGATGGTGAACGCCGAGATGCCGTCCATCAGCGAGTAGAGCAACGCGTCGAGCACGTTGGCCTTCTTGGTCGCATCGAGGTTGCGCTCGCCGAGGCGCTCGTACTCCGCTCGCGCGGCACGCTCGCGCCCGAACAGCTGCACCACGGTGACGCCGGTGAGCTGCTCGGCGAGGAAACCCGTCTGCGCCGCGGTGGCCTTGCGCACCTCCAGCTGCAAGCGCCGCAGCGCGCCGCCGAAGTAGCGCACGATGACGAACAAGACCGGCGCGACCGTGAGCGAGATGAGCGTGAGCAGCGGGCTCAGCACGAACATCGCGACCACGATGCTGCCGATCATCACCACGTCGGTGAGGATCGTGAACACGCCGAACGCGAGCGTCTCGGAGAGCGCCTCGACGTCGCTGGTGGTGCGGCTGAGCAGGCTGCCGATCGCGTTGTTGTCGTAGAAGCGTGCGGGCAGGCGCAGCACGTGGCTGAACACGGTGCGGCGCAGATCGTTGATGGTGGCGTGGCCGCCTCGCTGCAGCGCGTACACCTGCACGGCGCTGCACAGGAACTCGCCGACCACCGCGACCAGGAACACGATGCCGAGCACGCGCAGGCCGAGCGCGTCGCCGTCGGGGATCTCGTGATCGACCGCGTGCTTGAGCAAGAGCGGCCGCAACGTCGACAGCGCCGCGACCAGCGGGATCATCGCGAGCCCGAGGAAGATCCAGCGCTTGTGCGGACGCGTGAACGACCAGAAGCGTCGCAACAACGTCGATGCTGCCGTGCTCGCCATGAGCCGCGACTCTTCCACGGTCAGGACTCGCCTTCTTGGTGCGCGTGGGTCTCGGCATAGATGCCGCCCATCGCGACCAACTGATCGTGGGTGCCGCGCTCGACGACGCGACCGCCGTCGAGCACGAGGATCTCGTCGGCGTGCTCGAGCACGCTGGTGCGATGCGAGACGATGACGGTGGTCGGGGGACGCTCACCGCCGGCACCGGCGCGCAGCGAGCGGATCGCGGTGACCATGCGCGCCTCGGTGCCCTGATCGACCGCGGAGAGCACGTCGTCGAGCACGAGCATCGGGCGATGACGGTAGAGCGCGCGCGCGAGCGCAGCGCGTTGACGTTGACCGCCCGAGAGCATCACGCCGCGCTCGCCCACGACGGTGTCGAGCCCCTGCGGCAGGTGCTTG
>DASZPU010001050.1:0-7827 GCA_035550195.1 Nannocystaceae bacterium
AACAGCGATGCTGCGGCCGCGCCGCTCTTGCCCAGACCGATCACCAACGCCGTGCGCCACGGCAATGCAACTTCGTTCGCGCTCATCGCAGCTTCAACGTCGCCAACGCCACCAAGGCCAGCATGATGCTGATGATCCAGAAACGCACGATCACCTTCGGTTCCGCCCAGCCCTTCTTCTCGAAGTGATGGTGGATCGGTGCCATGCGAAAGACACGTTTGCCGGTGAGCTTGAACGACACCACCTGCACGATGACGCTCACCGTCTCGAGCACGAAGATGCCGCCCACGATCACCAGCGTGAGCTCGTTCTTGCTCGCGACCGCGAGGAAGCCCAGCCCCGCGCCCAGCGGCAGCGAGCCCACGTCGCCCATGAACACGCTCGCGGGGAACGTGTTGTACCAGAGGAAGCCGATGCCGGCGCCGACCATCGCGCCGCAGTAGATCGCGAGCTCGCCCACCTGGGGGATGTGCGGGATGTGCAGGTAGAACGCGATGTCGAAGTTCTTGTTGATGATCGTGCCGGCCGCGTAGGTGAGGATGAGGAACGTGCCGGCGGTGATGATCACCGGACCGATCGCGAGCCCGTCGAGGCCGTCGGTGAGGTTCACGGCGTTGGAGAAGCCGACGATGATCCACACCGCGAAGCCGAAGTAGATCCACGGATGCAGCGGCAGGTCGTACTCGTAGAAGTCGAGGAACGGCACCGCGAGCCGGTAGCGGATGCTCTCGGGCATCATGTCGCCGCCGTACAGCCAGCTCACCACGCCGCACGCGACCAACACCTGCGCGATGAACTTCACGCGCGCGGGCATGCCGTCGGACTTCTTCTTGCGCACCTTGAGGAAGTCGTCGACGAAGCCGATGACGCCGTAGCCCGCGGTCGTGAGATTCGCGAGCACGATGTACGGGTTGCGCATGTCGGCCCACAAGAGCGTGGGGATGATGAGCGTGAAGAGGATCAGGCTGCCGCCCATCGTCGGCGTGCCGCGCTTCGAGAAGTGCGACTCGGGTCCGTCGTCGCGCACCACCTGCAGCAGCTGGATCTTCTGCAGCGTGCGGATGAACCACGGGTAGAGCACGAGCGACAACAACAGCGCCGTCAACGTCGCCGCGATCGTGCGCGTCGACGTGTAGCGCAGCACGTTCAGCCAGCCGAGCGCGGCGTACTTCGTGCTGAGCGGGTAGAGCAGGGTGTAGAGCACACCGATCCCGAACGCGTCAGGCGCCGTCTCCGGCGGTCCGCGCCCGCGCTAGTCGTGGCACGGGGCGGCGGTTCTGCGCAAGAACGCCGCTCGTGAGACGCCCCCGCAGCGCGGAGGCTTCCCTCAATGAAGCCAGTCGCGCCAGGCCTCGGGGACGAGATCGTCGCCGAGGTGCACGAGGCGCGGGGCGAGCCACTCGGGCTTGTTGGGCACGCTGCGCAGGCGCATCCCGACGGCTTCGGGCGACTCGCGGCCCTTGCGACGGTTGCACGCGACGCACGCGGTCACGACGTTTCGCCACGTGGTCTTGCCACCGAGGCTGCGGGGCACGACGTGGTCCAAGGTGAGATCACGGGGACCACAGCGCACGCCGCAGTACTGGCAGCGATGACCGTCGCGCAGATACACGTTCTCCCGCGAGAACCGCACGTGCAGCGGACGCGCGACCTGCTTGCGCAGCAGTCGAACCACTGCGGGCGCAGGAAAGCTCCGCGTCACCGTACGGATCACCCACTCGTAGTCGCGGATCACTTCGACCTTGCCGACGAAGTGCATGCACAGCGCACGCTGCCAGGGGATGACCTTGATCGGTTGGAAGCCTTGATCGAGCAGCAGAGTATCGCGGGCGGTCATGAAAGCCCCATCAAATCGCGAGCCTCACCGTAGCACGCCTCGTCGTGTCTCGCCGCATGCCGAGCGTCGCTGCGCGCTTTGGTTGCTCCCGACGTAGGGCTTCATCTATTTTCGGACGCGGGGCGTCGAGCGCTCCGACGCGACCGCCGATGCGATGGACGCCCGATACCCTGGCCGCCTCCGCGACCGGCCGCATCGTTCGGCGCGGAACACGCGACATCGCGGGCGCCTTCGTCGACAGCCGTTCCCCGGTGCCTGGCGGGCTGTTCGTGCCGATCGTCGCTGCACGTGATGGTCACGATTTCATCGCCGATGCGATCGCGGGTGGAGCCGCCGCGGTGCTCGTCGCGAAGGGCCGCGCAGCACCGGAGGGCGACGTCACGGTCGTCGAAGTCGACGACACGTTGCGCGCGTTCCAGCGCATCGCGACGGCGCGTCGTAGCGACGTCGCGGGTCCGGTCGTCGCGATCAGCGGCAGCAACGGCAAGACCACCACGCGCTCGATGATCGCCGCCGTGCTCGCGAGCGCGCGCACCGACGTGCTGTGCACGCGCGGCAATCTCAACAACCACATCGGTGTGCCGCTGACGCTGACGAACGAGCCGCATGCACCGTCGGCGATGGTGATCGAGCTCGGCATGAACGCGCCCGGCGAGAACGATCTGCTCGCGTCGATCGTGCAGCCCGACATCGCGGTGATCACCAGCATCGCGCTCGAGCACCTCGAGTTCATGGGCAGCATCGAGGCGATCGCGGCGGCCGAGGCCGAGCCGATCACACGCACGCGCGAAGGTGGGGTCGTGGTGCTGCCCTCCGACGAGCCGCTGTTGCGTCCGCACCTGCCGGCGGCCGATCGCGGGCTGTCGGTGCTGCGCTTCGGACCCGACGCGTCGGCGGACGTGCGCATCCTCGACGTGCAGCAGCGCGCGACCACCCGCGCGAAGATCCTCGCGGCGGCATACGGCGAGCTCGACGTCGAGCTGCAGACGTTCGGGCTGCACAACGCACGCAACGCCGCGGCCGCGATCGCGGTGGGCATGTGGCTCGAGCTACCGCCGCAACCGATGCTCGATGCGCTGCGCAGCGTCGTGCCCGTCGGCGATCGTGGGCGCACGCAGACGCTCGGTCCCCATCTGCTCGTGGCCGACTGCTACAACGCGAATCCCGGCTCGGTGAGCTCGGCGCTCGCGAGCATCGCGGCGCTCGTGGATGGACGTCGACGCATCGCAGTGCTCGGCGACATGCTCGAGCTCGGACCCACGGAGCTCGAGCTGCATGCGGAGGTCGGACGACGCGTCGCGCAGGCCGGCGTGCGCACGTTGGTCGCGTTCGGTCCGCGCAGTCGCGAGACCGCACGCACCGCCGCGGATGCCGGCGTCGACGTGCTCGCCACCGAGGATCCCGACGAAGCCGTCGCGTTCCTCCACGCCGCGCTCGTCACACCCTCGGTCGTCCTCGTGAAGGGCAGCCGCGGGATGAAGCTCGAGCGCGTGATCGATCGCTTGCTCGCGCGCTCAGGGCCGTGAGAGATCGAGCGCCGCGTCGAAGAACGCCTCGTTGTCGGCGACCGTCGCGAGGCGTTCCTCGCGGCTGCACAGCCCTTCGGTGCGCGCGTCGACGACGATGCCGAGCAGCGCGCCGTTCGGCATGAACGCCGCCGCTCCCATGTCGCCGTGGCAGTTCGGTGCCCCGGTCTGCGCGGCGAGCCACGCGTCGGTGCCGACGCAGCCCTGCCAACTCCAACGGGTGCTGGGCTCGCCGTCGAGCACGTATTGATATGCGACGCTCTGCACGCCGCACACCGGGCGATGCAGCGGCGCCATCCCGAGCTCCGCGGGATCGAGGCCGCGCGCCGGCTCGGCGAGCCGCAACGCCGCGAGCGCGTGCTCGGGCACCGCGGCGTCCTTCTGCACGAGCACCTCTTCGACCGCGAGCCGTGGCGCGACTTCGACTTGCTGACCGAAGCCGACGCGCAGGAAGCCCTTGTCCCAACCGACGACGCAGCTCGCGGTCGTGACGATGACGTCGGGCGCGACGAGCACGCCGCCGCACCACGGAACGATGGGCGAGCTGTCGAGCTCGATCCAGCCCGCGGACGGTAACGTCGTGAGCACCGGTGCGTTCGCGAATGCGTCGATCGTCTCGACGTCGTCGCGCACGCCGGCGCCGTCGTTCACCGGATCGTCGGACGCGACGTCACAGGCGAGAAGCGGAGTTACCAGGAGGAGAAGCGATGCGCACCGAGCCACGTGCACGGTTACGCAAGTTGGAGGCCTGCAACGGTGCGCGGGATCGCGAACGTATTCGCGGGCGATCGACGGCGCGTGGTCCGTTCGATCGTGGTCGCCACATGGCCATACCGCACACCCGTGCCGACGCGCACGAAGGCGTGTGCAGCACCCGTTCCGCGACGTCACCGTGCGCTCACGTTCCGCGGGCGCGACGTACGTCGTATCCTGCGGACCATGTCCTTTCGGCTGGGCGACAAGTTGTTACTCGTGATCTCCGCCGGCGTTCCACTCGCGTGCGGTGACGATGGCAACGTCGCGCCGGCGGAGGGCAGCTCGAGCTCGTCGTCGTCGTCGGACACCGCGGAATCCTCGTCCGCAACTGCGTTCACGACCACGACCGAGCCGGGTACGAGCAGCGACACGCTCACCACCACGCAGGCCGATTCCACCGGCACGAGCGAGAGCGGCGGCAGCAGCAGCAGCGAAGACACCAGCACCGGCACCACCGCCACCACCGAGAGCACGTCGAGCGAGAGCGAGTCGAGCAGCGACTCCGGGTTCGTGCCGATGCACTGTCCGTACGGGCTCCTCGGCGAGCCCGGCCTGCCGCACACGCTCTTCGGCAACACGTTCATGGAGACCGACGAGCTCGAAGGCTCGTGCGGTGGCGACGGCGCGCCGGAGCTCGGTTTCCTGTTCACCGCGCCGGTCGCCGACACGTACACGTTCGACACGCACGGCTCGCAGCTCCACACGGTGCTGTACGTGCTCGACGGCGAGTGCGGTGGCAGCGAGATCGCGTGCAACGACGAGGGCGACGGCCACCAGTCCGCGCTCGCCGTCGATCTCGCCGCCGATCAGACCGTCACCATCGTCGTCGACGGCGAAGACGCGACCGGTGCTCCGTTCAACGTGCGCGCGCAACAGGGCTCGCTGGTGTGCCCGATCGACGACGTCGGCAACACCGTGCCGCAGTCGATCGTCGGCGACTCGAGCTATTCGTTCAACGGCAACGCCGGTAGCTGCGGCGGCGCGGGCGGTAGCGACGCTGCGTACGTGTTCACGGCGCCAGCCACCGCGGTGTATTCGTTCGACACCTTCGGCTCCGAGCTGGACACGCGCGTGTACGTGCGCAACGGCGTGTGCAATGGCAGCGAGATCGCGTGTGGCCACGGCGGCGTGCTCGCGCCGCTGAACAATGGGCAGCAGGTCACCGTGGTCGTCGACACGTCGTACGCGGGCGGGCCGTTCACGCTCGACATCGGCGCGCTCGATGGCACGTGCCCCGACGAAGATCTCGGCAGCACGATCCCGTCGACGCCGAGCAACAGCACCGCGGGCGGCAGCAACTTCAGCGCCGGCTCTTGCGGCGGCTTCGGCAGCAACGACTACTCGTACACGTTCACCGCGGCCGAGCAGGGGCTGTACACCTTCGACACCGCGGGCTCCGATTTCGAGACGGCGCTCTACCTGCGCGATGGCGGTTGCCTCGGTGCCGAGATCGCCTGCGCAGTGTCGACGATGGGCAGCGGCGCGCAGATCACCCAGAGCCTCGCGGCCGGCCAGAGCATCGTCATCACCGTCGACGGCGACGGTGCGGAGGGCGACTTCCAGCTGCTGGTCGACTTCTCGCCGACGTCCGGCGACTGCTGCGTCTCGCACAACTATGTCGAGTGCCAAGACCCCGACATCGTCGATTGCGTGTGCAACGGCATGTTCATGGACACGTTCTGCTGCGTGAGCCAGTGGGACGGCATCTGCGTGAACGAGGCGATCAGCTGCGGCGCGATCTGCCCGTGATGCGGGTTTCCATTTGGTGACCACCCGGCGATGCCGCGGCCAAAAGGCCGTGCGCGTACGCTCGGCTGCTCTCTAGCAACCGCTTTCGCGCGTCCATCACTACAAGCTGGCAGGATCATCGAGGATGCCGCCCGCTGCCGACAGCGATGCGACCGCGGCCGATGGCGAGCCCGCGCCCGCGGCCGAGCCCGCGTCGGCCTCCGGCACGCGCTCGCACCAGAAATTCGGCCGCTACGATCTGCTGGAAGCGATCGGGCAAGGCGGCATGGGCGAGGTCTATCTCGCCTACGACTCGAAGCTGCATCGCCGCGTCGCGATCAAGCTCCTGCGTCAGGTCGGTGCGAATCCTTCGCATGCATCGGGCGTGCGGTTGCTGCGTGAAGCGCAGGCGCTCGCGCAGCTCTCCCATCCGAATCTCGTGCACGTGTACGAGGTGGGCGAGCACGGCGGCGAAGTGTTCCTGGTGATGGAGTTCGTCGCGGGCCCGTCGCTCGGCCAATGGTTGAAGGAGCACAAGCGCAGCTCGAGCGAGATCCTCGCGGCGTTCGCCGGCGCCGGTGCCGGGCTCGCGGCGGCGCATCGTGCCGGCATCGTGCATCGCGACTTCAAGCCCGCCAACGTGATCATCGGCAAGGATGGGCTCGCGCGCGTGCTCGACTTCGGCATCGCGGTGATGGGCGGCGAGCACGAGATCTCCGCGGTGCTCGGCGAGACCAATGCGCGCGCGCGTGCGGCTGCGTTGAAGGCCAGCGTCACGGAGCGCGGCGTGGTGATGGGCACGCCGCCGTACATGGCACCCGAGCAACATGTCGGTGCACGCGGCGACGCGCGCTCCGATCAGTACAGCTTCGCCGTCGCGCTCTACGAGGCGCTCTATGGCGTGCGGCCGTTCCCCGACGATCCGGTCGCGCGTGCGGCCGCGAAGCTGCGCGGCAAGCTGGAGTTCCCGCGCTCGGAGACGGTGCCGAGCTGGTTGCGTCGACCGCTCAAGCGCGCGATGTCGGTCGCGCCCGCCGAGCGCTTCGCATCGATGAACGAGCTGCTCGCTGCGCTCACGCCCGGGCGCGTGCAGAAGTGGGTGTGGATCGGCGGCGCGGCGGCACTGATCGTCGGTGCGATCACCTGGGCGTTGCTCGCTCGGCCCGCGCACAGCGGGCAGTGCGATCATGTGCCCGACGAGCTCGGCGCGCTGTGGAACGACGCGCGTCGCGAGCAGGTGCGCGGCTCGTTCACCGCCACCGAAGCGCCGTACGCCCAGGCCTCGCTCGACCTCGCGATCACTGCGCTCGATCGCTACACCGAACGTTGGGTCGAGATCTGGCGCGCGAGCTGCGACGCCACGATGGTCGCGCGCACGCAATCGCAGCAGCTCTTCGATCTGCGCATGGACTGCCTCGAGCGCCGGCTCGACGAGCTCGCCGCGACCGCCGAAGTGCTCGCGGCCGCCGATACCGAGGTCGTGCGCAACGCGGCCGAGACCGTCTCGCGACTCACCCCGCTCGCGCCGTGCACCGACGACGATGCGCTGCGCGAAGAGCTGCCGCCGCCGAACAGCCCGGAGCAGCGCGCGGAGATCGAGCGCATCCGTGCCGAGCTCGCGCGCGTGCAGGCGTGGATCTACGCGGGGCGCTTCGTGCTCGCGGCCGAGCGTGCACGCGAGCTCGCCGACGAAGCCCGCGCGCTCGCGTACGCACCGCTCGAAGCCGAGGCGCAGTACGTGCTCGGTGAGGCGCTCGAGCCCGATCCGAAGGCGGCCGAGGCGGCCTATCGCGCCGCGATCAAGGCCGCCGGCGCGGGGCGACACGATCTCGTCGCCGCACGTGCTGCGGTCGCGCTCGTCGATGTCGTCGGCGTCACGCAGGTGCGCTTGGCCGAAGGGCAGTCGCTCGCGACGTCGGCCGAGGCTGCGGTCGCACGCGTCGGCGACGTGGTGTTGTCGGCGCGCTTGTCTGCGGTGCA
>DASZPU010001051.1:0-1776 GCA_035550195.1 Nannocystaceae bacterium
AGCGGCGCGGGCCGAGCTTCGCGGAAGCGCTGCGGATAGTCCGCGCCGATGATGAGCACCGCCGGCACGTCGCCGCTCTTCACCGCTTGTTCGCGATCGTCGGGCGGCGGCTGCACCTCGATGTCGTGGTGCGCGAGCCAATCGACGAGCGCGGGCGCGTGCTCGGCTCCGACGATTGGCAGCGGCACCGGCTGATCGACGGCCTCGCGGTCCGCGATCATCTTGAACATCAGCACGACGAGCAGCGGACCGACGAGCGGGAACGCGAGCGCGGCCAACAACGAGCGACGATCACGGAGCCCGTCGGTGAGCTCCTTCTTCCACACCACGCCGACGTGCCGCGCGTTCATCGGTCGAGCCCCTCGTCGCTGCCGATGAGCGCGACGAACGCGTCCTCGAGATCGGCCTTGCCGGTCTGCGTGCGCAGGTCGTCGGGACTGCCGTGCGCGACCACCTTGCCGCGCGCGATGACGAAGATCTCGTCGCACAGCGCCGCGACCTCCTGCATGACGTGGCTGGAGAACACGACGCAGCAGCCGTCCTCGCGCAGGCGTCGCACGAGCTCGCGCATCGCTCGCGTGCTCATGACGTCGAGCCCGTTGGTGGGCTCGTCGAGCATCACGTTGTGCGGGCGATGGATCAGCGTGCGGGCGATCGCGACCTTCATGCGCTCGCCCTGCGAGAAGCCGTGCACGCGGCGATCGGCGAGCTCGCCCATGTCGAGCAGCGCGAACAGGCGATCGATCTCCTTCTCCAGCGCTTCGCCGTCGAGGTCGTGCAGCCGGCCGTAGTAGCGCACGTTCTCGCGCGCGGTGAGCCGCGGGTAGAGCCCGCGCGCATCGGGCAGCACGCCGAGCCGGCGCAGCACCGCTTCGCGCTGCGTGCTGGTGTCGAAGCCGTCGATCTCGGCGCGCCCGCGATCGGGCTTCACCATCGCCGCGACCATGCGCAAGCTGGTGGTCTTGCCCGCGCCGTTGGGGCCGAGCAAGCCGGTGATCTTGCCGTCGGGCGCGACGAACGACACGTCGTCGACCGCGATCTTCTCGCCGAAGCGCTTGTGCAGCTCGCTCGCGCGGATCATGCCGGGGGTCCTGCGAAGTCGACGAAGAAAGGTGGTCGCACGAGCGACTCGGTGCACGCGACGTCGATCACGCCCGCGTCGTCGAGGAACGTCTGCACGATGCCGCCGATGCACTCGTAGTGCAGCGTGCCGTGGCCGGCTCCCGGCACGATCACGTGGTGGCCCACGGGCAACGTCTCGAGCGCGTGCTCGCCCCAACGCGGCGGCGTGACCGGATCGAACGCGCCCGAGAGCACGAGCGTGGGGATGGCGAGCTGGACGGGCTCGCGATAGCCCGCGGGCAGCTCGGCGCGTGGCCACACCGCACACGCTTCGCGCAGCACGTCGACGTAGCGCGCGCCGATCATCGTGGACTCACCGTCCGCGAGCACCGCGGGATCCATGTACGGCACGTCCTCGGCACACACGACCGACAAGAACATGCCGACCGACATTTGATCTTCGAGCGCGTCACCGAGCACGAGCGACTGGGCGATCAGCGGATCGAGCTCACCGTGCTCGGCGCGATCGAGCGCGAGCGGCAGCGCGGCGACGAGTGCGGGTGCGTACAGCACACCGCGGATGCCGAGCGTCACGAGATCGCGGCTCAGCTCGATGGTCGCGGCCTCGCCCGTGCGCGGGTCGTGCACGGTGGCCCGCGGCTTCGCATCGAGGCTGGCGAGCCACTTGCGGAAAGCTGCCTCCGCATCGGGGAA
>DASZPU010001052.1:0-5937 GCA_035550195.1 Nannocystaceae bacterium
GATCGCTACGTCGATGCCCGCGAGCGCGAGCTCGCCGGCCAACATGAGCCCGGTGGGACCGCCTCCGGCGATCAGCACCGCGTGGTCGTGCTTGGTTTCGTGCATTTCGCGACTCTGCGATGCGCCCCGGGGCTTGTCGCAATCCCCGGGCTTCGGCATACTATCGACGTGGAAGGGACGTGGTGTCGCAGCGTTCGCGGCGCCATCAACCCGGCGCGCCGAAATCCTGCGTCCAGTAGTGATCGTAGGGGCTCGAGGCGAGGACGTAGTAGCCGACGCCGAGCTGCGTGAACGAGCCGTTCATCAGGTTCACGCAGTGACCGTGGCTCGCGAGCCAACCATCCATCACCGCTTCGGGGGTCGTGTAGCCGGCGGCGATGTTCTCGCCCCACGTGATCCAGTCGTAGCCCGCGAAGCCCAGCCGCTGCGATGGACCCTGGCCCATCGGGTTGGTGTGATCGAAAAAGGCGTTCACCGCCATGTCCTTGCTGTGACTGCGCGCGGCACAGGTGAGCGCGGGCTCGTACGCGATCGGACCGACCGGGCCGAGCACGTCGCCTTGCCCGCAGTCGATCACCTGACTGCGCGCGTCGTTGACCAACGCGATCACCTCGAGCTCGAACCCGACCCAGTCCTCGTCCCACGCACCGAGCGCGTTGCAGTACATGTTGTCGGGCAGATCGTCGCCGGCCTGGATCGCGCACGCGTTGCTGCACGCGTCGGTGTCGTCCAGGTTGCCGTCGTCGCACGCTTCACCGGCCTGCAGGAAACCGTCGCCGCACGCCGCGTCGGTGCACGCATTCGTGCACGCGTCGGTGTTGCTCGCGTTGTCGTCGTCGCACTCTTCGCCGGGACCGACGTAGCCGTCGCCGCACGCCGCGTTGGTGCACATCGGCGTGCACGCGGCGTTGGGCCCGTTGCCGGCGCCGAGATCGCACTGCTCGTGACCGGCCCACACGTGACCGTCGCCGCAGCTCGCCGTGTCGCACGACTCGGTGCACGCACCGTTGTCGTCGTTGCCGGCACCCTCGTCGCACGCTTCACCGCTGCTCGGCTGCAACAGCCCGTCGCCACACGCGGGCAACAGGCACGCATCGGTGCAACCGTCGTCGGCATCGCCGTTGGCGCCGTCGTCGCAGGCTTCGCTGCCCTCGACCACGCCGTTGCCACAGCTCTCGAACGTGCACGTCGCACTGCAGCCGTCGCCGGGTGACGTGCCGCCGTCGTCGCACGCTTCACCGGGCCCGACGTGTCCGTCGCCGCAGCTCGCGAGCGTGCAGTCGGGCAGGCATGCGCCGTTGTCCGCGTTCGCGTCGCCGTCGTCGCACTCCTCCGCGCCGTCGTGCACGAGCCCGTCACCGCAGCTCGCCACCGCGCATGCCGATGTGCAGGCCGCGTGATCGTTGTTGGCGGCACCGTCGTCGCAGCTCTCGCCGTCCTGCACGAGCCCGTCGCCGCACGAGGGCAGGGTGCATGCGTTGCTGCACGCATCGGTGGGCTCGGCGTTGCCGTCGTCGCACGCCTCGCCGGCATCGACCACGCCGTCACCGCAGCTCGCGAGCGCGCACGCGACGGTGCAGCCGTCGTCGTCGTTGTCGTTGCCGTCGTCGCAACCTTCACCGGGGCCGATCACTCCGTCGCCACACATGTTGATCGTGCAGTCGCCCTTGCACGCATCGCCCGGCCCGTTCGCGGGTCCGTGATCGCAGGCCTCGTCGTCCTGCACGACCGCGTCGCCACACAAACCATCCTCGCCGGGCACGCCGGTGTCGCCGGATTCGTCGCCCGACTCGTCGCCATCCGCACTGCCCGACTCGCCCTGCGATCCCACGGTCGAGCCATCGCCGGACGGATCGGTGTCGAGCACTCCAGTGACGCCACCGGCGTCGCTGGTGCTCGCGTCGTTCGCTTCGGGCAAGCCGACGTAACACGCGGTGCAGGGCAGCACCGCGAGCGCGACGACGCGAGCTCGGCGACGATCGATCATCGGCAGCGCACCAAGTATCCCGCGGCGAAGCGGAGCGCGGCGATGTTCTTTTCGTCAGCGGGCCTGCGTGCGCGGCTCGTCAGCGTGCGTCGAGCAGCTGACGGATGCGGGCGTTGAGCACGGCGATGCTGAACGGCTTCGGCAAGAACTCGATGCCGGCATCGAGCACGCCGTGATGCACGATCGCGTTCGCGGTGTAGCCCGACGCGAACAGCACGATGGTGCCGGGCTGGACCTCGCGCAGGCGCTCGGCGAGCTCGCGTCCGCTCATCCGCGGCATCACCACGTCGGTGAGCAGTAGATCGATCGGCCCCTCGCGATCGGCGATCTCCAGCGCTTCCTCGCCGTTGCTGGCCTCGAGCACGGTGTAGCCGAGGCGGGTCAAGCCACGCACCGTGACGCGACGGACGATCGGATCGTCTTCGACGACCAAGATGGTCTCGTGACCGGTGCTCTTGCGCGGCGGCTCGGGACCGACGCGCGGCTCGACCGGATCATCGACGCGCGGCAGATAGATGCGAAACGTCGTGCCATGGCCGGGCTCGCTGTACGCGTGGATGTAGCCGCCGGCCTGACGCACGATGCCGTAGCACGTCGCGAGCCCCAGCCCCGTACCATCGGCCGCGCCCTTGGTGGTGAAGAACGGCTCGAAGATGTGCGGCAGATCTTCGTGCGCGATGCCGAGGCCGGTGTCCGACACCGCGAGCATCACGTAGCGGCCCGCGACGACCTCGGCGTGCGCGGTGGCATAGGGCTCGTCGAGCTCGACGTCGACGGTCTCGAGCGTGAGCCGACCGCCGCGTGGCATCGCATCGCGTGCGTTGGTGGCGAGGTTCACGAGCACGCGTTCGATCTGGTGGGGGTCGACGCGCACGCGGCCGCTCGCTTCGCACATCGTCGCGAGCTCGACGTCCTCGCCGAGCACGCGTCGCAGCAGCTTCTCGATCTCGCCGACGAGACCGGAGAGCGTGATGACACGCGGCTCCATCACCTGGCGTCGTGCGAACGCGAGGAGCTGGGCCGTGAGCGTGGCGCCACGCTGCGCGCACGAGTGCAGCTCGCCGAGCTCGACCTGCACCGGCGAGTCCTGCGGGAGGATGCTGCGTGCGAGATCGATCGAGCCGAACATCGCAGTGAGCAGGTTGTTGAAGTCGTGCGCGACGCCGCCGGCGAGCCGACCGATGCTGTCGAGCCGCTGCGCCTGCGCGAGCTCGATCTCCAGGCTGCGCTGGTCGGTGATGTCCATGACGCCGCCGGTGAGGCGATGCGCGCCATCGGCATCGCGGTGCACCTGGCCGACCGTGCGTACCCACCGGACCACGCCCGAGGGATGCACGACGCGATGATCGATCGGGCCGTACTTGCCGGACTTGCGCGCGTTGCCGATCGCTTCGTAGATGAGCGCGCGCTCTTCGGGCGGCACGACCGAGAGCGCGGACTCCATCGACATCGGCTCGCCGGCCTGACCGAAGATCTCGCTCGCGCGATCGTCGGCGTGTGCGGTGCCGGCATCGAGATCGATGCTCCACACGCCCATGCGCGAGGACTCGATGATGATACGCAGGCGATCGTCGCGCTCGCGCACCTCCTCTTCGGCGCGCACGAGTCGCTCGATGTCGGTCGAGAGCCACACGACGCCGGTGATGCCCTCGTTGGTGCGCACCGGCGCGATGCGGTTGATGAAGTGGTTGGGCGTGGGCCCGCCCGCGTCGACCATCGTCTCGAAGATCGCGACCTCGCCGGTGGCGATCGTGCGCGTGATCGCCTTGGTCACGTCGTCGTGGTAGCGCGGCGGGATGAACGAGAGCATCGGTGCGCCGAGCACGTCTTCGAGTCGGTAGCCGGGCGCGAGGCGATTGATGAAGCGCAGGCGACCATTGAGATCGCTCAGCATCACGAAGTCGGGCGAGTTGTCGATCGCCGCGCGTCGCAACGCGCGCTCGGCCGCCAGCTCCTCGTGCGCGCGCCGCAGCTCCTCGCGCAAGCGCGTCAGCTCGTTGCCGCCGTCCGAGGTCACTCCGAGGAATGGTAGTCAGGGACCAAGGGGGAAGCACCCTAAGGGAGCGCGGCCGGATCGCACTTCGCCCGAGTGCGGCCTGATCGCGCGCCGAACAACGTTGGAGGCCGCCCGCGTGGCGGGCCCGGCCGGTCTGCTCAGGCTTTGCTCAGGCAATCATCAGCGGCCGCCGGAGGGCCGAGCGCACAAAATGCGTCGCGATGGCGAGCACACGTCGGACGATGTTGCTGGGTTCGGTGGCGGCGATGGGGTGCACCGCGGTGGCCTCGAGGCGTACGCGCGCACCGTCGGTGTTCGCGCTGGCGCGCGCGGGCGAGGTCGAGCGGCTGGGCCAGCGGCTCTCCGCTGCTCCGGAGCTGTTGGTCGCGCGCGACGACGAAGGGCGCTCGCTGCTGACGGTCGCGTTGCTCGCCGAGCAATCGGCGGTCGCACGCATGTTGCTCGCGCGCGGCTATGCACCCGAGCTCGCCGAGTGTGCGTGGCTCGGTGACTGGCCGCGCTTCGATGCGCTCGCGACCGCCGCGCCCGACGTGGTCGACGACGATCACCCGCTGGGCGGCACGGTGATGTACGCGGGCGCGCGCAGTGGCCAAGGGCAGGAGCTGTGGCGCGTGTACGCGGTCGGTGCCGTCGCCGATCCGCCGCGCACCCGTCGCGACACGATGTCGCCGCTGCGCGCCGCGTTCGAGGTCGATGCGCTCGCCACCGCGGAGCTCTCGGCCGCGACGCTGCTCGCGAACGGGGCCGATCCGAACGCGCGCCAGCCCGAAGGCGACAGCGCGCTGCATGCGGCTGCGCGCCGCGGCTCACTCGAGCTGGTGGAGATGCTCGTGCGCAAGGGCGCGCGGGTCGACGCCGCGGACGCACGGGGGCGCACGCCGATCGCAGTCGCGACGACGCGCGAGGTGGTCGCGATGCTGCGCGACCACTCCGCGATCGCGCGCGATCACACCGCGTCGCGCTGCGCGTTCACGGCGGACGGCGGTCGCTACGAGCCAGCGGCGCTCGACGACATCGCGCCGATCGACCAGCGCGCCTTCGTCGGCATGGGGCACGGTGGGCTCGCACCGCTGCGTGATCGCCTGCGCGCGCAGCCACGGCTGGTGCACGCGGTGGCCACCACCACCGAGCTCGCGATCGAAGCGAGCGCGCACACCGGTCGTCGCGACAACGTCGCGTTCCTGCTCGAGCACGGCGCACCGCTGTCGTTGCCGTCGGCGGTGGTGCTCGGGGATCGCGAGCTGGTGAAGCGCTTGCTCGCAGCTGCCCCCGATCGGATCCACGAGCGCGGTGCCCACGACTTCGCGCTGCTCTGGTACGCTGTGTTGGGTGGCGGCGATCTCGAGATGACGCAGGTGTTGCTCGCGGCGGGTGCCGAGGTCGAGCGCCAGCACCACCTCGGCACCACCGCGCTGCACTTCGCGGCGCTGCACGATCAGCCCGAGGTCGCCGAGCTGTTGCTCGCGCACGGAGCCGACCCCAACCGCGTCGGACGCAAGTTCGCCGCGCAGGGCACGACGCCGCTGCAGCTCGCGATCGCAGCGGATGCAACGCGCGTGGCCGACTTGCTGCGCGCACGAGGTGCCCGCGTCGACGCATGATCCCGCGCGCGTCGTCGGGCTGGGCGCATTCACGTTCGTGCGCGACACCGGCGAGCTGCGTGGTGCGAGCGCCACGACGCGGCTCGCACCACAGCCGGCGGCACTGCTGGCATTGCTCGTCGATCACGCCGGCGAGATCGTGTCGCGCGACACCATCAAGCAGGTGCTGTGGCCCGACACGGCGGTCGACTTCGAGGCCGGGCTGCACCAGTGCATCCGGCAGATCCGCGTGGCGCTCGGTGACGACGCCGCGCGGCCGCAGTTCGTCGAGACGATCCCGCGCCGTGGGTATCGCTTGCGCGCCGAAGCGCTCGCGCAACCCGAGCCCACGG
>DASZPU010001053.1:0-3609 GCA_035550195.1 Nannocystaceae bacterium
GCCCAAGCCGGTGCCCACCGAGCTGCCCGGCAAGGTCTCGAAGATCTCCGGTCGCGTCGCACGCGAGGTGCTCGCGGAGGGCGAAGAGGCCGTGCAGATGGCGTGGCTCACCGTGCCGATCGGACACGCCGACGAGCCCGCGCTCGCGGTGATGGATCGCCTGCTCGACGACGCGAAGGTCGGTCTGCTCAACACCGAGCTCGAGCTGACGCAGAAGCTCCCCGAGGCCGGCTCGTTCAGCAACAACCTGCGCGAGGCCGGTTACTTCGGCGTGCGTGGGCGTGCGCGCGCCGGACAGACGCCCGACGAGATCGAGGCGCTCATCATGGGCGTGCTCGCGAAGCTCAAGGCCGGCGACTTCACCGACGCAGACATCGACGCGGCGAAGCTGCACCACACCGTCGATCGCAAGCTCGGGCTCGAGTTCACCTTCGCCCGCGCCAACGAGATGATGGAGGCGTTCGTCACCCACCGACAGTGGGACGACGTGGTCGCGCGCGAGAAGGCGTTCGCGGCGGTCACCAAGGCCGACGTCGTGCGCGTGGCGAAGAAGTACATCGGCGACGATCGTGTGGTGGTGGTGCGCAAGAAGGGCACGCCGGAGATCCCGAAGATCGACAAGCCGAAGATCACGCCGGTGAAGATCGATCCGAGCCGCAAGAGCGCGTTCGCGAAGAAGGTCGAGGCGATTCCGGCCGCGCAGCTCGAGCCGCAGTGGGCCGAGGAGGGCAAGCACTACGCGCACCGCAAGCTGCCGGCGGGCGACCTCATCGCGTCGCACAACGAGCGCAACGATCTGTTCACGCTCGAGTACCAGTTCGAGCGCGGCTATCGCAAGGAGCCGCTGCTCTGCTACGCGCTCGATCTGCTCGAGCTCTCCGGCGCGAAGGACAAGAGCGCGGAGCAGTTCCAGAAGCAGATGTACGCGCTCGGTGCGTCGGTGGGCACGTGGTGCGACGCCGAGCACAGCAGCGTGTCGATCTCGGGCCCCGATGCGAAGCTCGAGGAAGCGCTCGCGCTGCTCGACACGTGGATCGCATCGCCCACGTTCGACGACGAGACGCTCTCGCGCCTGCGCGACAACACCATCAGCACGCGCAAGGACGGCATGGAAGAGGACTGGCAGCTGTCCAGCGCGCTCGACTCGTACGCGAAGTACGAGCGGCGCAGCTCGTGGCTGCAGCACCCCAGCAACAAGGCGCTCGCGGGGGCGAAGCCGGCGACGTTGCGCAAGCTCATCACGGGCGTGATGAACCATCAGCACCGCACGCTCTACTTCGGGCCGCGCACCGCCGATGCGGTCGCGACCATCGTGCCGCGCGGCAAGGCCCACAAGGCCACCGGCGACGTGCAGACGAAGGTCTATCGCAAGAGCACCGGCCCGCGCGTGTTCTTCCTGCACAAGGACGGCGCGAAGGCCAACGTGCGCTTCGTGATCCCGCAGGGGCCGCTGCCCCGCGATCTGCGTCCGTCGGCCGAGCTGTTCTCGGAGTACCTCTCGGGCAGCATGAGCGCGCTGGTGTTCCAGGAGATCCGCGAGTCGCGGGGCCTGGCCTACAGCGCCTACTCCACCTACGACTCGGGCGCGCGCCCGAAGGATGCATCGGGCTTGCTCGGCTTCATGAGCACGCAGGCCGACAAGACGCCGGTCGCGGTCGAGACGTTCCTCGGCCTCTTGCGCTCCACCGATCTGCAGGGCGATCGACTCGCGGTCGCGAAGATCGCGGTCGATCAGCGCTATCGCAGCAGCCGGCTCGAGCCGCGCTGGATCGGCCACTGGGTGGTGTCGTGGGACGAGCTCGGCGAGCCCGCGGATCCGCGACCGCGTCAGTGGCAAGAGGTCGCGAAGCTCGGTGAGACCGAGCTCGAAGGCTTCGCGAAGCGCTTCTCCGGCGCGGACGTGATCATCGCGATCGTCGGCGATCGCAGCCGCGTCGATCTGAACGAGCTGCGCAAGCTCGCGCAGGTGCAGGAAGTGAAGGCGGGCGATCTGTTCTCGTACGGCGCGTTCCCGGCGACGCCGGCCTCCGGCGCGAAGGACGAGCCGCCGGCGAAGACCGAGCCGAAGCCCGAGCCCGCGAAAACGAAGTGATGCGGCTCGCGGTTGCGCTGCTGCTCTGCGCGAGCGGCTGCATGGGTGCGCGCGCGGCCCAGCGTGCACGCGCGCCTGCGGACGGGTTCGCGTTCGCGGTGGCGTACGAAGACGCGGCCGGGCTCCCGATCGTCGACGTCGCGATCGACGGCATCGCGGAGCGGCAGCGCTTCGTGGTCGACACCGGCGCGGGCACGACCGTGATCTCGACGCGTCTCGATCGCGCGCTCGGGCGCCGACGACACGGCCACATCATCGTCGCCGATGCGACCGGTCGCCGCGAGCAGATGGCGATGGCGCGGCTGGCCGGGCTCGAGCTCGGCGGCGTGCGCTTCACCGACGTCGGTGCGGCGGTGCTGGAGCTGACGCCGGTCGAGCAGAACCTGTGCACGCGCATCGACGGGATCCTCGGCACCAACGTGTTCCAGCACGGCGTGCTCGAGCTCGACTATCCCGCGCAGGAGGTGCGGCTCGCATCGGATGCGAAACGACTGCCCGCGCGCGACGGGGGCGAGCCGCTCGCGCTCGTCGCTGCGTGGATGCCGTACCTCGCGATCGAGCGCGAGGGTGACACCGTCGGCGCGTTGTTGCTCGACACCGGCTCGGCGGGTGCGTTGTCGGTGCCGGCGACGCTGCGCGAGCCACTCGGCATCACCGAGGTCGCGAGCGGGCAGGGGCTCGTCGGCGTCGGTGCGCACGGGCCCGCGCGCGGCACGAAGCACGCGTTCGCGTGGCCGCGCGCGACGATCGGTGGCCACGACTTCACCGGCGTCGACACCATCGCGCACGACACCGACACCGGTACGCTCGGCGCGAAGGTGCTGCGCGCGTACGTGCTGCGCATCGACTATCGCGAGCGCACCGCGATGCTGTGGGGCAGCGACGACACACTGCCGCGTGGTGCGAGCAGCTTCGGCTTCGAGTGGAGCGCGGGGGCCGAGTCGCGCGTCGAGTTCGTGTGGGAGGGCTCGGCGGCGCACCGGGCCGGCATCGCAGTGGGGCAGCCGATCACCGCGATCGACGGACGCGCGCTCGCGTCGCTCGACGCCCAGGAGCGGTGCGTGCTCGCCCGCGACATGTCGCTGCCGGGTGCGGTCGACGAGCACCAGTTCGAGATCGCCGGGCGCACCTGGCTGCTCCGAAGAGAACCACTGGTGGAAAAGGAGCCAGCGGGGCCCGAGCAGGCCGAGTAATTCGAAGCAGGCTTGCGGGCGTCGTCGCAAGCAGCCTACGATCGATGCCGGGATGGGGACACGCGCGCCGGTGTGGGTGCTGATCGCGAGCGCGTGCTCGCTCGGCGTCGCCGACGAAGGCGGCATCGGCAGCGCGTCGATCGGCTCGAGCAACACCGCCGGCGAAGCGACCAGCAACGATTCCACCGCGGGTGAAGCCAGCGGCACGGAAGCCAGCGACTCCGACTCGCAGAGCAGCGCGCCGACCGATCCCACCGTGGATCCGTCGAGCGAGAGCAGCGACAGCGATCCCACGGCGGGCGGCGAGGTGTGCAACGGCCTCGA
>DASZPU010001054.1:0-4115 GCA_035550195.1 Nannocystaceae bacterium
TCCTCGTCGATGGTGCCGTCGACGTAGCGCGTCGCCACGAGCGTCGCGATCTCGTCGAAGGCCGCGCGCGCCTTCGGCATCGCGCGCGCCGGCGCCGGTGCAGGCATGCCCGCTTCGGCGGGTGCATCTTCTTCTTCGTCGTCGGCGACTTCGTCGTCCTCCGCGATGCGATCGGCTTCGTCGGGGGTCGCCGCATCGACCGCGCACGCGATCGAGAGCGAGAGCCACAGCGCAATGGTGATTCGTTGTCGACGCATGATTCGCTCCTTCACATCCAGGTGGGATCGATCGGCGCAGCGAGGGCGCCGTCGTAGTCGGTGAGCTCGGGCAGCTCCGCGCGCATGCGCGGTGCTTCGATCGGTGCACTGCTCGTCGGCGCGGGTGCCGGCGCGTCTTCGACGGGTTTCGTGCCGAGCCACAGCACGAGCGGCACCATCGCGGCCAGCGCGAGCCCATACGCGGGCACCGGTCGGCGCAGCGTCGCGAGCACCTTCGCGAACGGCTTCGGCGCGAAGCGACGCGCCACCTCGGCGCGCAACGCTGCGTGCACGCGCGGCGGCGGCATGACTTCGTGGGCTTCCACGACCGCGACGAGATCGACGTGCATGCGGCAGTACTCCACCGCGCAGCGATCGCAGCCGCGCACGTGCTCGGCGATCGCTCGTGCTTCACCGGCGTCGAGCTCGTCGTGCAGCAACAGCATCAAGCGATCGCGACACTCTTCACAACTCATGACGTCTCTTCTCCGATCCGTGCGAGGGCTTGGCGGAATGCTTCCACCGCGGCGTGCAGGCGTGACTTCACGGTGCCTTCGGGAATCCCGTGCACCTCGGCGATCTCGCGATACGTCAGCCCGCCGATCTGCTTGAGCAGCAGGAGCTGTTGTTGCGCTTCGGGCAGCGACGCGACCGCGGTGCGCACGGCGTTGCGCCGACGCTCGTCGGGCGCGTGCTCGCGGTCGACCGACGCCGCGAGCAACGGCGCACGCGCAGCACCACGCGCCGCTGCGCGCCGCAGATCGAGACAGCGATTGCGCGCGACCGCGAACAACCATGCGCCGAAGCGACCACGGGTCTCGTCGAAACCACCCGGCTGCAGCACCGACAGGATCACGTCCTGCAAGAGATCCTCTGCGGTCGCATCGTCGTCGACCATGCGGCGCACGTAGCCGAACAAGCGCGCGGCGTAGCGCTGGTAGAGCACGTCGAACGCCGCGAGCTCGCCGCCGCGCAGTGCGGCGACCAGGGCCTCGTCGCTCTCGGGTTCGCCCGGCCTCACGTCCGCCCCAGGTACGTCCAGCCCCCATGGTTCGTTCACGGGGTCGGACGACGATCTCACTATGCGCGTAGATGGGCGGTTTCGGGGCGCTATGCTGCCGTCCGTGGAGTACCTGCACACGATGATCCGCGTGCGCGACCTCGATCGCACACTGGCGTTCTTCCGCCTGCTCGGCCTGCACGAGCAGCGCCGCAAGGACGCGCCCGCCGGCCGCTTCACGCTGGTCTTCCTCGCGACGGGGCCGGGCGCGCCGGAAGTCGAGCTCACCCACAACTGGGATCAAGCCGAGCCGTACAGCGAAGGTCGCAACTTCGGTCACCTCGCCTATGCGGTCGACGACATCTACGCGCTGTGCGAGTCGCTGCAAGCTGCGGGCGTCACGATCAATCGTCCGCCGCGCGATGGTCACATGGCGTTCGTGCGCTCGCCCGACAACATCTCGATCGAGCTGTTGCAGAAGGGCGAGCCGCTGCCACCGCGCGAGCCGTGGTCATCGATGTCGAACACCGGCAGCTGGTAGCAGATCGGCGAACACGAAGCCTTCGCGATCGACCACTTCGCCCGCGCGCACGTCGATGCGCTTGCGGAACATCGGGCCGTCGGTCGCGAAGGTGTGGAACTCGCCGTGCTCGCCGCACGGGTCGACGTCGGGCGGGAGGTCGTGCAACAGCGTCGCGTCGAAGGTGCGACCGGCGAAGCTGCGATCGAGGCGCCGCGGATCGACGCAGGTGATCGTCGCGCGCAGACCTGCATCGATCATCTCGCGTGCGAGCGCCTTCGTGTCGCGGCCCCACAACGGAAACACCGCGTGCATGCCGACGCTCGCGAGGCGGTCACAGCGGTACGCACGGATGTCCTCGAGGAAGAGATCGCCGAACACCACATGGGTGATGCCCTTGGCCTTCGCGTCGGCGAGCACGCGCCCCATCGCGCGCTCGTAGATCTCGTTGGGGCACGGCGCAGGTATTTCCACCTGCGTGCACGGCAGGCCCACCGCGTCCGCTTGGCGTGCGAGCAGCTCGCGCCGCACGCCGTGCATCGACACGCGATCGAACGCGGCGGTCACCGTGGTGAGCAGACCGACGATCTCCACGTCCTGCGCGACCTGCAGCGCATACGCGCTGTCCTTGCCGCTGCTCCACGACAACAGTGCCTTCGGACGCATCAACGCCGGCGACGGTACTACAACGAACGTCGATCACCTTTGTAACCTTCTCGAGCGATCGGCAACCAGGGCCGCGTGATTCGATCGGCGCGTCCCCGGATGATCTGCAGCAGCGATGCGAGCACCGCCTTCGGCTCCTTCGACGGCGAGCGCGCGAGCGCGCCGGAGCCCGGCGATTCCGCTGCGGTAGCGCGCGCGCTGCGTGCTCGCGCGCGCGCCGAACGGCCGACGCTGCGCGACCTCGAGCCGCCGGCGCGCGCACGTGAGTGACTACGTGCAGCCGGCCGAGCACGTGCACGTGCCGGAGCCGGTGCACTTGGTCTTACAGCCGTCGCTGCAGCCCTGCATGATGCAGTTCGACATACCCGAGCACGAGAGCTCGCACTTGCCGCCCTTGCAGTCGACGATCACGTTGCCAGTGCCGGTCGAGTCGAGCTTGCAGCCACCGCCCGCGCAATCGAGCGTGACGTTGCCGGTCGCGCTGCTCTTCGCAGTGCAGTTGCCCTCGGCACAGTCGAGGATGCAGTTGCCCATGCCCTTGCACGAGAAATCGCAGCCGCCGCCTTCGCACTTCTGATTGCAGTTCCCGAGGCCGTCGCACTCGCACGTCGTGCCCGCTTTGCAGGAGCCCGAGGTGTTGCCGATGCTGGGCAGTCCGCACGAGAAGAGCCCGCCGATCAGGAGGCCCGCCGCGACCGTGATGAACGTGATGCGTCCGTGCATGATCATGCTTTCGCATGCATGCATGTGCGCTGGCAAGCCTCAGCGTGCGGGCGCGGATTTGCGGCCATCGATCGCCATCGTGGCCGGAGCCACGCGTGCGACCGGGGCTCGCCGCGTTGCGACCGTCACCGCGACGCCGCCGAGCACCAACGCCATCGCGCACATCATCGTCGCGTCGATCGCCTCGCCGACGAACACGCCGAGCAGCATCGCGACGACGGGGTTCACGTAGGCGTAGGTGCCGACCTTCGCAGGCGCGACGTTGCGCAGCAGATAGCTGTACGCGGAGAAGCCGAGCACCGAGCCGAACGTGACGAGGTACACCCAGCCGAGCGCGGCGGTCGTGGTGATGTGCGTCGGCATCGCTTCGCCGCGCACGAGCCCGACCGCGATCATGAGCACGCCGCCCGCGAACATCTGCGCGCCCGCTGCCGTCGCGCCGCCCTTCGGCAGCGCGAGCTCGCGTGCGAGCAACGAGCCGAGCGCCCAACCGGCGGCACCGAGCGTCACCGCGAGCGCGGGCAACGGCGCACCGCCGTCGGGACGCACGAGCAACGCGGTGCCGACGAATCCGATCGCGAGCCCGGCGAGCGCAGCGGGCGGCGTTCGTTCACCGCGCAGCCTCGCGAAGAGGGTCATCCACAGCGGCATCGTCGCGACCAGCAACGCCGCGGTGCCGGTCGCGAGCCCATGCGACTCCGCCCATGCGATCGATCCGTTGCCCGCGACGAACAACAACGCGCCGATGACGAACGACGAGCGCCACTCTTTCGCGTTCGGCAACACTTCACCGCGCACGCGGCCGAGCAACACCAGCATCGCGCCTGCGAGCACGAAGCGCGTGCCCATCGCGAGCATCGGCGGCACGACGTCGACCACGAGCTTCATGCCGAGGTACGTCGAGCCCCAGACCACGTAGACGACGGCGAAGGCGACGAGGACGCGCAGG
>DASZPU010001055.1:0-11039 GCA_035550195.1 Nannocystaceae bacterium
CGCGTGCCGATCTCGCCGACGATCCCGGTGCGTGGCTGCGCGCGCACGTGAACAAGCCGGTCGCGCCGATCGCCGAGCATCGCAACGACTTGCCGGAGAAGCTCGTCGCGCTCGTGCATGCGTGCTTGCACAAGGACCCAGGCGCGCGGCCCGAGAACGCGGCCGCGCTCGCGAACGAGCTCGGCTGGATCCTCCACACCGATCTCGGCGCAGCGCAGGCCGCGATCCTGCGCTGCCGCGCGGCCGATGGTCGGCCGAGCTTCCACCTGGTGTTGCCCGGCAGCCATCGCCTCGGTCGCGCGGGTGCACCGATCGCCGACGACGATCCGAACGTCGCCGCGGTGCTCGATTGGTCGGGCATGCCGAAGCAAGCCGAGCTCGTGCCCGAGCGCGCCCAGGTGCGCATCGACGGCACGCCGATCACCGGACGCACGCTGCTCGCCGCGAAGATGCGCGTGCAGCTCGACGACGCGGAGCTCGAGCTGAGCTACCCCGCGCCGAAATGAAAAAAGCCGGCCAACCTCGCGGAGAAGCTCGAGGTGACCGGCCGCGGCGGGGACGAGGAACCGCTACGATCGGAGTGTTCGCGACGCGTGGCGTGCCGCAACACGACGTCGCAGCGCGTCGCAGTGTTGGAATCGCGATCGCCGGTGCGGTCGAAGGCGACCCACGACGAGCGGCGTCACCGTTCGGTAGCGCCGGCGACGTGCGTCGACGGCCGGCAAACGACGACGTCACGTTTTTTCAGCCGGCGCCGTGAACGTGGATCGCATCGATCGTGATGCACGTTCGAGTGCACGCGCGCGGTTACGATCCTTGCTCGGTTTCGGCGCGTCGATCAGAATCCCCCGACGACGCTATGCGCAGGGAAGACGTGTACGACGCGCTTGGACGCTTGTTGGAGGCGGCCGCGGCGGTGAGCGACGCGGGGCCCGATCCCGATCCGCAGCTGCGCAGCAACCTCGCCGCCGCGAAGCTCGAGTACGAGAACTGCTACGAAGCCTTCATGCTCGGACTGAACGTCGCCGGCCGTCGCACGCGCGAATCGATCCAGCCGCCGAAGCGAAGCTGACGGGCCGAGCGAAGAATCGCGCACGTCTCGCGCGAAGATGCACGGCTCGGTCGAAGCGCGACACGCGTTGGAATGCGCGATCGATCGCGTGTTGGGCAGCGTCGACGACGTCCGACTAGGGACGTCGTTCCTCGACCGAGCGTGTCGAGGGATCGTCGATCAGTAGGTTCACTACGAACGCCGATCGTGGTGAGCGACCGCGAGCGTGGCTTGACGACGTGGATGCGTGCATCGAAGCTCGCGGGTCCTCATGCACGTCGAAGCCACTCCCCAACTCCATCTCGCACCCGAAGTCGTCGCGATCGCCGGAACGAAATCGGCGAGCTCCACCACGACGCGCCTGCTCGCGTGGGTCGCAGGCAGGCTGGCGCACGAAGGGCGCACCGTCACGACCGTGAGCGTGTCGAAGATTCCCCACGACGTGCTCTTCGACGGGGATACGTCGCATCCGTCGTTCGTCGCGGCGGCCCGCTCCATCGCGAGCGCGCGCGCAGTCGTCGTCGCAACGCCGGTGCGCCTCGCGTCGTACTGCGGTGCGCTCAAGCTGTTCCTCGACGCGCTTCCAGCCGATGCGTTGCGTGGGAAGATCGTGCTGCCGATCGCGACCGGTGCCGCGACACAGAGCCACGTGCCACTCGACACCGCGCTCGTGCCGGAGCTCGCGTTGCTCGGCGCACGCTATGTGTTCTCGACGGTGTTCGTCGCCGACGAGGACGTGCGCGGTGAAGACGAACGCGGCGCGATGCTGCAGATCGTTCCGCGTGGTCGGGTCGAGCGGGCGCTCACCGCACTGCAAGCCGGACTGCGCGCCCGCGGCGGTCGCAACTGAGCTCGGTCGTCGTGGTGCGCCGAGTTGCGGGGACTCTGTCGCGCGTCACATCGTCGTCGTGATGCGTCGCGCGGGTGCGGCGAGCGTGCTCGCGCTCGTCGGGTGCATGGGCACGAACCCGGCGTGGGACAAGCCCGGCGGCAGCGTCGTCACCGGCGGCGATACCAGCACCAGCAGCGAGTCGAGCGCTGACAGCCGCGGTGCGACGACGACGGTGCTGACGAGCGCTCCTTCTTCGGATCCGAGCGGCGGCCACTCCGAGGAGGGTCCGGCCGCGTCGAGCGAGAGCACCACGAGCGAGGTGGATGAAGGCGCGGGCGCAACCACCGGCGGTGCTCCGCCCGCGAGCGAGAGCGGCGACGTTCCGCCGCCTCCCGACGACGGCTCGTCGCCTCCCGATGACGACCCACCACCACCGCCCTGCGCGCCGATGCAGCAGCTCTGCGAGGGCGTGTGCAGAGCTGTCGATCACGACAAGCACTGGTGCGGACCCGAGTGCATCGACTGCACCGCGCTCTACGGCAACCACGCGAGGTGCGAGCACGGCGAGTGCGAGCCGCACGGTGGCGGAGGCGGTGGCGGCGAGGGCAAGGGCGGCTAGTCAGCGCTTGTGTTCATGCAACTGCGATGCTGCGACCGACTGCGATCGTCGCCGACTCGAGGTCGTCGATCGACCGGTGCTGCGCAAGCCGTTCACGCCATTCGAGCCGCGTTGCGTTCACCGGCGACCCGCTTGCGCGATCGTGAACGCAATTGCGTCCGTAACCGCGCATCGCCTCGCATCAGGATTCCACCGTCGGAGAAGCTCTTGTGTTTGGCCAGCGTTCGGGCATCTACGAAGAGCGTTGTCGGGGTTGCGCATCATCGTCGTCGATCGCGATCCGGATCTGCTCGAGCTGATCACGACGCTGCTCGAGCTCGACGGGCACCGCGTCTCGACGGCGCGCGATGGTGTCGCTGCGCAACGGCTCGCCGCCGAGCTGCAGCCCGACGTCGTGCTCACCGAGATCCGCTTGCCCGAGCTCGATGGTGTCGAGCTCGCGCGACGGATCCGTGAGCAACCGGGCGGCGCGGACATCCAGCTGGTCGCGCACACGACTCACCTGCCCGCCGCGGTACCGATGGACGCGAAGAGCGGAGGGTTCGACGTCCACTTGCGCAAGCCCGCGAGCGCGGAGCTGCTGCGTCGCACGGTTCGCGAGCTCGGACGCAAGCGCTAGGGATCAGCTTCCCGCAGCACGCACGAACACGTCGGCGAACGTGGTGAGCGGATCGCTCCCGAGCTCGATGATCTCGAGCTGCTCGAGGTGTTGCAGCTCGTCGGCGCTGCATCCGTAGCGCGCGTGGAAGAAGCGCCAGCCCCCGGCGTCGGCGTCGTGCAAGCCGCCCGCGCACCGCCCCGGGCGCGCCGGGTCGACGATGAAGAAGTAGTGCTTGCCCTTGCGGCTCGTGGTCACGCGCAGCTCGCCGTCTTCGCCGGGCGTCAGCGACTCGGCGAGCGCGCAGATCAACAGCTCGTTGAGCTCACGCGATACACGCGAGGGCCAGGCTCCGTCTCCGAGCACGCGAGGCTTGGACCGAGCGTTCGTACGCCGTTCCAAGGCCAGCCCGGCGAAAACGCGCGCGTCGACGACGCCGGCTCGACCACCCGAGCCGAACAGATCGGCGGTGGATCCTCGTCACCGTCGCTCGCGATGCGTTCACGGAGTTGCGATCACGAACACGCCGCGCAGATCTTCGGTGCGCGAGATGGGCACACCGTCTTTCATCGAGGTGGCGCGGAACTGGTAGTACATGCCGGGCGTGAGGGGACCCTCATAGGCCACGGTGACGTTGCCGCTGCCGGTGACGCGTGGCACGTCGAGGTCTTCCCAGACCTTCTTACCGAGCGCATCGAACACGACCACTTGATACTGGTCTTCGCTCGAGTCGTCCGCCCAGACCAGCATCGGTGCACCTGTGACGATCTCCGGAGTCTCGGCACCGGGGCCGATCACCTGCAACGCTTCGGTGATCTTGAACGACTCCGGCACGGTCGCGTTGCCGGCGCTCGGCACCATCACGATCTGTTGCTCGGTGCCGCCGATGCTGGTGTCGGGATCCCGCACGAGGGTGTCGTTCTCGAACGCCGCGAGCACGTGGTACTCGGCACCGGGCACGCCGTCGATCGTGAACGCACTGCTCACGCTCGGTGCACCGGGAGGCCGCGGCGCACGCAAGCCCGCGGGTACCGGTCCACGCTCGAGGACCGCGTCGTAGACGCTGCTCGGCACGAGCACGACGCTCGTCATCGATCCACCCGGCGCGTTCACGATGTTCACCGAGCCGCTCACCGTCGCGAGGCCCTCGTCCTCGTACAGCACCTCGAGCTCGACCTTGCCGCTGCTCATCGGGTCGATCATCGCAGGCTCGAGCTCGAGGCCGCGACGATAACCGCGGATCGACGTGGCGCCGCCCTGCACGTTGAAGAGCACGAAGTTGCCGGATCGATCCGCGATCGTGTACGGCGCGGGCACCGTCTTTCCCTCCGCGACGACGAGCGTGCCGCCCGGATGCTCGCCACCGATCGTGCCCTCGATCGTGCGGCCGCCCGTGTGCATCATGTCCGCGGGGATGAGCGCGATCGTGGTCGTCGCGTTCTCGACGACGCGCACATCGTGATCGTCGTCGTCCTTCCCGTCGGTCGGCGCGGATGCATCGACCGGAATCGCCGGCCGCACGCCGCCGGGAAAGGGCGTGTAGTCGAGCGCGACGGAGAACATGGTCCATCGCACCATCGACGCGAGCTCGCCGTCGGGATCGCGCAGCGCGACGACGGTCAGCTCGTAGTTGCCGTTCGCATCGGTGCGCGCGGCGTCACCGATCGGTGAGCCGGTCTCGTCGAGCGCTGCGACGATCGCATCGGGGATCGCGACGCCCGACAGCGCATCGACCACTTGCCCGCGCAACACGAACGGTGCGCCGCACACGTAGCCGTTCTCCGTCGTGGGCTCGCACGCGAGGTCGCTCTCGCAGTGACGCCCCTCTTGGTCGTCGGGTACGCAGGCCTCGCCTTCCTTTGCAGGATCGGAGGCATCGAGCTCCTTGTCGGCACACGCTGGTGCGCAAAGGAGCGACATCGCCAGCCATCGTGAGGTTCGGGGGGGACGCATCGCGCGGATCGACAAGCTTGATCGGTTCCTTTCCAAGGCGCGGATCGGTTCGCGGTTCGGCTTGGAACGACGCGCGTCAGGGCGGTCCTAGGCGAAGATGCAACGCATGGCTTCACGCCCATGGCTGATCGTTTCGTGTGTCGCGTTGCTGGGTTGTCCAAAGGATACCTCGGGCACCGGCGACAGCAGCACCAGCGGCGCGGATACGGGCGGCATCACGCTCACGAGCGCACCGACGGCCACCGACGCCTCGATGAGCGCGACTACGGCGAGCACCGGCATGTCGGCCTCGGACTCGGCATCGACCGGCGAAACCGAGACGAGCCCGACCAGCGCGGACAGCAGCGCGAGCGACTCGAGCGGATCCGACTCGACGACCGGCAACGATCCCGGCGACCCGCTCGACTGCGGCGGCAACACGTACGCGTGCGGCGACGGCATGGACAACGACATGGACGGGCACACCGATCTCCAAGATCCCGAGTGCACCGGTCCGTGCGACGACGACGAAGAGACGTTCCAGACCGGCTTGCCCGGCGACAACATGGACTGCAAGCAGGACTGCTTCTTCGACGGCAACAGCGGGCAGGGCGACGATGGCTGCATCTGGGATCTGCGTTGCGACGAAGAGAACCCCGGCGGGCAGATCGGCTGCGAGTACAGCGGCGGCAACAACTGCAACAACCAACCGCCGAACCAATCCGAAGACTGCATCATGTTCTGCGAGCAGTACGTGCCGCCCGGCTGCGACTGCTTCGGCTGCTGCACCGTCTGCGACGACATGGGCATGTGCGTCGACATCTTCTTGAACTCGGGCCCTGATTGCGCGCTCGACAACCTCGACGCGTGCTCGCTGTGCACATCGCAGATCGACGACTGCGGTGTGCCGTGCGTCCCCGAAGAGTGCCAGGTGTGCTTCGGCGAGACCGAGCCCCCGGAGGGCTGTGACGACACCATGTGTCCGAACGATCTGATGCCCTGCGACTCCGACAATCCGGACGCATGTCCAACCGACTTCTTCTGCTATCTGGGCTGCTGCTACCCGCCGCCGCCGGGATGATCGTCGCGGCCGCCGTTGCCCGCGCGGGGCCACCCGTGGCACATAGGCGCCGGTGCTTCCGATCGCCGCGCTCGCGCTCGTGCTCCTGCTCGGGGGCGTCGAGTCGCGTGCGCCGGCCGTCGACGCGCAGGCCACCGCGGACGCGCTGAAGATTCGCGTGGGCGAGCGCGCGTCGTCGTGGACGATCGCGATCGATCCGGGCGCGACGGAGTCCGAGGTGCACGCGCACATGCGGCACGATGCCGGACGCGCGCTCGATCGTTCGTTCACGCTCACGGGCGAGACGCAGGAGGAGCGCAGTCGCGAGCTCGCAGCCGCGCTCGCGTTGGTGATCGAGCAGCACGCGACCGACACGTCGCCGCCGCCGGAACGCGATCCGGATCCGCCGCCGACACCCGCACGCCCAGCGCCGCCCGAAGGCTGGCTCGCGATTGGCGGGCGCGCGAGCGTCGGATCGCCCGCGCACCCCGAAGGCGGCGTCACGCTGCGGGGCGGCGCCACGTGGGGCCGTCGCATCCTGCAGCCGATCGCGAGCTTCGGCACTGCACACGCGCGACGCGATTCGTTGCAGGTCGACGGCGTGCGCATCGGAGCGGGGCTCGCCGTCGGCTCGCCGATCCCACGATCGCCGGTGTGGCTCGGCGGTGCCGTCGTCCCCCAGGCCGCATGGACACTCGCGCGCGGTCGCGGTCGTGCGAGCACGTGGTCGTCGGTCACCGAGCTGTCCGCGCTCGCACAGCTGCGGACCCACGGCGTGCTCGTGGGCCTGCGTCTGGGCGTGGAGCTCGCAGGCCCACCGCTCGCGGCCTCGAATGGGCCCGATCGCATCCGTCTCGGAACCGCGCGCTTCGTGGCCGGGCTCGAGATCGGCGTGCTACTGCATACGAAAAAGCGTTCGTCGCGATGATTGGAGCGGCGACCGCCCGGTCGGTCCAACCATCCGGACCGTGTCGGCTACACTCGACATCGCCGTGAGTCGCGCGCATCAGGCCGATCCCAGTGGCCTGCTGGCCGCGGCGCAACGCGGTGATGCGGACGCGCAGGCCGAGCTGTTCCATCGCCACCACGTCCGCGTCGCACGACAGATCCTCCGCATGACCGGCGACGCATCGTGCGTCGACGACTTGCTGCAAGAGGTGTTCATCGCGGCGTTCGGTGGGCTGGCGAGCTTCCGTCGCGATGCGCAGCTCGAGACCTGGCTGTACACGATCGCGAGCAACAAGGTGCGCAACTGGTGGGACGCGCAGCGGCGTCGTGATGCTCGCGAGACCAGCGCGGCGACGTTGACTCGCGATCCGGTGCGCACGCCCGAAGAAGAGCTGGCGTCCGCACAGCACCTCGAGGGTTTCTACCGTGCGCTCGGCGAGCTGCCCGACAAGCTGCGCGAAGCCTTCACGGCGCGAGCGATCGAGCACCTCAGCCTGCAGGAAGCGTCGGCGGTGCTCGGCGTGCCGATCTCCACCGTCTCTTATCGCACGCGTCGCGCGGAAGAGCTGATCTGCATCGCGCTCGGGCTCGATCCCAACGAAGCACGCAGCCACGCCGAGGGAGGGGAGCGCGAATGAGCGACACACCCTTCCGTCCGCACGACGACGAGCCGGCCGTGCTGAACCCGCGGCTGCGTGAGCTCGTCGAGCTCGCGCGTGCGCAGCGACTGCCGCCGTTGCGCAGCGAGCTCAAGACCATCAACGAAGCGGTCGCGCAGCAGCGTCGTGGTCGCACGCGCATCACCATCGCGGTCGCGTTGGTCGCGGCCGCGGCGGTGTTCGTGCTGTGGTCGGTGCGCGAGCGTCCGGTGCAGCTCGTCGATCGCGGCGCCGCGGAGCAGGCCGAGCGCTCGCTCGACGGACGCCAAGGTGGCACCGCCGTGGAGCCGGCCGATCGCGGCGGCGAAGCGAGCGTGCGCAACGACGTCGTCGAAGCGCCGGTCGAGGTCGAAGCGCCGGTCGAGGTCGAAGCGCCGGTCGTCGAAGCGCCGGTCGAGGTCGAAGCACCGATCGTCGAAGCGCCGGTGAAGGCGACGCCCGACAAGCTCGAGCCGCGCAAGCCGACGCCCGATGCATCCGAGCTCGCGCGCCAGGCCGAAGAGGCGATGGCGCAGCAGCGACGCGGCGATGCGATCCGGGCCCTGCGCACGCTCGTGCGTCGCTATCCGTCGAGCAGCGCCGCCCGTGCCGCGCTGCTCGACCTCGGTCGCTTGCTGCGCGCCGACGGTCGCCGCGACGAAGCGCGCTGCGCCTATCGCATGCTGGTGGCGCGCTGGCCGTCCGACCCGATGCGCGGCGAGATCGATCGCGTGCTGGACTCGCTGGGCGACGGGCCGGCCTGCAAGGGCCTGCGGCCGCAATAGCGATCCCCGCCAGCCGGCGTATGCTAAGCCGTCGCACGATGACGGCACTCGCCGACGCCCCGTATTCGTTCGCCTATCACGCCCAGCAACGCGCGATGGTGGTGCTGTCGGCGTTGGTGCAGCGATCGGTGCGCCGCTTCGCGCTCGGCGAGCGCGAACGCCTGAGCTCCGCGCAGCTCACCGCGTTGCGCGGCCGCTTCGCCGCGCTCCTGCAGCGCGACCTCGAGAACGTGAAGGCCGGCATCTATCCGCGGTCGCTGCTCTTCGGCATGCCGTGGCTCGACTACGCGCGGCGATTGCCTCGGCTCGCGCTCGACGTCCCCGCGATCCTGGCACGCATGAAGCGCGGCGGTTGGCGCGAGCTGCCGCCCGACGTCGACGCGTCCGCCTATCCCGCCTACTACCGCCGCACGTTCCATTGGCAGACCGACGGCTATCTCAGCCGCCGCTCCGCCGAGCTCTACGACGTCGGCGTCGAGTTCCTCTTCGGTGGCACCGCCGACATCATGCGTCGTCAGGTGATCGCGCCGATCGTCGAGGTCGCGCGATCGCAGAGTCGACCGCTGCAGGTGCTCGACGTCGCATGCGGTACCGGACGCACGCTCGCGCAGATCCATCGCGCGCTGCCCGACGCGCGGCTCACCGCCGTCGATCTCAGCCCGTTCTATCTGCAGCTCGCACGCGAGACCCTCGGTCGCGATCCCCAGGCGCGCTTCGTGCCCACCAATGCGGAGTCGCTGCCGTTCCCCGACAACAGCTTCGACGCGGCGGTGAGCGTGTTCCTCTTCCACGAGCTGCCGCGTGCGTCGAGGCGCAAGGTGTGGGCGGAGATGGCCCGCGTGGTGCGGCCCGGCGGTCGCGTCGTCGTGCTCGACTCCGTGCAGCGCTCCGACGCCGAAGACCTCGCGTACTTCGTCGATCGCTTCAGCCGCGAGATGCACGAGCCGTTCTATCGCGAGTACACCGGTGACGATCTCGCCGCGGGCATGGCCGAGTCGGGCCTCACCATCCACGCGGTCGAGCCCGCGTACCTCGCGAAGCTCGTGGTGGCCTCGCCACGCGCCGCGATCGCACCATGACGCAGCTGCTCGTGCAGGGCGGCGAGCGCCCGGCCCAGACGATCGCGCGCATCATCCTCGCGAGCTTCGACACCTTCTACGGCGAGTTCCACACCATCACCCGCGCGGCGCGGCGACGCTTCGACGAGCGCGAGTGGGTGCGCGTGCACGACCTCCACCGCGAGCGCATCGATCTCTACCAGCGCCACGTGGTGCGCACGCTGGGCACGCTGCGCCCGATCACGAAGCACCATCCCGAGGACCTGCAGCTGTGGCGTGCGGCGCACACCTGCTACGCGGAGCTCGTGCGCGGCCGCATCGACTTCGAGGTCGCGGAGACCTACTTCAACGCGATCACGCGCAAGATCTTCCGCACCGTCGGAGTCAATCGCGAGATCGAGTTCATCGACACCGACCTCGACACGCGCGGCGGTGTGCCGGCGCCCGGTCGCTTCCGTCGACTCGCGGGCGGCGGCGACCCGGTGGAGCTCTTCGCCGCGGTGCTCAGCCATCCCCGTCCCGCGCTCGCGTGGCACGACCTACGCGGAGATGCGCAGTGGCTCGCCGCGCGCTTCGCCGAGTTCCGCGATCGCGCCGGCATCGACGTGGTCGAGCACGTCGACGTGCTCAAGCCGCTGTTCTTCCGCGCGCGCGAGGCCTACGTGGTCGGACGCATCGCCGCCGACGGTCGTGTGCATCCGCTGGTGATCCCGGTGCAGCCGAGCAGCAACGGCGTGGTGGTCGACGGCGCGCTCTTCGATCTCGACTCGACCCTGCAGGTGTTCAGCCCGACGCGCTCGTATTTCTTCGTCGACGTGCAGCGTCCCGCGGATCTCGTGCGCTTCCTGGGCTCGCTCATGCCGCAGCTCACCGAGAGCGAGCTCTACATCGCGATCGCGCACCACCGCCACGGCAAGACGCTCATCCATCGCGAGCTGGTCGAGCACCTACGGGACTCCGACGATCAGTTCATCATGGCGCCCGGCATCGCCGGCCTCGTGATGACCGTGTTCACGCTGCCGTCGTATCGCAACGTGTTCAAGATCATCCGCGACAAGTTCGACAAGCCCGGGGCCACGCGCGAAGGCATCATGCGCGCGTACCGAGACGTGTTCCGCGGCCGCCGTACCGGCCGGCTCGCCGACACGCAGGAGTTCGAGCACCTCGCGTTCGCGCGCGCACGCTTCACCCCCGACTGCCTCGCCGAGCTGCAGGCCCGCGCCGGCAACAGCGTGCGCATCGAAGGCGACCAGGTAGTCATCTCGCACCTCTACATCGAAGCGAAGATGACCCCGCTCAATCTCTACCTCGTACGCGCAGAGGTGGAAGATGCCGAGCGGGCGCTGCTCGACTACGGCGATGCGATCAAAGAGCTCGCGACCAACAACATCTTCGCCGGTGATCTGTTGTGGAAGAACTTCGGCGTGACGCAAAACGGTCGGCTGGTGCTCTACGACTTCGACGAAATCTGTCCGCTGCTCGATTGCAACTTCCGCAACATTCCGAAGGCGCGCTCGT
>DASZPU010001056.1:0-1957 GCA_035550195.1 Nannocystaceae bacterium
CGGCGGCGCGGGTCCGCAGCCGCGCGCGCACGAGGCCACGCCGGAGCTGGCGCTCGCGTACGTCGTGCACCTCGGCGAGGTCCCGGCGCAGGAGCGGCCGGCAGCCCTCGCCGCGCGCCTGCTCGAGCGCCGCGAGCTCGATCGCATGCGCGGCACCACCAGCGTCGGCCCGCACCGCGACGACGTGCGCGTGCAGCTCGAAGGTCGCCCGGTCGCCGAGTTCGCGTCCCAAGGTCAGACGCGAGCGATCGTGCTCGCGCTCAAGCTCGCCGAGCTCGAGCTCGCGGATGTGTCGGGCGTGCGCCCGCTGCTGTTGCTCGACGACGTGTCGAGCGAGCTCGACCCCGAGCGCAGCGCTCAGCTCTTCGATCGGCTCGGACGGCTCGCCGGACAATGCGTGCTGACGACCACCGCGAGCAGCTTCGTGCGCCTGCCCGAGGCCGCGCCGAGGCGCTTCATCGCGGTCGAGCGCGGCACGCTGGTGCCGGCCTGAACGGGGATCCGGCGAGCCCTTCTCCGAGCCCCGGCGTCGCTCGCGCAAAGGCCACTTTAATTATCAAAATGATTGGGTTTTCCACGGGCCATCTGCCTGGCGGAACCGCGTTCTCCGTGCTAGAGTCCGAGCCCCGGAAAGCCCTCGTTTTCGCGAGGCGCGGCGGCGATGCCGACGGGGTCGATCCCACGATGTCCAGCGAGCAGACCGCCCAGCGCGTCGATGATTACGGCGCCGATTCGATCTCCGTACTCGAAGGTCTCGAAGCGGTGCGCAAGCGCCCCGGGATGTACATCGGCGACACGAGCGACGGCTCGGGTCTGCACAAGATGGTCTTCGAGGTCGTCGACAACTCGATCGACGAGTCGCTCGCCGGTTTTTGCAATCGCGTCGAGGTGACGATCCACGCCGATGGATCGGTGTCGGTCGAAGACAACGGCCGCGGCATCCCGACCGGTCCGAAGGAAGTGCACGGCGAGATCCTCGACGCGGCGGTCGTGATCATGACCGTGTTGCACGCGGGCGGGAAGTTCGACAACCGCAACTACAAGGTGTCGGGCGGTCTGCACGGCGTCGGTGTTTCGGTCGTCAACGCGCTCTCCGACTGGCTCAAGCTCGACATCTGGCGCGACGGCAAGGCCCATCGCGCTCGCTTCGAGCGCGGCGCGGTGGCGGAGGACGTCGAGGTCACCGGCACCACCGACAAGCGCGGCACGCGGGTCACGTTCCATCCGGATCCGCTGATCTTCGCGATCACCGAGATCGACTTCGAGATCCTCGCGGCCCGCTTCCGCGAGCTCAGCTTCCTGAATCCCGGCGTCACGCTCGTGCTCCGCGATCTGCGAGACGGCCGCGAGAAGACGTTCGACGGTCAGGGCGGCATCGCATCGTTCGTCGAGCTGCTCGCGCAGAACAAGGTGCTCATCGGCGAGCCGATCTTCTTCGACGGCCAGGAGAAGTTCGAGCACGAGGGGCAGGACGCGGTGCTCGGCATCGCGTTGGCGCTGCAGTGGACCGACGCGTACCAGGAGAACATCCTGTGCTTCACCAACAACATCGCCAACAAAGACGGCGGCACGCACCTCACCGGCATGCGCACCGCGTTGACGAAGGTGGTGAACAAGTACGCGGAAGAATCGGGGCAGCTCAAGCAGCACAAGCAGGCGCTGTCGGGTGAAGACGTGCGCGAGGGCCTCGTGGCCGTGCTCGCGATCCAGCATCCGGATCCGAAGTTCAGCTCGCAGATCAAAGACAAGCTGGTCTCGGGCGAGGTCACCGCGCTCGTCTCCCAGTTCGTCAGCGACAAGCTCGGCAAGTTCTTCGAAGAGCATCCCAAGAGCGCGAAGCTCATCATCGAGAAGGCGATCCTCTCGGCGCGTGCACGCGCGGCCGCTCGCAAGGCCCGCGAGACCATCACGCGCAAGGGCGTGCTCGACGGCCTCGCGCTGCCGGGCAAGCTCGCCG
>DASZPU010001057.1:0-10318 GCA_035550195.1 Nannocystaceae bacterium
ACGTGCAATCTCCGAGTCGCTCGCCGAGCGCATCGGCATCGCCGCGCCCGACGAGCGCGTGCTCGCGACCGCGACGGTCGACATCCCTGCGTCCGGTGCTGCACGTCGCCGCCGGTTCGCGCGGCCCCTCGAGGTGATCCCGTGAGATTCCGTTTCCTCGTGCTGTCCTCGCTCGTTCTGCTCGTCGCCGGGTTCGTCGGTGCGATCGTCGTGCTCGGCGATCGCGTGCACGAGCGCGATGCCCGAGCCGCGCTGCAGGCGGATCTCGAACGCAGCGCCGTCGTGACCGGCGAGCTCGCGGGCTTTCGCAGCGCGACGCTCGCGAGCGCGCTGCACGTGACCGCCGAAGAGCCGCGCCTCAAAGCCGTCGTCGCGACCGACGAGGTCGAGCACGCGACCGTGCTCGACGTCGCGCAAGAGCTCCGTCACGCGATGAAGGCGGACGTCTTCCTCATGGTCGACGGCGAAGGACGGCTCATGGCCGACACCGCCGCGCCGGCCGAGCAGGGCGCACGGCTCGATGGCCTGCCGTTGGTCGCACGCGCGCTGGGCGAAGGCGCGAGCGAAGCCGTGTGGATCGCCGACGAGCGTGCGGTGCAAGTGGCCGCGCGCCGCATGGCGTTCGGCGACGAGGTCGTCGGCGCCGTCGTGGCCGGTCGTGCGCTCGACGATTCCGTCGCGGACAGCATCGCGCGCCAGAGCGGCTCCGTGGTGGTGATGATGCTCGACGGCCGTCGCATCGCCGCGGCGGGCGTCGATGCGGCCGCGCTCGACGGGCTCGTGCCTGCGCTCGCCGACGTGCCGAGCGACGGCAGCACCACCGAGCTCGTCGCCGCCGGCACGCGCTGGATGGCGCAGCGCCGCAGCGTGCCCGGCTATGCCGGCGATCGCGAGCTGTCGATCGCCGTGGTGCGCTCGCTCGACGCCGCGCTCGCACCGAGCATCGAGCTGTCGCGGCGCTTCCAACAGATCGCCGGCATCGCGATGCTGGTCGCGATCGCGCTCGCGCTGGTGTTGTCGCGCGTGCTCTCGCGGCCGCTCGATCGTCTGGTCGGGTTCACGCACGCGATCGCGGCGGGCCAGCTCGACGCGCGCGCCCCGATCCGCGGGCCCCAGGAGATCCGCGTGCTCGGGCGGGCGATGAACGCCATGGCCGGCGAGCTCGCGGGCTCGCGGGCGCAGCTCGAAGCGATCAACCAGTCGCTCGAGCGCACGGTCGACGAGCGCACCTCCCATCTGCGTGCGGTGAACGCCGAGATCGGCGAGATGCTCGATCACCTCGACGATGCGGTGATGATCGTGAACCGCTCGCTGCACGTCGAGCCACGCTGCTCGCCCGCGTGCGCGAAGCTGCTCGGCGTCGACCAGGTCGCGGGTGCCGACATTCGTGACGTGCTGTTCGCCGCCGGCCGCCTCGCCACCGACGCCGAAGCGCTCGCGATGCACGCGTTCGTGTTCGAGAACAGCTTCGGCGAGCCGGAGTGGCAGTGGGCGATGAACGAGCACCTGCTCTTGCGCGAGGTGGTGTTCCGCCATCCGGTCGCGCCGCACGAGCGCACGTTCTCGCTGCGTTACGCGCCGCTGTTCGACGAGGCCGGCGACATCGCGCGCATCATGCTCGTGGTCACCGACCTCACCGAAGTGCTCGCGCTGCGCAAGAGCGTCGAGGCCGAGCAACGCCGCTCGACCGCGCGCGTCGACGCACTGCTCGCGCTCTCCCGGTGCAGCCGTCGCGACGCGCTGCAGTTCGTGGACGAGAGCCTCACTCGCATGCCGCGCGTGCTCGAGGGCATCGAACGTTGGGTCGAGACGCGCGAGCGCGCACTGCTGGTCGCGGTGATGCGCGAGCTGCATACGCTGAAGGGCAACGCCCGCGCGCTGCGGCTCAAGGAGATCTCGACTCGGGCGCACGCGCTCGAAGGCGCGGTGCAGTGCATGCTCGCGCCCGGTGCGGAGTCGAGCCCGACCGCCGCGGACGATCTCACCGAGCTGCTCGCGGAGCTGCGGCCCGCGCTCGCGAGTCTCGAAGAACAGATCGCGATCCATGCTGCGGTCGCCGACGAGATCCTGCGCCGCGAGAGCGAGCGCCCGCGGGTCGACAACGAGCGCATGCGCACCTGGCTGTCGGCGCTCGCGAGCGATCGCGACGGCTCGCGCATCGCGAGCATGCGTGCGCTCCTGGCCGCGGAAGCCAACGAAGAGGTCGGCGGCGTCGCGCGGCTGCTCGAGCAGCAGCGCCCGATGATCGACGAGGTCGGACAACAGCTCGGTAAGCAGGTGCGGCTCGACCTCGAGCCCGGCTGCGAGCTGTTCGTCGCGCCGACGGTCGCGGGCCGGCTGCGCGACGCGTTCGTGCACGCGATCCGCAACGCGGTCGATCACGGCATCGAGAGCCCCGACGAGCGCGTGCGCCTGGGCAAGCCGCCCACCGGCGTCATCACGCTGCGCTGGCAGCTCGGCGCCGAGGGTTGGTGCGTCGAGCTCTCCGACGACGGACGCGGTGTCGATCTCGGCGCCATCGAGAACATCGCGCGCCGTCGCGGCATGCTGGGCGAGACCAGTCGACCGAGCGACGCCGAGATCCTCGAGCTGTCGTTCGTGCCGAGCTTGTCGAGCAAGCAGGTGGTCGACGACATCAGCGGACGCGGCGTCGGCCTCGATGCGATCCGCACCGGGCTCGCGGCCTGCGGGATCCGGGCCGAGCTCCGCAGCACGATCGGTCGCGGCACCACGGTCGCGCTCTACGTGCCCACCGCGGCGGTGTGCTTCGAAGAGCGTGACGGCGTGCCGGTCGGCGAAGCCGTCGTCCACCACGGAGTCGCGGCATGAGGTCGCTCCTCTTCGCAGCGGCGGTGTCGTCGAGCGGCTGCGTCGTGGAAGAGTGGGGGCTCTTCGGCGACCTGCAGCTCCAACAGCTCGCGGAGCAGCTCGGTGGGTTCCCCGGGCCGCACACCGAGGATCCCACCAACGCGCACGCCGGCGATGCTGCGGCCGCGCTGCTCGGACAGCACCTCTTCTTCGACGCGTCGTACAGCGCGACCGGTCGAGTGTCGTGCGCGACCTGTCACGACCCGGCATCGGGTTTCCAAGACGCGCGCGCGAACACCTCGCTCGGTCTCTCGTATACGCCACGTCACGCGCCCAGCTGTCTGTTCGGCGGCGCGACCGTCGACGCGTCCGGCACCGGTTGGCAGTTCTGGGACGGTCGCCGCGACAGCTTGTGGTCGCAGGCGCTCGGTCCACCGGAGAACGACGTCGAGATGGGCGGCACGCGTACTGCGGTCGCGTACATGATCCACGATCGCTACCGTGCGCAGTACGAGCCGATCTTCGGCGCGCTGCCGCGATTGCGCGACGACGATGGCGCTGCACTGTTTCCCGCGACGGCGAAGCCGGGCACGGCCGAGTGGGAGCTCATCCCGCCCGCGGATCGCGACGCGATCACGGCGGTGTACGTCGGCTTCGGCAAGGCCATCGATGCCTACGAGCGTCAGCTCGCCAGTGGGAACTCCGCGTTCGATCGCTTCTATGTCGAGGCGATGGCCGGTGCCGCCGAGTCGTCGAGCGCACTGACGCCGGCGCAGAAGCGCGGGCTCGGGCTGTTCATCGGCAAGGCCAACTGCGTCGCGTGTCACGACGGACCTTTCCTGAGCGACGGCGCGTTCCACAACACCGGGGTCGCGCAGCAGGGCGAGCACTTGCCGGAGGTCGATCGCGGTCGCGCGGACGGCATCACGCAGGTGCGCGCGGGCGAGTTCAACTGCGCCACGAAGTGGAGCGATCACCCCGACAAGTCGCGCTGCGCAGTCGCAACGCTCGCGTCGCGCGACGAGGACATCGGCGCGTTCAAGACTCCGAGCCTGCGTGACGTCGCGCTGACCGCCCCGTACATGCACACGGGCGAGCTCGCCGACCTCGACGCGGTGGTGCGCTTCTACAACGACGGCGGTGCACCGGCCGGGTTCTCGGGCGAGCTCGACGACGAGATGTTGCCGCTCGCGCTCAGCGAGCTCGAGATCGCCGATCTCGTCGCGTTCCTCGAGTCGCTCACCGGCGATCCGTTGCCGGCGGCGCTCACGATGCCACCGGCGTAGAGGCGGGCCGCGCGCTCGCACACGCGGCCGCACAGCAGTGGATCGCCGCCGACGTTGTCGCAGCTTGGAAGCGACTGCACGAAGCAGTCGGGGACGAGTGGCGAACATGGCGCGCGCGATCTGGAAGGGCACCATCTCCTTCGGTCTGGTCGAGATTCCGATCTCGCTGGTGAAGGCCGAGGACACCCACGAGCTCGATCTGCACCTCGTCGATCGGCGCGACCACGCGCCGATCCGCTACCAGCGGATCAACGAGAGCACCGGCGAGGTCGTCGAGTGGGAGAACATCGTGAAGGCCCACGAGGAGGGCGGCGAGCTCGTGCTGCTCAGCGACGACGAGCTCGCCAACGCGAACGTCGATGCGGTGAAGCGCATCGAGATCCTCGACTTCGTCGACGGTGCCGACATCCATCCGTCGTACTACCACCGACCGTACTGGCTCGAGCCGGGGCGCAAGCAGGGGGCGAAGGCCTACGTGCTGTTGCGCAAGACGCTGCAACGCACCGGCAAGGTCGGCATCGCGGTCGTGGTCATGCGCACGCGTCAGCACCTCGCTGCGCTCACCGTGAAGGACGATGCGCTCGCGCTCGTGCTCTTGCGTTTCGCCGACGAGCTGCGTGGGACCGACAAGCTGGAGCTGCCCGCGGACGACATCGACGTGAAGCCCAAGGAGCTCGAGATGGCCGAGCAGCTGGTCGCGAGCATGGATGCGCAGTGGGAGCCCGAGAAGTACGAGGACAGCTACTACAACGACGTGCTCGCGATGATCGCGAAGAAGCGGAAGGAGGGCGAGACCGAGCCGCTCGAGGTGGCCGAGCCCGCGGCGCGGCCCGGCACCGCGGTCGTCGATCTCATGCCGCTTTTGCAAAAGAGCATGGAGGAGCGCAAGGGCGGCAAGCCCCGCACCGCGGCGCGCAAGACCGCCCGACCGGCCGCGCACGGGCGCAAGACCGCGGCGCGCAAGCGTGTGCCTTCGGCGGCGCGCACGACCAAGACGCGCACGCGTTCCGCACGGTCGCGCAAGTCGGCATGATCCATGGCGACGATGCCGAACACCACGGACGCGCTCTCGCGCTACCGAGAGAAACGCGACTTCGAGCGCACGAGCGAGCCCGCTGGCGCGACGGAGGTGGAGCAGGGCTGGTCGTTCTGCGTGCAACAACACGCCGCGTCGCGCCTGCACTACGACTTCCGGCTCGAGCTCGACGGCGTGCTGAAGTCGTGGGCGGTGCCGAAGGGCCCGAGCCTGGTGCCCGGCGAGAAGCGCATGGCGGTGCCCACCGAGGATCATCCGGTGGAGTACGGCACGTTCGAAGGTGTCATCCCCGAGGGCGAGTACGGCGGTGGCACCGTGCTGCTGTGGGATCACGGCACGTGGGAGCCCATCGGTGATCCGCGCGCAGCCATCGCGAAGGGCAAGCTCGAGTTCCTCCTGCACGGCGACAAGCTGAAGGGCAAGTTCCGGCTGATCCGTCTGAAGGGCGGCGATGCGTGGTTGTTGATGAAGTCGCGCGACGAGCACGCGACTGCAGACGGCGAGATCGTCGACGCGTCGCCGCGCAGCGTCACGAGCCATCGTGCGATCGACGAGATCGCCGCCGAGGAGGGCGCGACCGCGAAGCAGCTCGCACGTGCGAAGGCGGTCGCGGGCAGCGGCCCGCCGGTCTCGCCTGCGCGCGCTCGATCGCCTTCACGCAAGCGCGGCAAGAAGCCGCCGACCACCGCGCCGAGCGACGCAGCGCTACCCGAGTTCGTCGAGCCGCAGCTCGCCACGCTGGTCGACGAAGCGCCCGAGGGCGACAACTGGGTGCACGAGATCAAGCTCGACGGGTATCGGCTGCAGTGCCGAAAGGACGGCGACGCGATCACGCTCGCGAGCCGCAACGCGATCGACTGGACCGCGCGCGTGCCCGACCTGGTCGAGGCCGCGCAGCAGCTCGACTGCGAGCGTGCGATCATCGACGGCGAGCTGTGTTGGGTGGACCCCGACGGTCGCACGGTGTTCGGCAAGCTCGGTGACGCGCTCGGCCAGCGCCACAGCCCCCACCTGGCCTACTTCGCGTTCGATCTGTTGTTCGTGGACGACAAGGATCTGCGCAGCCTTCCGCTCGTGCAGCGCAAGCGCGAGCTGTCGCGGATCTGTCGCGGTGCGCCGCTGCCGATCCGCTTCAGCGAGCACGTCAGCGGTCGCGGCGGCGAGTTCTTCGGAGCCGCGTGCGAGCTCGCCGTCGAAGGCATCGTCAGCAAGCGCGCCGACAGTCCCTACCAGAGCGGGCGCGGGCGCGACTGGCTGAAGGTGAAGTGCTTGCAGCGTCAGGAGTTCGTGATCGTCGGTTTCACGCCGCCGACCCACGCCCGTGATCGCTTCGGCTCGCTCGTGCTCGGCGTACACGACGACGGCGAGCTCGTGTATGCCGGACGCGTCGGCACCGGCTTCGCACGCGACGATCGCCAGACGATCTTCCGGCGGCTCGAGCCGCTCGTGCAGCGCGAGTGCCCGCTGCGCACGCAGCCGAAGGCGCCGGGGCTCACGCGCGTGCAGTGGGTCGCACCGAAGCTCGTCGGCGAGGTCGCGTTCACCGAGTGGACCAGCGACGGTCGACTGCGCCACCCGTCGTTCCAAGGCCTGCGCGAGGACAAGCCCGCGACGGCGGTGCGACGCGAACGCGCCGAAGCGCCGGTCGCTCCGGCGACCGGCGGCAAGGGGAGTCGACCCGCGGGCGTCACGATCACGAACCCGGAGAAGGTGCTCTACCCCGACGCGGGCATCACCAAGCTCGCGCTCGCGCAGTACTACGCCGCGATCGCCGACGCGATGCTGCCGCATCTGCGCGATCGACCGCTCATGTTGCGGCGCTGCCCCGAAGGCGTCGGCAAGCAGTGCTTCTACCAGAAGCACGCGAGCGCCGGCATGCCGAGCGGCATCGTCACGTTCGAGATCGCAGAGGACGACGGCGCGCGCGCGGTGTACCTCGCGGTGCACGATGCCACCGGAGTCGTGGGCGCGCTGCAGATGGGCGCGCTCGAGCTGCACGTGTGGGGCTCGCGACGCGACGACCTCGAGCACCCCGATCGCATGGTGTTCGATCTCGATCCCGATCCCAGCGTGGCGTTCACCGACGTGACCGAGGCCGCGGTCGAGCTCCGCGATGCGTTGCAGCGCGACGGCCTGACGAGCTTCGTGATGAGCACCGGCGGCAAGGGCCTGCACGTCGTCGTGCCGCTGGATCGCGACGCCGACTTCGACGCGGTGAAGGCGTGGTCGCGCGCGTTCGCGGAGGATCGCGTGCGCGCGGCTCCGCAGCGCTACGTCGCGACGATGACGAAGAGCAAGCGCACCGGAAAGATCTTCATCGACTATCTGCGCAACGGTCGAGGCGCCACGGCGATCGCACCGTTCTCCACGCGCGCGCGGCCCGGCGCGCCGGTGGCGGTGCCGCTCGCGTGGGCGGAGCTCGGCGATCTCGAGCACCCACCCGACTTCTCGATCACCGAAGTGCCCACGCGCGTGGCGAGCGGCGATGATCCGTGGTCGGGCTACTTCGACGTGCACCAGTCGCTGCCGGCGCGCGCGCGTCCACGTGCACGCCGGCGCACACACTGAGCCGGAACGCACGGGTTGCAACCGGCTTTCGGTGTCGAAGACCGCGAGAGACGATGCGCATCGCTCAGGTCGCTCCGCTGTACGAAAGTGTTCCCCCGAAGCTCTACGGCGGTACCGAGCGCGTGGTCTCGTTCCTGACCGAAGCGCTGGTGCGCCAGGGGCACGACGTCACGCTCTTCGCGTCGGGCGACTCGGTGACCGCAGCGAAGCTCGTGCCGTGCTGCGACGACGCGCTCCGGCTCTCGCATCACGGCGATCCACTCGCGGTGCACATGCGCATGCTCGCGCAGGTGCACGCGCTCGCGGATCGCTTCGACGTGATCCACTGGCACGTCGACTACCTCCACTATCCGTCGTCGCGTCACCTGGAGGTCCCGCAGCTCACCACGCTGCACGGGCGCCTCGATCTCGCCGGCTTGCCCGCGCTCTACGACGAGTTCGCAGACATGCCGGTCGTGTCGATCTCCGACGCGCAGCGCAAACCCCTGCCGCAGGCCTGCTGGCTCGGCACCGTGCACCACGGTCTGCCGCGCGACTTGCTGCCGTTCGTCGCCGAGCCCGGCGACTATCTCGCGTTCGTCGGACGCGTCTCGCCGGAGAAGCGGGTCGATCGCGCCATCGAGATCGCGCGTCGCGTCGGCATGCCGCTGCGCATCGCCGCGAAGATCGAGACCAGCGACATCGACTACTACCACGCCGAGATCGCGCCGCTGCTCGACGGGCCCGGCGTCGAGTTCGTCGGCGAGATCGACGAGCTCGGCAAGCGCGAGCTCCTCGGTCGTGCGCGTGCGATGTTGTTCCCCATCGACTGGCCCGAGCCCTTCGGCCTCGTGATGATCGAGGCGATGTCGTGCGGCACGCCGGTGATCGCGTGGGACTGCGGCTCGGTGCGCGAAGTGATCGACGACGGCGTGAGCGGCTTCGTCGTGTCGGATCTCGACGCCGCCGTCGTCGCGACGCGACGCGTCGCCGAGCTCGACCGCAAAGCGGTGCGCGCGTGCTTCGAGCGTCGCTTCACGGCCGAGCGCATGGCCGCCGACTACGTGGAGATCTACGAGCAGCTCGTGCGCGGCGCCGATGTGGCACGCATCGAGGCCGCGCGCGCTTCCGCGTGAAGGAGCGCAGCATCATGCCCCAAGGAGACGGTTCCTCGTCCGCAGCCGAGTCCGGGCTGCACTACGGCATTCGTGCCTCTACCGCGCCGGGCCCCGGCATGCGGCGCGTGCTGAAGCACGACGACACCTTCGCGGTGTTCGATCGCAGCGGCGACCTGGCGTGCCGCGACGACGGCACCTGCGGCATCTACCACGAAGGCACGCGGTTCTTGTCGCGCTTCGAGCTGTCGTTGCACGGCACTCCGTTGCTGCTGCTCGGCTCGCAGATCGGCGACGACGGTGTGCTCGAAGCCGATCTCACCAACTGCGATCTCTACCTCGGCGATCGTCTCGTGCTGCCGCACAGCACGGTGCACGTGCGCCGCTGCAAGTTCCTGCACGACGCGGTGTGCTTCGAGCGGCTCGAGATCACCAACTACGATATCCGCGAGCTCGACTTCCAGATCCAGCTGCGCTGGGCCAGCGACTTCGCCGATCTCTTCGAGGTGCGCGGCGTGACGCGGATGCAGCGCGGCGAGCAAGCGGCTCCGGTCGTCACCGGCGACGCGGTCACGTTCGCGTACACCGGCCTCGACGGCGTGCTGCGCCGCACGCACATCGGGCTCGCGCCCGCACCTTCGCGCATCGATGCCAACGGTGCGACGTTTCGATTGCGGCTGGGGGCCAAGCAGTCGGTGCGTCTCGACGTCGAGGTCGACTGTCGCATCGGCGAGGAACCCGTGCCGACGCCGCGCGATCACGACTCGGCGCGCGCGCAGGCGCTGCGGGGCCACGTCGCGTCGCGGCGTGCCTGCTGCAACGTGCGCACGTCGAGCCCGCGCTTCGACGCTTGGCTCGCGCGCAGCCACGCCGATCTCGCATTGATGACCAGTCGCACGAGCTACGGCCCGTACCCCTACGCCGGCGTGCCGTGGTTCAGTACTCCGTTCGGTCGCGACGCGTTGCTCACCGCGTGGATGACCTCGTGGACGCAGCCGGGGCTCAGCGCGGGCGTGCTGCGCTTCCTCGCGGCCCATCAATCCGACGGCTTCGACGACACCGCGGATGCCGAGCCCGGCAAGATCCTCCACGAGCTGCGCCACGGCGAGATGGCGGCGCTGCGCGAGATTCCGTTCGGGCGCTACTACGGCAGCGTCGACGCCACGCCGCTCTTCGTGGGATTGCTCGGCGTCTACCACCAGACCACCGGCGATCTCGAGCTGGTCGCGCAGCTGTGGCCGCACGCGACGCGTGCGCTCGAGTGGATGGAGCGCTGGGGCGACGCCGATGCCGACGGCTTCGTCGAGTACGGCGCGCGCGCCGAAGATGCGCTGGTGAACCAAGGCTGGAAGGACTCCTGCGACTCGGTCTTCCACGCGGACGGCAGCGATGCGCGCGGACCGATCGCGCTCGCCGAAGTGCAGGGCTACGTCTACGACGCCTTCGCTGCGGCGTCGCGCATCGCGGGCGTGCTGGGCGACGCGACTCACCAGCGCCAGCTCGCCGAGAAAGCCACCGCGCTGCAG
>DASZPU010001058.1:0-8068 GCA_035550195.1 Nannocystaceae bacterium
TCGACGGGCCCCTCGCGTGGCTGCCCTGGCATCGCGTCGGCCGTGCGAAGGCCGAGGTGGTCCGCGTGCTGCGCGACGATCTGCAGCACTGTCGATCGCACGGCACGGCAGGTCGCACCGACATCCTCGCGATGCTGGCCGACGCGCGCTACGAGGACGGCGCGCCGATGACGATCCCGCACGCGATCGACGAGCTCGTCACGATGCTGGTCGGCGGCCACGAGACCACCGCGAACACGCTGGCGTGGACGCTCTCACACTTGCTACCGCGCACGGACCTGCTCGCGCGCATCGCCGACGAGCGCCGCAGCGTGTTCGATGGCGGCGCGATCGATGCCGCGCGCTGCCACGAGCTCGCCTACCTCGACGCCTGCATCCGCGAGTCGATGCGGAGGACACCGATCGCACCCGCGGTGCCGCGCGTGCTCGCGCACGACTACACGCTCGGCACCTGGCGGCTGCCGGCCGGCACGATCCTCTTTCCCTGCACGTACGTCGTGCACCACCGCCCCGATCTGTGGCCCGAGCCCCACGCGTTCCGACCGGAGCGCTTCCTCGGCGAGGACAAGATCGCCGGCGATCGCTACTTCCCGTTCGGCGGTGGCCGCCGCGTATGCATCGGCATGGCGTTCGCCCGCTTCGAGATGCGCATCGTGCTCGCCACGATGCTCGCGAAGCTCGAGCTCGAGCTCGAGCAACCCGGTCGCGCGCGCCCGATCATCCGCGGGCTCACGGTCGCGCCGCACCGCGTGATGGCTACTGTTCGACGAGTCGCCGGATGACCTCGCGCAGGCGGTGCACACCGCCCATGTCGCGCGCGAGGAATTCGAGGCCGACGCCGTCGGGGTTGTCGGTGTTGCGCACGACTGCGAGCACCTCGAGCGGACGCTCGCTGCCCGGCGGCGTGATCTCGACGATGATCTCTTCGTCGGCGAGCGGTGGCGTGCGCGTCAACAAGAGCGCACCGCCTTCGCTGATCTCGGACAGCGCCGCGATCGCGTACTCGGTGCTGTTGTGTCGACGCCAACGCACCTCGACCATCACCGGCAATCGCACGTGACGACGTCGCGCGGTGAGATCGATGGTGCCGTTGCCGACCTCGCGCAGGAACTCGAGCTTGCGCCACTCGGTGCCGGTACAGCGCAGCACGCCACCGGCGCGCACGCGCAAACGCGGTCGCGCGGAGTGCCACTCCTTGCCGATCGCGCGCACCATCATCTTGCCGGGCAGGCCGGCGAAGTAGACCTCGAGCAGCACCTCTTCACCGGGCTCGAAGGCGTCGGTGGAGTAGACCTGCAACGAGTGCGGCTCGCCCGTCGGCTCGAGGGCTTGCACGTACGCATCGGGCGAGGGGTAATGGCACCGAATTTTCCGCAAGGTCGGCTACCTGTTCACGTAGGCGTGTCGCGGACACTAGCACACGACTCGTGAGCGGTGGACCAGCGATTCGTATGCGCCGCTGCGCAGGGGCGGTCAGCCGCGGACCCGGAGGCCCCGATCCCGGCGGCGAAGCGCAGCGAGCAGCACGAAACCGGCAAACGCCATGGGCCCGCCGGAACCCGACGCGGCCGCGCAGCCGCAGCCCGCATCGGAGTCGTGCTCGCCGAAGGTGTCGGGCAGCGCGTCGTCGTCGTCGCCTGCACCCCCGGAGGGATCGCCTCCCGTGGTCCCGCCCGCGTCCGTCGGATCGACCGCGGTGCCACCTTCGGCTTCGCCACCGCCGTCGTCGGAGGCACCTTCATCGCCGCCGCCGGTGCTGCTGTCGCCCGCGTCGATCGGATCGAGGCGCACGACCAGTCGCGTGCCGGGATAGCCCGCGTGCTCGAACGGTACGTTGGTCGCGAGCGTCTCGGTGGCGCTCGCATCGATCGCATGCGCGCCCGCACCGACGTCGGCGAACGCGAACGCGCCGTCGGCTGCGACCGCGATCGCGGTACCACCATCGAGCGCGATCGTTGCACCGCTCGCCGCCATTTGCTCGGCAGCGCACGGTGCATCCCAGTCGGCCGCGCTCGCGTACGCGAGCTCTTCCAGCCCCGCGACGCCGCTGCATGGATGATCGCCTTCGAGCGCGAGCCGCCAGTGCCCGTGGAGATCGTGGGCGTCGACGTACTGCACCTGCGTGCCCGCGGGCACCATGCACTTCGCATCGTCGCCGAGCGCACCCGCGTCTTCGATCGTGGCCTTGAGGAAGGTGTCGACGCTCGCGGTGAGCGTGCACGCCTTGCTGCGATCGACGACCACGCCTTCGACCGCGTTCGCGCCCACGATGTCGTGGATGAGCGCCATGTAGAGCTCCCAGTTCCAGTTGGGCCCGGGATCCGTGTGCGTCTGATCGGGGAGGTCGACATGACCGACGATGTGCTCGCGGTCGAGCGGTAGCCCGAAGTGATCGGCGAGCCAGCGCGCGAGCTCGGCCGAGCGGCTGTACATCGCGAACGTGTACCAGCTCGCGTCGTCGACGAAGCCTTCGTGCTCGATGCCGACCGACCACGAGTTCTGACTTCCGACGTGCCACGCACGATCGGCGAGGTGCACCATCTGCGTGATCTCGCCATCGCTGCTGCGCATGCAGAAGTGCGCCGACACTTCGGCGACGGGATTCTGGAACCACGAGATGCTGCCCTCGTAGGAGCCCTGCATCGTGTGCACGACGACGTACTGCACGTCGCCCATGCCGCCCGCGACGTAGTTGCTGGTGCTCGCGGGCACGTACTGCGCCGCGCGTGGATACTCGGGCGCTTCGTCGGACGCCGGCGGCATGTCCCAGCCGGGCGCCGCGTACTCCGGGGGCGGATGGTGGTGATCGTCGCGACCTTCGGAGAGCGGCGGCTCGGCGTGCGCGCTCGTGCCGAGCGTTGCTACGAGCGCTGCCGCCCACCATGCGCCTGTCGTGCTTCGCATGCTGCTCACCCCACACCGTTTTATCCGCCACCGCGCCGCGCGAGGGGCACGCCGGGCCCGGGTTACGTAGCGGTACGTAGAGCGCTAACGTGTGCGTCCATGACGGAGCGTGCGGTGGTCGTGATCCCGACCTACGACGAGCGCGAGAACTTGCCGCGCATCGTCGCGGCGGTGCTCGCCGCCGAGCCCGACGTGCACGTGCTCGTGGTCGACGACGCGAGCCCCGACGGCACCGGTGCGCTCGCCGACGAGCTCGCGAAGAGCGAGCCGCGCGTGCGGGTGATGCATCGCCGCGGCAAGGAGGGGCTCGGGCGCGCGTACCTCGACGCGTTCGCGCGCCTGCTCGCGGATCCGATCGGCTACACGCACGTGATCCAGATCGACGCCGACTTCTCGCACGACCCGTGCTCGATCGGCGCGCTGCGTCGGGCCTGTCGCGAAGGGGCGGACGTCGCGGTGGGCTCGCGCTGGACGAAGGGCGGCGGCACGCAGGGCTGGCCGCGCTCGCGGCAATGGATGAGCAAGGGCGGCAGTCGCTACGCGAGCCTCGTGCTCGGCGTGCCGGTGCGCGACTTGACCGCGGGCTTCAAGTGCTGGCGCCGCGAGGTGCTCGAAGCGTTGCCGCTCGACCGCATCCTCACCGCCGGCTACGGCTTCCAGATCGAGATGACCACGCGCGCCGTGAAGCTCGGCTTCCGCGTCGTCGAGGTGCCGATCACCTTCACCGATCGCACGGTGGGCACGTCGAAGATGTCGGGCGCGATCTTCCGCGAAGCGCTGATCGGCGTGTGGAAGCTACGCCGCGCGCTCGCGCGGTGAGCTGCGCAGTGTCATCGTCGGCGTTCGAGCTCTTCGAGTCGGCGCTCGATGCCGTCGACACGTTCGTCGAGCCGGAGCCGCGCTTCCATCTGTGTCGTCAGGCCCGCCCCGCTCGCGTGAGCCGCTGCGACCGTCCAGAGTGCCCCAGCGTCGCGCGATTCGTGCGGCACTTGACGCGCGCGCCGTGCTCGGCGTCGATGGGCCCCGCAGCGGGAATGGCAACGAAGATCTATCTCTCGACCACCGGCGCGCCCGTCGATCCTGCAGAGGCGCAGATCAGCGTGCTCGACCGCGGCTTCCTCTACGGCGACAGCGTGTACGAAACCATGCGCACCGCCGGCAGTCGACCGGTGGAGCTGTCACGCCACCTCGCGCGACTGCATCGCAGCGGCGACGGCATCGGGCTCGTCATCCCGTGGAGCGACGACGAGCTCGCGGCGGCGATCGATCGCACGCATCGCGCCACGGGCAACGCCGAGAGCTACGTGCGCGTCATCGTCACGCGTGGCGTCGGGCCGCTGATGCTCGACCCGCGCGCGTCGACGCAGCCGACGATGGTCATCATCGTGCAGCCGCTGGTGCTGCCGAGCGCGAAGGACTATCGCGAGGGGCTGCACGCGGTGATCGTCGGCACCACCAAGACGCAGCACGGCGTCGTCGACCCTGCGATCAAGAGCGGCAACTATCTCGGCAGCATCCTCGCGCTGCGCCAGGCGATCGCCGAAGGCGGCGACGATGCGATCTTGTGCAACGCCACCGGCGAGATCGCCGAGGGCGCGACCAGCAACGTGTTCTTCGTGGAAAACGGCGCGCTCGCGACCCCCGATCTGCAGGCGGGTCTGCTGGCCGGCATCACGCGCGAGGTGGTGTGCGAGCTCGCCGCGGAGCTGGGCCTGCCGGTCACCGCGAAGCGCGTGCAGCCCGACGAGCTGCGCGCGGCGGACGAGGTGTTCATGACCTCGTCGGTGCGGGGGATCATGGCGGTCACGCGCCTGGATGGTCGCCTCGTCGGCAAAGGCCAGGCCGGCCCGATCACGACGAAGCTGATGCAGGCCTACGACCGGTACATCGCAGCCAAGACCGACGAGGCGAGCAAGTAATTCGCGCAAGGCGATCAGCAACCATCAGCCCCGTGCACGCCAATGCACGGACAGCCGCAAGCACCCGAGCTTGCACTGCGCGCGCGTGTGCGCGACCGAATCCGGATCACATCCATTCATGCACTTCGCGAGCGCCGGATAGTCTTCGCCGCCGCGCTTCGCCGAGGCCGCACGCACTGACGCAGGCTTCGCCGCCGCACCACTCTTCGTCGTTGCACCGCTCGTGCTCGTCGTCGTCGTCGTGCTCGTGCCTTCCGCCGTCGTCGTCGTCGTCGTGACGACCGTCTCGTCCTCGCCCGCATGCGGACTGTCGGGCGGCGCGCCGCCGAGATTCTCCTGACGATGCCACCGCGTCATGCCGGTGCCCGAGCGCGGCGTCTCCTGCTGCTCGCACTGCAAGAGGCACGTCTGTCGATCGGTGCCCGCTTGCGCAGCGCACTCCGACGCGCACGACTCGGTAGGGGCCATCACGGACAGCGCGAGCAGGGCGGACGCGAGCAGCATCATCGACTACGGTCGCGCTCGGCCGGGTAGGCGCGCAAGCGCCGAATGTCGTACTTGCGCTCCGGGTCTTCGTGCTAGCCTCCGCCCGCAATCATGAAGCCACTCGAGATCTGCAAGCACCTCGGCCCCGCGCGCGTCGACGGGTTCTACGGCGAGCTCTCGGGCAAGGAAGTGCGTCAGGTCCTCAAGGCCGGTGGCGCCACCTCGTCCGTTCCCGAGACCGCATTCACGCGGGCCGCACGGCTCAAGGCGTGGCGCAAGCGCTTCGACGCCGAGTTCGCGTCCGGCAACGAGCAGCTCGCGCTCGCGCTGCTCATCGAGTGGCTGATGCGACACCACCGCTCGATGTTGGTCGACTTCCTCAACGAGCTGAAGGTGCCGCACAAGCAGGGCGAGACCGACGAAGACTTCTGCGAGACGCGCACGCCCGAGCAGCTGCGCGAAGGCGCGGACGTCTTGCTCGGCAAGTACCCCGACTTCCACGTCGCGACGTATCTGCTGCTCGTCGGCCACCTGCAGGAGTCGCCGGTGTTCGATCGCACGCCGAAGCTGCTCGCGGCGCTCGGCATGGCCGACGGCGATGCGACCGCGTACATCGCGGAGCACGAGCGCACCTGGAAGCCGAAGAACAAGGGCGCGGCCTGACGATGGATCGTCTGGCGATGCTGCGTCAGCTCGTCGCGAAGACGCCGGACGATCCCTTCCCGCGCTACGGCCTCGCGATGGAGCTCGACAAGCTCGGGCGCGGCGACGAGGCCCGCACCGCGTTCGCCGATCTGCTGGAGCGCCATCCCGGCTACGTCGCCGCGTACCTGATGTACGGCAACCTGTTGCGCAAGCTGGGCGACACGGCGCAGGCGGCCGCGATCTACGAGCGCGGTGCCGATGCGGCGCAGAAGGCCGGCAATCACCACGCGCTCGGCGAGCTGCAGTCCGCGCGCGCGGAGCTACCGTGAGCAGCCCGACGCTCGTGTTCGCGAGCCCGCGCAAGCTCCCGCGCGCGGCCTCGCTGCACGGGCGCGTCGTCGTGCTCGACATCGCGTTCGCAGCGGTCGGGCTCGGCAAGGGCTTCGAGAAGACCACGGGCGCGTTCATCTCGCAGCTCGGAGCTCGGCTCGCGCGTTGGGTCGATCACCACGATCATCCGCTGCACGTCGAGTACCGCAAGGATCCGCGCTTCGTGCTCGCCACCAAGGCCGAGCACGGTGCGTGCCCCGAGATGATCACGCCGACGCTCGTCGCCGACACCGGCCCGGTCGACACGATCTGCTGCCACTTCGATCTCGACGGGCTCTACTCGGCCGCGAAGTGGATCTTGGGCGGACGCGAGCCCTATGCCGGTGCCGACGACGACGCGCGCGTCATCGACACGCGCATCGGGGTCGCGACGGCGGAGGCCGATCGCATCGATCAGGCCCTGCGCGCGCACTGGCTCGACGAGACGCTGAAGCTCCGCGTCGTACACTACCTCGTCGGCGGTCTGCAGCCCGGCATCGAGCGCGACAGCATCGTCGCCGCGGCGGCGGATTTTCGGCGTCGTGCCGAAGCCGCGGCCTCGCTCGCCGATCGCTTCCTCGTCGAAGACGGCATCGCGCTGCTCGAGATTCCGTCGTCGGCCGCCGCGTTCGACAAGACCGAGCTCTTGCTCATCGGACAGCAGCGCGCGACCGTGGCGATCGTGGTGGAAGCCGGCAACGCGACCATCGCGGCCGACTTCGACAGCGGCCTCGACTTCGTCGAGCTGCTCGGCATCGGCGGCGGCATGCCCACGCGCGTCAACGTTCCGGCGAAGCGCGTGCCCGAGGCGATGCGCCTCATCCGCGATGCGCTCGCGCGGCGCCCATCGGCGTCGTGAGCGTCGATCCTCGCTTCGGGATCGCCGCGCTTGTCGGGCCGCCGTCGAGGTGGTGACCTGGGGGCGTTGCCGGGCATCACGGCCAAGACCGCAGTCGACCCCGCGCGGCGCAACCAGTGGTTGTTCCCGAGCGCGGCACGTGCGGTGCGGCCCGACGACGTGCACATGCTGTTGCCGATCGATCCCGCGGCGCGCTGGGAGCAGGGCGACTTGCTGCTCACGCAGGTGCTCGCGCCGGTCGGCCTCGTCGATCGCGTCGAGAACGTGAACCGCTGCGAAGGCCTCGCGTTCCACGACGCGCCGCTGCATCCCGGTAGCGTCACCGTCGTCGTGCTCGCGCCGCGCGCGGGCACGCACACGTGCATCGCGGAGATCCCGAAGCAGCCGACCGACACGCTGCATCTGCACGGGCGCGGCGGGCAGGCCGGGCTCATCGTGCAGGGCAGCCAGCACACCGCGCTCTACCGTGGGCCACCGACGCGCGTGCGCGTGCTCGCGCGGCTCGGCAACAAGGACGGCAAGCCGATCAACACGCGCGCGTATGCGCCACCCGGCGATGCGACGCCGCGCGCACCGAGGCCCGAGGATCCCGCGCTCGTGCTCGTGGTGGGCCCCGACATGGACTCGGGCAAGACCACGACGGCGCGCCGCATCATCTACTCGCTGCGTGCGATGGGTCGACCCGTGGTCGCGGGCAAGGCGGTCGGCGTCGGCGAGCTCGCCGAGCTGTGCACGATGTTCGATGCCGGCGCGAGCGAGGTGTTCGATTTCTCCGCGCTCGGCGAGCCGGTCACGATCGACCTGCCGCGCAAGCGTGTGCTCGAGCTCTTCTTCCGCGTGTTCCACCAGCTGCGCGGCGCGTGCGGGCGCAACGGGTTCGTCGTGC
>DASZPU010001059.1:0-9597 GCA_035550195.1 Nannocystaceae bacterium
CGGCGTCTTGCCGAGCCTGCACCGCGTTCGTGCCCGCGCCTTCGCAGATCGCGACGCGCCCGACCGCCGCTGCGTAGACCTGCTCGGCCTTGCCGTCCTCGCGCCGCGTTCGCTTCACCTCGACGGCGCCGATGCGCACGAGCTGGGCGAGGTGGTGGTAGAGCGACGTCGTAGCGCGACCGAGGTGGCTCGCGATCGCGGTCGCGGTGAGCGGCCCGTGCAATCCGATCGCCGCGAAGATCTCTTGCCGCACCGGCGACACGAACACCGCGATGTCGCGCGCACGCGAGAGCACGAGCTCGCGACCGGTCACGCGATCAGCATCGCAGTCTCGTTCAAAAAATCAACAAGAATTGAATGAGGCCCGCGCGAGGCGACCGCCCGCAGCGCGAGCAGGCCCGGAACGCCCGCCGCGGGTGCGCTCTTACAGGGGCGAAACGAGCGGATTCGCGGGTTTCGTGGCAGAACAAGCGCTGCGCTCGTGCGTCTCTGTCTGCCATGCAACTGCCCAACGCACTGCTCGCCACCCTCCGCGTCGGCCTCGGCGCGACCGCGCTCATGACGACTGCGTGCGCGAGCACGTCGACGCAGCGCGGGCCCGATGCGTTCCCCGGCCTGCAGCCCGCGAGCAAGCACCAGACGCCGGTGATGGTGACCGTGCCGGTCGCCGAGCCGAAGCCCGCGCAACCGATCGCGACCCCCGAGCCGACGCCGCCCGCGAATCCGGCGTGGGAGTGCGGGCCGTGCGGGATGGGATGAGCGTCGACGTCGGGCTCTCGTTGATGCTCGACGACGCCTCGCGCGCGGCAGTGTTGCCGCTCTTCGAAGCCGGCGTGGTCGATGCGCTCGAGTGGAGCTTCGACATCGCGCGTCGTCGCGACGGCGAGCCCGAGTGGGCGAAGGAGTTGCTCGATCACTACGCCGCGGCCGACAAGCTGTGGGGCCACGGCGTGCGGCTGTCGCCCGGCAGCGTCGATGCGCGCGCGCGTCACGACGAGTGGCTCGCACGCGTGCACGACGAGTGCGCGACGCGATCGTATCGCGGCGTGTCGGAGCACTTCGGTTTCATGTGCGCGGGCGATCGCGATGCCGGTGCGCCGCTGCCGTTGCCGGCCGGCGAGGGCGCGCGCCGTGTGCTGACGCGATCGCTGCGTCGACTCGCGGACGCGACCGGCACCGCGGTCGGGCTCGAGAACCTCGCGCTCGCGCTCGGCGAAGCCGACGTGTGGGCACAAGCGACGTTGCTCCGCGACGTGCTCGCGGACACCGACGGCTATCTCGTGCTCGACGTGCACAACCTGTGGTGTCAGCTCGTGAACTTCGCACTCGATCGCGATCGCGTGCTCGCCAGCTATCCGCTCGATCGCGTGCGCTGCATCCACGTCGCCGGCGGCACGTGGTGGCCGATCGATGGTGGCGTGTTCCGGCGCGACACCCACGACGACGACGTGCCCGACGAAGTGCTCGCGCTGCTCGCCACCGTCGTGCCGCGTTGCCCCGCGCTCGAGCTCGTCGTGCTCGAGCGCATCGCCGGCAGCATCCGCGACGCGAGCGAAGGGGATCGCCTCCGTCGCGACTTCGCACGGCTGAAGGAGATGCTCGCGTGATGGACGAAGCCGCACTCGGCGCGTGGCAGCGCGCGCTCGTCGAAGCGCTCGTGCAGGCCGAGACCGCGACCGACGTGCGCGCGCGTCTGCTCGACGCGTGTCCGGAGCAGCGCGCCTACATCGACGGGCTCGACGACCGCGCGCTCGCAGCGGCGATCGCGATCGTGCGCCGCTGGGCGCCGCGCTGATTCACTTGCTGCGCAGCATGCTGTAGCCGAGCATCGCGAGGAAGATCGCCAGTGGGATCACGTAGGGCACGACGAAGAGCCCGGCGAGCTCGAAGCGCTTCCACCCCAGCAAGAACTCGCCCATCGCGACCGCGCCGGCGACGAGCAACGCGCCCAGCGCCTCGGGCCAGTCGGTCTCGACCTTCAGCCCGAGCCAGAACACGACGAAGCCCACCGCGGCCATGATCGCCGGGAACGCCCACGGCGGCATGCCGAGGAATGCATCGAGGCCGTGCTGCGCCATCTCCGGGTTGCTGAACGCGAAGTTGGCGACCACTGCGCCCACGAGCAGCAGCCCTGCGACGATGAGGTAGGTCCAGACCTTCGCGCGGCCCGTGCCCATGTACTCGGTTTCGGCGGTCACCACGGCAACGATACCGCCTTGGGACACCCCTTAGGGAGCCCCGTCCGCGATCGCGGCCGCGCGTGACGGTTTTCGTCCCGTCGTCGCAATGGGGTGTGCCCTTCGGCCCGAATGGGCCGAGCAGAGATATCTCCGGCCGGCTGAGGGAAAGGACGAACCGGCAGAGAAGGTGAAATGGCCATGCCGTCGCGCCCACACGATTCCCGGCCGCCCACGGGCGCGCAGACCCGAGGTGGTACATGCTGAAGCGTCTTGGTAGGGTGGCGAGCGTGCGAGAGCTCGGGGATTCCCGTCACGGTTGGTTGTTCCGTCGTAGTGAGAGTGTGAAGCGGTTCGCGCGGAGGTTGTCCGTCGCGCTCGCGTTCTGCATCGCATTCGCGATCGCGAGCGCACACGCGGCCCCACCACCACCGCCACCGCCCGCCAAGGCGAAGCCCGCTGCGCCGGCGACGACGCCCGCGAAGCCGCCCGCGACCGCGCCTGCGAAGCCCGCGACCGTCGCACCTGCGAAGCCCGCTGCGACGACGCCGACGAAGCCCGCCGCGACCACGACGCCCAAGCCCGCCGGCACGACGCCGAAGCCCGCACCCGCAGCGACCGATGTCGCCGTCACGGGCGACGCCGCACGACAGAGCGAGATCTACGGCGATCGCATCGACGGCCTGCAGGTCGAGGTCGACGATCTCAAGGATCGCGTCTTCCGCAGCAAGGCCCGCCTCGCACTGTTGCGCGAGACCGTGTTGAAGGGCGTGATGGCGGGCAGTCGCGTCGTCATCGCGCATCGCAACCTGATGGGCTCGGGCTTCCGACTCGTGCGGATGACCTACATCATGGACGGCGCGCAGATCTACGCGCGCACCGACGAGTCGGGCGGGCTCGACAGCGAAGACGAGCTCGTCATCTACGACGGCAATCTTCCGCCGGGCCCCCACAACGTCACGATCGAGCTGACCTACAAAGGCCACGGCTACGGCGTGTTCTCGTATCTGTCGGGCTACACGTTCGACTCGCGCAGCTCCCACAGCTTCACCGCGCCCGAGAACGGCGCCGTGAAGCTGACCAGTGTCGGCTACGAGCGCGGCAACATGACCACCGAGATGTCGGATCGCCCGAGCGTGAACTGGCAGGAGCTGCCGCTCGACGCGGCCGGACGTCCGCTCGCGGCCACCAAGTCGCGTCGCACCCCGCGGAGCGCCGAGTGATCCGCAGCGCGCGACCGTTCGATCTGCGCGTGCCCATGGTGGCGCGTGCGATCGCGGCCGCGCTCGCCGTCGCGCTCGCGAGCAGCGACGCGCAGGCGGAGAAGGGCGAGCAGCCCAAGCTCGGCGAGCTCGGCACGCAGCTGCGCGAAGCCGAGGAGAACGTCGTCGCAGCCGAACGCGCCGCCGCGAAGGACGAGAAGCCCAGCGAGACGCAGCTCGCACGGCGGCTCGTCGACGGCCAGCTGCTGCTGGTCGAAGGCGATGCCGAAGGCGCGGCGATCAAGTTCCTCGATCTGGTCGAGAACTACGGCAGCTCGCAGGCCGGTGCGCAGGCGGTGTTCTTCCTCGGCGATGCGCTCGTGCGCCTCGACATGGCGCGCTGGGCCGCCGAGCTGTTCTCGAAGAACCTCGCCGATGCGCGACCCGACGCGAAGCGCTTCCATCAGCGCAGCGTCGCGCGACTGTTCGATCTCGCCATTCCGCGCCGCGAGTCCGGCTTCGCGCGCCGACCCGGTATCTCCGCGACGCCCGAGGTGCGCGCGCGCCTGCAAGCGGTCGGCGTCGACACCGAGAGCACGCCGCCGCGGGGCGTGCTCGATGCCGCCAACACCGATCGCCTCGTGCGCTGGGCGAGCTCGTTCCCCGCGAAGGATCGCAGCGCCGAGCTGCGCTACTCGTTCGGACGCTGGCTGTACCTCACCGGCAAGCACGACCAGGCGATCGCGGAGCTCGATGGCCTCTCGCCGATCGACATCCCGCTGTCGCGCGGTGGTCCCGATGCGAGCTGGCGCGTGCGTGCGGCCTACGTCGGCGGCTCCGCTTCGCTCGCGAAGGGCGATCGCGAGGACGCGCTCGTCCGCTTCGCGCGGATCACCAAGGTGCGCCCCAGCGATCCCCGCGATCGCCAGATCGTCGAGCTCGCGTACCTCGCGATCGGTCGCATCCACCACGACAACGACGAGACCGACGACGCGGTGAAGGCCTACCGTCGCATCGGTCGCGACTCGCCGTTCTTCCCCGAGGCGATGTACGAGACCGCGTGGACGCTCTTGCGCGCCGATCGCTTCGAGCAAGCGGTGCAGGCCCTCGATCTGCTGCTCATCTACGATCCCGAGTCGCCGATCGTGCCGGAGATCAAGCAGCTGCGCGGCAAGATCCGCGTGCAGCAGCGCGACTACAAGTCGGCCGAAGAAGAGTTCCTCACGCTGCGCCGCGAGTTCGATCGCCTGTCCACGCAGCTCGGGCGCAAGCTGTCGGCGAAGGCCGACGCCACCGACTACTTCGCTGCGGTCGTCGGCGAAGACATGGAGCACTTCAGCCTCGCGTCGGTGCTGCCGGTCGGTGCGCTGGCGGTCGCGCGCTCGCTGCCGCGCGCGGTGCAGGCCGAGGATCTCGCGAAGGACGTCGGCCTGCTCGAGCGCGAGCTCGCCGAGACCCGCAACCTGCTCGCGCGCATGGAAGAGGCCGTGCGCGCGAAGGACAAGGCGCGCCTGTTCAACGATCTCGCCGCGCACGCGGCTGGGCTCGACAACGTCGAGGACGATCTCGTCGCGGTCGAAGAAGCGCTCATCGCCCGCATCGCCGGCGATCGCGATCTCGGGGCCGCGGAGCGCAAGCGCGTGGCGCTCAAGGACAAGGTCGAGCGCCCGCTCGGCGACAAGACCGATACGCAGCGCCGCGCGGTGATCCGCCTGCAACGCCTCGCCGAGCAGGCCCACAAGCTCGATCTCGTGGTCGCGTCGATGCGCGCCGAGCTGGTCGCCACCGAGCGCTACTACGAGGAGACGCGCAAGGAGCAGAAGATCGACCACCAGGGCTTCCTCAAGGACGCCGCTGCGCGTCGCGACGAGATCGCGGCCCACGAAGCCGAGGTCGCCGCGGTGCGCGAGCGCATCTCGAGCGCACAGGCGTCGCTGCGCTACGAGGATCCTTTGCGCGAGGCGAGGGCGAAGGCGATGGTCACCTACCGCCAGTACCTCGTGGGGCTCTTCGATGCGCTCACCAAAGGCGGTGCGCAGCCCGACGTCGCGACGCTGTGGAAGCGCGCGCAGACGCTGCATGCCCGCGCCGACAAGGCGCGCGCCGGTCTCGATCGCACCGCCGGCAAGCGCCTCGAAGGCGCGGTCGTGATCCTCGCGGAGGAGCGCGCCAACCTCGACGGCTATCTCGCCGAGATGACCGGTCGCAAGGGCGAGACCAAGACGCTGGTCGCCGAGGTGCTCGCGGCGTCGTACGCCGACGTCGTCACCGAGCTGAGCTCGCTGGTGTTGCGATCCGAGGTCGGCCTGCTCGACGTCGCGTGGGCGATGAAAGAAGCCGAGACCGACGAGATCCAGCGGCTCGAGGTCGAGCGCGATCGCGAGCTGCGTGCACTCGACACCGCGATCGAGATGGGCCTCTCGGAGACCGATCAATGAAGAAGGTCTTCGCAGTCGCGCTCGCGTTGTCGCTCTTGCCCGCGGCCGCTTCGGCGTTGCCGCGCGGCGAGCTGCCCAAGGACAAGAAGCTCTCCGACACGAAGAAGCCGGTCGGTATCCCCGGTGAGCCCGGCTCGGGGCTGCCGCTCGAGAGCGCGCCGCGGGGCACCGACGCATCGCGCCTGCGTGCGCCGCTGCCGTTGCGGCCCGCCGACAAGCGCGAAGCCGACGCGCTCACCGACATGGAAGCGCTGATGAAGCGCTACAAAGACGGTCACGACGCGATGGCCCACACCGTGGGGCAGACGCTGATCGTGCAAGGTGCCGCGGGCAAGCGCGCGCTCGAGCAGTCGTACGACAAGTCGATCAAGGACAAGCAGGCCAACGCTCGCAAGATGCGTGCGCAGGCCGTGCGTCGCTACGACGACTTCCTCAAGCTGCATCCCGACGATCCTTCGTGGACGCCGGAGATCATGTTCCGGCTCGCCGAGCTGCACTTCGAGATCGGTGCCGAGCGACTGCAGCGACAAGAAGAAGCGTTCCAGAAGGAGCTCGAGGCCTACCAGGTCGCGCTCGCGAAGAACCCCGACGCCAAGGCTCCGCCGTCGCCGGTGCCCGACTACGGCGATGCGGTGCAGCTGTACCGCGACGTCGTCGGTCGTTTCCCGCGCTTCCACCTCGCCGATGCGTCGCTCTACATGATGGGCACGCTGCTCTACGAGGGCGAGCAGTTCGATCAGAGCCGCCAGGCCTATCTCGCGCTCGCGTGCGCGAACCTCTACTCGCCGCCGCTGCCCGACGGCAGCAACGCCACCGATTCGACCGACTTCAAGCCCGGTGCCTACGACGCGTGCACGCCGTGGAAGAAGGACAGCGCGTACGAAGACGAGGCGTGGCTGCGCATCGGCGAGGTCGACTACGACGTCGATCAGCTCGACGCTGCGCTCGCGGCCTACGCGAAGGTCGTCGACGATCCCGAAGGCGACCTCTTCGACGAGGCGCTCATCCGCATGGCGTGGACGCTGTACCTGCAGCGCGAGTTCGATCAAGCCGCGAAGAAGCTCGACGAGTTCGTGCGCTACGCCGACGCGCACGCGAAGGACGCGGAGCCCGGCGGTGCGATCGCGCTGCGCGACGACGCGGTGAAGTACATCGCGAAGGTCTACGCCGAAGAAGACTGGGACATCGACGGCCAGCGCGACCGCGTGTACGGGCTCGCGCGCCTCGATCGCGACTATCGCAAGCGCGGCAACGAGAAGCACGTGCCGGAGATCTACGCCGCGCTCGGCGATCTCTTCGCGATGCAGACCGAGTTCAACAAGGCCATCGAGATCTGGCAGACCACGCTCAATCGCTGGCCGCTCGCCGCTGCGGCGCCGCAGATCCAGATGCGCATCCTGCAGGCCCACAACGCGCTGCAAGAGAAGGATCTCGCGGTGCGGGCCCGCGACCGGCTGGCCACCAACTACCTGCGCGGCACGCCGTGGTTCTACGCGAACCAAGACGATCTCGACGTCGTCGAGGCCGCGCTCAAGCTCGCCGAGGAAGCGCTCGTGCACACCGCGATCGATCACCACGCGGTCGCGCAGACGCTGCGAGCCGCGGGCGATCCGAAGGCGGCCACCGAGTACGCGATCGCAGCGAAGGCCTACGAGGCGTACCTCGAGCGCTTCCCCGACACGCCGAGCTCGTACGAGTACCGCTACAACTTCGCCGAGTCGCTCTTCTACTCGGGCCAGCTGCTCGCGGCGGCGCAGCAGTACAGCGAGGTGCGCGACAGCAACCTCGACAACCGCCTGCAAGAAGACGCAGCCGGCGGCGCTGTGTCGGCCTACGAGGCGTACATCGACGCGGAGAAGGCCGCGGGCCGGCTCACCGTGCCGGAGATGCCGAAGAAGGGCGACCCGGGGCCGTTCGACAAGCCGATGGCGAAGCCCGAGATCATCGCGAAGCTGCAGGAGGCCTACGACCGCTTCGTCGGTGCGCGCCCCGACAGCGAGCAGACCGCGACGATGATGTTCCTCGCCGGCGAGGTCTCGCAGAAGTACCTCGACTTCGAGGACAGCGAGGCGCGCTTCAACCAGATCATCGAGCAGCACTGCAAAGAGAACGTGGCGATCAACGCCGGCAAGGCGATCTTCGACGCGCACGTGCTGCGCGAAGACTTGAAGGGCGCGCAGGAGTGGACCGAGAAGCTGATCAGCAAGGGCTGCGGCGAGGGCGAAGAGGCCAAGAAGTTCGCGGGTGACCTCAAGACCCTCGGCAACGCGGTGCGCTTCCAGGAAGCCAACCTGCTGCTCGAGGCCGGGGAGTTCGAGGCCGCGGCCGATCGCTTCGTGGCGCTGGTCGATCAGGCGCCCGACGATCCCAACGCCGACCGTGCGCTCAACAACGCGGCGGTGTCGTACGAGAACATCGGGCGCTTCGGCAGCGCGACGCAGACCTATCGCCGCATCTACGAGAAGTACCCCGACAGCGAGTTCGCCGACGATGCGCTCCTGCGCACCGGCTACAACCACTCGCGGTTCTTCGAGTTCGACGAGGCGGTCACCAGCTATCTCAAGCTCGCCGAGGATCAACGCTACAAGGACAGCGAGCACCGCGAGACCGCGCTCGAGAACGCCGCGGACTTGCTCGACAACCTGCAGGACTACAAGAAGTCCGCGGCGATGTTCCAGCGCTTCGCCGACAAGGCCAGCGACAAGGGCAAGGCCGCGACCGCGACCTTCCGCGCGGCGCAGGTGCTCGGCAAGACCAACGATCACCGCGCCACGATCGCGGCGTACGAGAGCTTCCTCGGCCGCTACGGATCCGATCCCGCGATGGCGGAGAAGGCCGTCGAGTCGCAGCTGCGCATCGGCCAGGCCTACGCGAAGATGGGCGATCGCAAGAAGGCGGAGACCTACTACCGCGCGACGGTGTCCGGCTTCGAGGGCAAGAAGCTCAAGCCCGCGACCGATGCCGCGGATCTGCCCGCCGAGGCGCAGTTCCTGCTCGCCGAGTACGCGCTCGAAGACGTGCTCGCGGTGAAGGTCAACTCCACCGGCAAGAAGCTCGAGAAGGACGTCAAGGCGCTCACCGATCGCTTGCAGGTCGCGTCGTCGGCCTACGACAACGTGTTCCCGTATCGTCGCATCGACTGGGTGCTCGCCGCGATGTATCGCCGCGGCTACGCGTTCGAGACCTGGGCGATCGCGATCCGTTCGGCACCGGTGCCCAAGTCGCTCAAGCCCAACAGCGAAGGCTGGTTCGCCTACAAGGACATCATCGATCAGTTCGCGCAGCAGGCCGAGACCAAGGCGATCACGCTGTACGAAGAGACGGTGAAGCGTTCGAAGGAGTACAGCATCGCGAACGAGTGGACCGCGAGCGCGCGCGAACGACTCAACATCTACAAGCCCGAGGAGTACCCGCTCTTGCGTCAGCCGGCGCTCGAGCTGCAGCTGGAGGACGCACGATGAGACGCATTGCACTCTTGCTCGGCGTCGTGCTGGCCTCCGCGTGCGAGCCCGCGGCCACGACGACGCCCGACGACGGCACCGACAAGCTCGAGCGCATCGACGTCACCGAGAGTCCGAGCACGGCCGATGCCGCGGGCGACGCGAAAGCGGCGGGCCCGGTCGACAAGAAGGCCGTGCCGAAGGTGCGCGACCGCGACCCCGAGGAAGAGAAGAAGAAGCTCGCGCTCAGCCACCAGCGCAGCGCCGAGGCCGAGAAGATGTTGGCGGGCGGGCGCTACACCGAGGCGCTCGATCACAGCCGCCAGGCGCTCAAGATCCA
>DASZPU010001060.1:0-4697 GCA_035550195.1 Nannocystaceae bacterium
GACGCCGCCGCCGGTGCCCGCCGTCGATCCACCGCCGATCGATCCGGTCGATCCGATCGACGCGCCGATCGTCGCGCCACCGCCGGTCGAGCCCGTCGCACCGCCGCTGTCGGAGGCCGTGCCGCCACCGCCTGCGGCTCCGATCGAGATCGAAGACGACGACGAAGCGCCCGTGGCCGCGCCCGCGCCGACGCCCGCACCCGCGGCGAAGCAGCCGAGCTCACCGCCGAAGCCGAGCAAGAGCAGCAAGAGCAGCAAGCGCGCGAGCAAGAGCGCACCGAAGAAGTCGCCCGCGTCGCCACCTCCGCCCGCCGCGAAGCAAGCCAGCAGCGCGCCCGCGACCGCGCCCAAGCAAGATGCCGCGTCGCTGTTGAAGGAAGCCGAGGCCGCGTACGGCAAGGGCAGCTGGGGCAGCGCGCTACGCAACGCCCAGAAGAGCAACGGCATGCGCAGCGATGCGCGTGCGCTCAAGATCATCGCGCTCGCGGCGTGTCGACTCGGCAAGGAGTCGACCGCTCAGAACGCGTTCGATCGCCTGCCGCTCGGCATGCGCAAGTCGGTCCGCACGACCTGCCGTGACGTGGGCATCCGCCTGCAGCTCTAACGCGCGCGGGCGTGCCACCACGCCCAGGCGAAGAGCGGCAGCGCGATCGTGACGTGTCCGGCCCAGAGGTGACGCGGATCCGAGATCGCGCAGTGCAAGAACACGCACAGCACTCCGATCGCGGCCGCAGCCGCGGCGAGCACCGCCGTGCGGCGACCGAGTGCACCGGCATCGCGCGCGAGCATGCGCAGCGCGATCCAAGTCGGCACCGCAGCGAGCGTCCCGTACGCGAGACAGGACAGCGCGCGCCACATGAAGCCGTCGGACGCATCGGTCAGCGCATGCACCGGCGGCAGCGAAGCGAGCGCCACGATCGCCACGAGCACGATCACCGTCGCGGCGATGCGCAGCGTGCTCGGCAACGCGCGCTGTAGCGGACGCAGCGTGATCGCGGCCGCGAGCAACCACACCAGCGCGAGCACGCCGAGCTCGGCGAGCAATCGCATGCGCGGATAACCCCCGAGGTCGGCGCGCGGCGATGCCAGCAACACGATGCAGGGCACGACCAGCGCAGCCGCAGTCGCGATCGCGAGCCGCACCGCGCTGCTCTGCTCGCGCAAGCGCGCTCGCGGTCCGCGATCGTCGTCGATCGCCGCGAGCGTCGCGGACAGCAGCGCTCGATCGCTCGCCGGCGCAGCACCGTCGATCGGCAAGTGCGGCGCAGCAGCCACCATCGCCGCGCACGCGGGACAGCCGTCGAGATGGCGCGCGCCTTCGGCCGGCAGCGCGGCGCGGGTCTGGAGCAGCTTCTGGATGTTGGCACAGTCCATCGCTCACTCCTCCCCGGGGGCGTACGACGACGCCTCTGCAGCGGTTACCCCGGCCGCTTCGAGCCGGGCCCGCAGCTTTGCGTAGCCGCGATGGGCGCGGACCTTCACCGCGGTCTGCGTCGCGCCCACGATCTGCGCGACTTCGCGGAACGAGAGCCCCTCGAACCAATGCAGCACGATCACCTCCCGCTGCGCCTCGGGCAGCTCGGCCAGCGCCGCACGCACCTTCGCGCCGACGAAGCCCGCGTCGGGATCCGCCTGGGGCGCCGCCGGCTCCGGCCCTTCGTCGTCGAGCGGCGCCTCCGGCTTGCGCCCGAGCCTGCGCATGTACTGCCGCTTGAGGTTGAGCGCGATCGTGAAGATCCACGGCCGCAACGGCGAGCCCGGTCGGAAATCGTTGCGCGCGCGATGCAGCTGTAAAAACGTCTGCTGGATCAGATCGCCGCTCTCGTCCGGGCGCATGCCCGCGCGCACGAAGCTGCGCCGCAATCGCGGCGACCAGCGCTCGAAGAGCCGCTCGAACGCGGATCGATCACCGGCCACGTAGGCGGCCATCAGCTCCTCGTCGCTCGGCTCCGCGCTCATCCCAACAGCCGCTCGAGCGCAGCGAAGGTCGGCGCCGCACGATCGCGGATGCGCAGCCCGACCAGCTCGGACACCGCGGTGTCGCCAGGGTTGATCTCCACCGTGGTCGCGCCGATCGCCGCCGCCAGCACGACCGGCTGCGCGATGTAGGGGAACGCGCTGGTGGTGCCGACCGAGATCACCAGATCGAAGCCGCGTCGAAGCTCGCGCTGCAGCTCGGCGATCGCGTCCTGCGGCAGCAGCTCGCCGAAGAGCACCACGCGCGGGCGCACGAGCCCACCGCACGACGGACACTGCGGCGGGATCGCGAGCGCCGAGTAGTCCGGCACCTCGGTGGTGTAGGCGCAGCGGGTGCAGTCGAGCGTGTGCACGTTGCCGTGGATCTCGATGACGCGACGCGAGCCCGCACGACGATGTAGCCCGTCGACGTTCTGCGTGAGCACGCAGAGCTCGACGCGATCCTGCAGCGTCGCGATCACGCGATGCGCATCGTTGGGCGCCGCGCCGCGACAGGCCTGCTCGATGCGATGGATGTGCTTCCAGCACAGCGCCGGATTGCGCAGCAGCATCTCGCCCGACAGCGCGTCTTCGATCGCGACGCCGTCCTCCGTTGCCGCGTCTTCGTAGAGCCCGCCCACGCCGCGATAGGTCGGCAGGCCCGAGTCGGCGGAGACGCCTGCGCCGGTGATGACGAGCACCCGCTCCGCATCGCGCACCGCGGTCGCGAGCGTTTCGATGCTCACGCGTGCGTCTCCGGCTGGCCGACCGGCGCGCAGCTCCACGCGAACGCGTCGAGGAACACGAAGCTGTCGACGATGCTGTCGCCCTGATCGAACACTGCGAAGACGATCGCGATCTCCTCGCCGGGCTCGACCGGCGCAGACGTGGTGAGCCAGCCGGTGGTGCCGTGGTCGCGCATGCAGGTGTCGGCGACCAGGGCCGCGGTCGCCCCGGCGGGCAGCAGCAGGTCCGAGTTCACCGAGATCGGCGAGCCACCGGCGAACGCGACGTTGCCCGTCCACATGTCCGACACGAGCCACGCGACGAACAAGTCGTTGTACATCATGCCTTGATACGCGGGGAACTCGGTCGACGAGAACGCGAAGTCGAAGCTGAACGAGCGCGCGCCGTCGGGCACCTCCATGCCGACCCGCAGCTCGGCGTAGTCGCGCACCTGCGTGACCGCGTCGGTGAGCGTGTGCGAGCAGTCGAGCATCTCGCCGATGAGCGCGGGGTCGTCGATGCAATCGCCCGCGGGCGCTTCGGCGGTGAGCGGCGACGGGAGCTCGAGCACGTCGTCGGTGACGACGTCGTCGCTGCAGAACATCGGCATGCTGGGCGGATCGCCCTTCGGTGGCACCATCGTGAGCTCGGACGCGAGGCCGGAGCCGACGATCGCGAAGCGCTCGCCCGCGCGCGGCGAGAAGCCACCGATCGCGGCCGACGTGGAGAACGATTGCGTCGCGCCCATCGTCGCGCTGACCGCCGGCCACTCGCCGGCGCAGCCCAGCTCGAGCGCGAGCAGCAGCGTGTTGCTGCCGTCGCAGCTCTGGTGCGGTGGCAGCTCGCACGCCGGTCCTCCGGACGACGAGCTGGATTCGTCCGCATCGGTCGTCGTCGCGTCCGTGGTGGTCGCGTCGGTGGTCATCGTCGCGCTCGTCGTCGTCGTCGCGCTCGCACCGGTCGTGCTGGTCTCCGGTGGGCCGCCGCAGAAGCCGTCGATGCAGTGCTGCCCATCGCAGTCGCGCTTCTTCTCGCACGGCAGTCCGTCGAGGAACGTGCTCTGGAAGCAGCCGCACACTGCGAAGGGCAGCAACGCGGCGCGCCGGATCAGAAGCGCCACGCCAGCCCCCTCGCCGGGATCCATGCGACGCGCGACCCTGCACGTTGCTTCGCGCGTGCACCCACCGCGAGCAACACGATGCCGGTGATGACGGCTGCGCCACCGATCGCCGCACCGGCGATCGCCAGCCCGTTGGCCGCGTGTCCGCGCGTGACCACTTTGTCGAAGCTGCCGGCGGTCGGTGTCGGCATCGCCTTCGCGTCCTTGCGTGCATCCGACTCGAGCTTCGCGCCCCACCCCAGCCCGCCGCCCATCGCTGCGAGCCCGGCCCCACCGATCGCGAGCACGCTCGCGCCCGCGATCGTCAGCGCACGCGCACGCTTGACCGCGCGTGGATCGACCGGCGGCGGCACGTCGGCCTTCGGCGTCGCACGTCGCAGCGCCGCGGAACGCTCGGCCTGCTCGAGCCGGTCGGCGATGCGTTGCTGCCACTGCTTCGCCTCCGCGGCATCCGCTTCGTGCCCCGGCGCGAGCGAGTCGACGTAGATGTCCATCAGCCGCTGCGCCTGACGCAGGTGCGAGACCTTCTCGTCGATGTCGAACGCCTCGAGCCGCGCGGCCGCGAGGTTGAACATGAGCCGCGCGCGGATGTTTGCGTACTGCTCCTCGTCGGGCAGCATCTCGTACGCTTCGGTCCACAGCTCGATCGCGCCGAGATAGTCGAACGTCTCGAACTTCGCGCGGCCCTTGTCGTAGAGCTTGCGCGCGCGCTCGATGGCGGGATCCGACGGTGCGATCGTCGGCACCTCGGTCACCGTGGGCTCCGGCGGGCCCGCGCGCACCGGCACGGGCACGAGCGCGAGCGTCGTCGCCACGAGCACCGAGCCGATCCCGCGCTGCATCCTCCGCGACAGGATCGCGGAGACTCGCGGCCACGACAACACGTCGACAGCGA
>DASZPU010001061.1:0-8902 GCA_035550195.1 Nannocystaceae bacterium
CGCGCTCCATCAGGCGCTCGACCTTCTCGGCGGGCACCATGTCGTGCAGCGCATCGTAGAGCGGACGCAGATACGGGCTGATCTTCTCCTCGAGCGTGCCGGGCAGGAAGCCGAGCCGCTCGCCGGCCTCGATCGCAGGGCGCGAGAGGATGATGCGGCGCACCTGCTTCTCCATCAGCATGCGCACGGCCATCGCCATCGCGAGGAAGGTCTTGCCGGTGCCGGCCGGGCCCACGCCGAAGGTCAGCGGGTGGCGACGCATCGACGCGATGTAGCGCTTCTGCGCGAGGCTGCGCGGCGCGATGGCCTTGCCGTCGCCTTGGCGCTCGACGATGGTGTCCTCGAAGACCTCGCGCAGCTCGGCCTTCGGGTTCTGCCGCAGCACGTCGAGCGCACGCGGCAGATCCGAGGGATCGACCGGCGTGCCCTGCTGCGCGAGCGCGTAGAGCTGACGCAGCAATCGCTCGACGAGGCCATCGCGATCGTTCTCGATCGTCACCTCGTGACCGCGCACGTGCAGCACCGCGCCCGTCTCGCGTTCGAGGATCTGACCGTTCTGCTTGCCGACCGCGTCCAGCATGAGCTGCAGCGGTGCCTGGTCGTCGAAGATGAGCTTGGCAGTGCCGGTCAAAGCGACTCGCGCGTTGTGGTAAGGGATGCAGGATGACGGTAGCACGCGACGGCGTCGGCGAGAACGGGGGCCGAGCGGCGGAGGTGGCGTCGGGCAGCGAGGCGGATGCGGCGTCGGTGCCCCGCCATCGCGCGCTCGGGCTGCGGGACTCGCTGCCGGGTCTGCGCGACCTGATGGATCGATTGCTCGGCGAGGGCGGCTGCCCGTGGGATCGCGAGCAGACGTTGGAGTCGCTGCGGCCCTACCTGCTCGAGGAGGCCCACGAGGTGCTCGAAGCGATGGGCGATCCGCAGCGGCATCGCAAGGAGCTCGGCGACCTGCTCTTCCAGATCGTCTTCCACGCCGCGCTGCGCGAGCGCGAAGGCGCCTTCGATCTCGAGGACGTCATCGCCGCGATCCGCGACAAGATGATCGAGCGTCATCCGCATGTGTTCGGTCCGGAGCCCGAGTCGCTCTCGTCGGACGAGGTGGCACGTCGATGGGAGGCCCGCAAGCGCGCGAAGGCATCGGAGCACGATCTCGGATCGCTGGGCGTGCCGGCAGCGCTGCCGAGCTTGCTCCGCGCGTTTCGTCTGCAGGACAAGGCGGCCGCGCTCGGCTTCGACTGGCCCGATGTCGGGGGCGCGCTCGCGAAGCTGGAGGAGGAGCTCGAGGAGCTCGCGCAGGCGCGAAGCCGCGCGGACCCGGCCGCGATGCACGACGAGCTCGGTGACGTGCTGTTCGTGCTCGTGCGCCTCGCGACCAAGCTCGGGCTGGATGCAGATGCGGCGCTGGCCCACGCGAACGCGAAGTTCGAGCGCCGCTTCGGGCACGTGCTGCGCGTGTTGGCGGAGCGCGGCGAGGATCCGCAGGCGGTCGGGCTCGCAGGCCTCGATGCGCTCTGGGACGACGCCAAACGCGCCGAGCGCAGCGGCGCGACGTAATCCCGCCGGCATCGAGGGGAAGAGAAATCACTTTGGGTCGGTCGACCGCGCGACGCGGGTGGCCGCACCCATCCGAGTGAACTAGATTTGAATTGCAGGCCGCTGATGCGCATGCCCACCCTCCCCGCCCTTCGTGCCGGATATCGCGAGGCGGCGATCGGGAGCGCGTCGCGCCAAGAGATCGTGCGGCTGCTGCAGACCGCGAGCGATGCCCTCACCTTGGCGGTGTTGACCCTCGAGGGCCGCTCGGGGGACGACCGCGGCGACAAGCTGCGTCGCGCCGAGCACGCCCGCGAGTTCATGGTCGAGGCCGTCACGGCGCTCGGTCGTGCGCGCGTGTACGTGCCGAAGCTGAAGACGCATGCGCTGCCGGTGTTGCTCGCGACCGAGATGCGACCGGAGGCCGAGCTCGCGCGTCTGCATCAGATGGCGACGCGGCTCTTGTGGCAGAATCACGCGTACTTGCCTGCGCGTTCCGAAGCCAAGCCTTTAGCTCCGGAAGACGAGGCACAGCTCGCCGTGGTGGTCGCGGGGGTGTCCCGCGGCGCGCGGATCGATCGAGCGCTGCGCTACCGCTGGTGCGGCGTTGCGCTCGGGGTCGCCGGCATGGGCATGCTCTGCGGCTTCACGCTGGTGGGCGCCGCGGCGGCCGTCACCTGCGTCGGCCTCGCGCTCTTCCGTCTGGCGCGCGCCGAGGAATCGATCCCCGTCCGCGTGACGGCTTGAAACAATACCCAACGCTGCGATCGCGACAGGATGATCGCCGCAGGAAGTGGCCGCCCCGGGCGGCCAGTTCGTGCGAGCGACCGCCGCACAGCGGCGGCGGCGACTCATGTCGCCGGGGATAGCGACCGACTCAGTCGAGCCGCCTCGGCTCGACTGAGTCGCGAGCGTAAGGGCGCAGCCCTTGTTTATGGAGACTCATCTGGTGATTCGGCGCCGGCGAACTCGAGCACGAGGAGGCGGTAGCCTTCTTTGCCTTCCATCACCACGAGCGTCGGGCTCGCGGCGCGCTTCAGCTGGACGGTTGCGAGCGCGTCCTTGCCTTTGCGGGTCACCTTGATCGAGGCGACCGGCGTTCGGAACCAGCGCAGATCGAGGAAGCGGCCGTTGTTGCGGCGGTTCAGCTTCGTGTTGACCATGCGCAGCGTGATGGTCGAGCCCTTGATGTCGAGCTTCGTGTCGATGTCGGCGGAGAGCTCGAAGAACACGCGCGAGCCACCGGTCGTCCGCTCGAAGCCCGTCCAGGTCAGCAACGCGGGCTTGCTGCCCAGCGCGCGCGCGGGATGGGGCGGCACGTGGTTGCCCTCGATCGACACGCCCGAGTAGTAGCCCTCGGGGTTCGGTGCGATCTCGACGAGCTCGCCCGAGCGGATGTACCGCGGGCGCGACGAGCCCCCGCGGTTGTACGTCCACGTGTCGGACAGATCGACGGGCGGTCCCTCCACCTCGGGTGTCGTCGTGGCTCCGCCGCTCGCCGGTGGGATCGTGCCCGGTGGTGGCGGAGGCGTATTCGTCGTGCTCGGCGGCGGTGCGCTCTTCGGCGCCTCCACCGGTGCACCCGACGGCGGCGGCGGAGGTGCCGGGCCGGCGACGACGACCGCGGGTGCGAGCGCGACGGCGATCGCGAGCGTGGAGAGCTGCGCACGCATCGGGGAATCGATCATATCGCCGGCCCTGCGCGGGCGCCAGGAATCGGCGGCCGTCACGGGCAGGCGCCGAGCGACTGGATCCAATCGTCGATCATCGCCGCGGCAGCCTCGTCCACGACCGCGGTCGCGAGCGGCGGCATGCGAAGGTCGCCGGTCGCGTGCAGCCGCGTCGACAGCACCGAGCGCGCCGGATCGCCGGGTGCCACGATCTTCGCGTCGGCGAGCTCGAGGTCGCCGGCGCGCGGGTCTCCGCACAGCCCGGTGTCGGCGAGCGCGAGCTCGCGGCGCAGATCGAGCGCCGCGCGTCCACCGGTGCCGTCCTCGCGGTGACACGGCGAGCAGTTCACGTGCAGGTAGGCGCGCACGTGCTCCTCGAGCGGCGCGTCGCTGTCGGGTGAGGGCAACGGCACCACGTTCGGCGCGCGATCGATGACGCCCTGCGCGACCAGGTGCGCGAGCTGATCGATCGGCGCGCCGTCGATCGCGATCGTGCGCGCGAGCTGGGGCGTCGTCGTGCCGAGCGGACCGCCCGCGACGTCGGTGTGGCAGGCCGGACAGCCGCGCAGCCCCGGCTGGATCCACGTGCTGCCCGCGCGCGCCTCGATGCGTTCGGCTTCGACGAGCGTCGCGTCGACGCCGTCGTCGTCCCACGCGTAGCCATAGCCGCGCCAGCCGTCTTCGTGGCGCGCGAGCAGTCGGGTCTCGATGCGGATGCCGTCCTTCGCGAACGTCTTCACGAGCGTGGTGCCGACCGGCCACGCGATCGCATCGCGATCGACCCGGCCACGCCCGCCCTCGGGCAACGCGACGAAGCGCAGCTTGTCCGCGCCGTCCGACCAAAACGGCAGCGCCACCTCGTACGCCACGAGCCCTTCGGGCACCGCGTCGGGATCGCTCGTGTCGATGCAGCCGGTCTCCGACAGCTTGCGCGGGAACGCGGCGACGGCCGCGGGATCCGGCGTCGTCGCGACCAGCTCGTGCACGTCGCCTTCGTAGTCGAGCGCGAGCATGCTGCCGTCCTTCGCGAGCAACCAGTGCGCGATGCTGCGTGCACCGTCGCCCACGTGCTGCGCGGGCATGCCGTCGTCGCGCACCGCCCAGATCGTGCCGTCGTAGAAATCACTGTAGACGAACGCGCCCTCGAGCTCGCCGAGCTCGCTGCCACGCAACACCTGTCCGCCGACCACCGTCGCGGCGCCGTTGTTGCGATACGCGGCGATCGGATCGACGAACGCCGGGTCGTCGCAATCGGTGGTGCCGATGCACTCGAAGCCTTCCTTGCGGCCCCATCCGTAGTTGCCGCCGCGCACGATCACGTCGACTTCTTCGAAGCGGTTCTGCCCGACGTCGCCGAGCCAGAGCGCACCGCTTTCGCGGTCGAAGCCCCACCGCCAGGGATTGCGCAGTCCCATCGCCCACACCTCGGGCGCACCGCCGCCGTCGGCGAACGGATTGTCGGGCGGGATCGCGTACGGCAACGCGCGCACGTCGATGCGCAGCAGCTTGCCCAGCAACGCGTCGGGATCCTGCCCGTTGCCGTGCGGATCGCCCGCGCTGCCGCCGTCGCCGAGCCCGAAGTACAGCATGCCGTCGGGGCCGAATTCCAGGTGCCCGCCGTTGTGGTTCGAGTACGGCTGCTCGACCTCGAGTACCACTTCTTCGCTCGCGGGATCGATGCCGAGCCCGTCGTCGTCGCTGTGGAACCGCGCGATGCGGCTCGTCATCGCCGCGCCGCCGGGCACGGTGAACGAGAGGTACACGAAGCCGTTGCTCGCGAAGTCGGGATCGAAGGCCATGCCCAACAAGCCGGCTTCACCGGCGATCGCCAGCGACGCGGAGATGTCGAGCACCACGCGACGCTCGCCGTCACCGCGATACGTCTGGACGTTGCCGTCCTTCACGACGATGTAGAAGCGCTGGTCGTCGGTGGGATGCTGCACGAGCGCGACCGCGTGATCGGGGCCGTCGCGCAGGCGCACGAGCTCGACCTTCGCGGACGACGGCAGTCGCGGCAGGCTGGCGCACGCGTTGCGAAACGGTGGCGGACCGTCGTCGCGACACGCGAGCAGGCTCGCGAGCGCGAGCACGCCACCCCACTTCGTCATCCAATCCAACGCGACGACGATAGCACGGAATCAGCCGCGCTCACCGGGCTGCGCGGCGGGCAGGCCCAGCGCCCACGCGCGCACGGCTGCGACGAGCACGTGGGAGCCCCACACGCACACGGTCTCGCCGCGTGCGAGCGCGGCATCGACGTGCGCACGCAGCTGCTCCGCGTCGCGCAGCACGATCGCCGCGCCCGCCGGTGCCGGTGCGCCCGCGCTACCGAACGCAGCGAGCTCGACCCACGCGAACGATCGCGCGCCGATCGCCGCGACGATGCCCGCGACGTCCTTGTCCGCCATGCACCCGACGATCTGCTGCGCATCCGCGAGGCCGTGCTCGCGCAGCGCGTCTGCGAGCACGCGCGCGCCCGCAGGGTTGTGCGCGACGTCGAGCACGAGCACGCCGCCGCCGTGGGCGATGCGCTCGAAACGACCGGGCCACGCGACGTCGTCGAGATCCTCCGGCTGCACCGCGGGCACGAGCACGCGCGCCGCCGCGAGCGCGAGCGCAGCATTGCTGCGTTGGTGCTCACCGGGCAGGCCCCACGGCGCGCGTGCCAGCGGCGCGACGACGTGCAGCGGCGCTCCGATCGCGCTGGTGTGCTCGCGGATGACCGCCATCGCCTCGGCTGGTTGCGCGCAGGTGAAGCACGGCACGCCCGCGCGCGCGACCGCGATCTTCTCGCCGGCGATCGCCGCGATCGTGTCGCCGAGGAACTGCCGATGATCGAGATCGATCGACGTGACGACGACCACCGCGGCGTCGCAGATCCGCGTGGCGTCGTAGCGCCCGCCCATGCCGGCCTCGGCGACGATCGTGTCGACGCCGTGGGCCGCGAAGCGCAGCCACGCCGCGAGCGTGAGCAGCTCGAAGAACGACAGCGGCCGCGGCAGCGCGGCCCTGCCCTCCTCTGCGAGCACGCGTGCGACCGCATCGGCCAGCGCGTCGTCCGACTCCGCGACGCCGTCGATCCGCACGCGTTCGCCCACGCGATGCAGATGCGGGCTCGTGTAGAGCCCGACGTGACGACCGTGGCGGTGCAACGCGTGGGCGCAGCTCGCCGACGTCGAGCCCTTGCCGTTCGTGCCGACGACGTGGATCGCCGGCACGCCCGCGCACGGTCGCCCGACGCGGGCCCACATCGCGGTCATCGTCTCGAGCCCGAGCCGGATCCCGAGGCTGCGCCGATCGAACAGCGCCGCGAGCGGGTCGCTCACGCCGACGGACCGGGCGCCGCCGCAGCGGGCTTCGCCGGCCGGCCCTGCAGCATGCGCAGGAGCGCACCGATCTGCTCGCGCATCTCGTGGCGCGACACGATGCGATCGATCATGCCGTGCTCGAGCAGGAACTCCGCGCGCTGGAAGCCCTTCGGCAGCTCCTGCCCGATCGTCTGCTGGATCACGCGCGGCCCTGCGAAGCCCACGAGCGCCTTCGGCTCCGCGAGGATGATGTCGCCGAGCATCGCGAAGCTCGCGGCCACGCCACCGGTGGTCGGGTGCAACACGACCGACACGTACGGCAGCTTCGCGTCGCGCAAGCGTCCGCGCGCGGCCGAGGTCTTCGCCATCTGCATGAGCGACAGCACGCCCTCTTGCATGCGCGCGCCACCGGAGGCCGAGAACACGACCGCCGGCACCTTGCGCTCGAGCGCGCGCTCGAACACACGCGTGCACTTCTCGCCGACGACCGAGCCCATCGATCCGCCCATGAACTCGAACGCGAAGAAGCCGATCGAGCTGGGCACGCCGTCGATCTCGCCGACGCCGGATCGAAACGCTTCGGTCGAGCCGCTGCTGCGCTCGGCCTTCACGATGCGATCCTTGTAGTGCGCCGAGTCGAAGAACCCGAGCGGATCACCGGAGCGCAGATCGAGGTCGTGCTCTTCCCACGTCTTGCCATCGACCATCGCGGCGATGCGCTCGGAGGTCGGCATCGTCGCGTGGTGCTCGCACACCGGGCACACACGCAGGTTCTGGATCAGCTCGTCGGTGTACGTGATCTCGCCGCACGACTCGCACTTCGACCACAGCCCCTTGGGGATCGACACCTTGGACTGGGCGTCGTCCTTCTCGAGGGATTCCTTCTTGCGGCGCCACCAAGCCATTGCTTTCGGCCCTTCTACCGCATTTCGGCGCCAGCGTGTGGCCACGCTCGTCGCGCGGCTTGCCGGCGCGCGCTCGCCTTGCTACTTGGCTTGTCGCCGTGGGTTCATCGGGGCAAGACGACAGCGCCCGTGGCGGCGCCGGGCTGAGCTACCGCGATGCCGGCGTCGACATCGATGCGGGCAACGAGGCGGTGGAACGCATCAAGCGGTTGGTCGCGACGACGCGCCGGCCCGAGCAGATCGGGGATCTCGGCGGGTTCGCCGGGATGATGGGCCTGCCCGCCGGCATGCGCGAGCCGATCCTCGTCTCGTGCACCGACGGCGTGGGCACGAAGCTGCTGGTCGCGATCGCGTTGGATCGTCATGACACGGTCGGCATCGATCTCGTCGCGATGAACGTGAACGATCTGCTGGTCACCGGCGCGCAGCCGTTGTTCCTGCTCGACTACATCGCGTGCGCGAAGCTCGAGCCCGCGAAGATCGAAGCGATCGTCTCGGGCATCGTCGAGGGCTGTCGACAGTCGGGCTGTGCGCTGCTCGGGGGTGAGACCGCCGAGCTGCCCGGGCTCTACGCCGAGCACCACTACGATCTCGCTGCGTTCGCGGTCGGCGTCGTCGATCGCAGCCTCGCGCTCTCGCCTGCGCGCGTGAAGGCGGGCGACGTCGCGCTCGCGCTGCCGTCGTCGGGCCTGCACAGCAACGGCTACAGCCTCGCGCGCAAGGCGTTGCTCGATCCGGCGCACGCGAATCTGAAGCTCTCGGATCCGTTGCCCGGCGATCCCGGTCGCACCGTCGGCGACGCGCTCATCGAGCCCACGCGGATCTACGCGCGCGCCTTCACGGCGCTGCGCAGCCTCGCGGGCGCGCCGCTGCACGGCGCCGCGCACATCACCGGCGGTGGGCTCGTCGAAAACCCGCCGCGCGCGTTCGAGGACAGCCTCGCGCTGCGGCTCGATCTCGCCGGCATCCGCGTGCCGCCGGTCTTGCGTGCGATCGCGGCGCAGGGCGTGCCCGAGGCCGAGCTGGTGCGCACATTCAACTGTGGCATCGGCATGCTGCTCTACGTCGACGCCGATCGCCTCGCCCAGGTGCAGCAGGCGCTCGCCGACGTCGACGAGCCCAGCATCGTGGTCGGCGAGGTGGTGCCGCGCGTGTCCGACGAGCCCCAAGTCGTCCTGCGCAACCTCGCCTTCGCACCGTGAGCACGACCACCAACCACTACGACCTGATCGTCGTCGGTGCCGACGTCGCGGGTCTGGTCGCGGCGGCCCTCGTGGCGCGACGCGGCAAACGAGTGCTGGTGCTGCCGCATGGACCGGCCGACGGGAGCTATCGCCTGCAGGCGCGCGTGTTGCCGCTCGAGACCGCACCGGTCGTGCACGCGACGTGTCCACCGGTCGAGCGCGTGCTCGCGGAGCTCGGGCTCGTGCAACAGACGCGTCGTCAAGCGGCGCCGGTGTTCGGGCTCGTGCACCACGTGCTGCCC
>DASZPU010001062.1:0-7474 GCA_035550195.1 Nannocystaceae bacterium
TCCGCGGACTCGTCGACGAGCGGCGACGACAGCGAGAGCGGCAGCAGCAGTGCAGAGCAGGGCGAGAGCTCGAGCAGCGGCGAGCCCGAGGACTGCGTCGAGATCCTGTGGGTCAGCAACGTGATGGATCCCGCCGGCTCCACCGACGAGCCGCTGCAGGATCACCTCGAGAGCCTCGGCTACGTGATCACGCGCATCGTCGACAACGTCGCGACGGCGGCCGACGCCGACGGCTACTGCGTCGTGCTGCTCTCCGCGGTCTCGGACTCCAGCGACATCGAGAGCGAGTTCCACGACGTGGACGTACCCGTGATCACGTGGGAGTTCGCGCTGTTCGACAACATGGGCTTCGCGGTGAGCACCGGCGAGTACGATCTCGACGAAGGCGCGACCCAGATCGAGATCGTCGATGCGAGCCATCCGCTCGCCGCCGGGCTGTCCGGCACGGTCATGCTGTACGAAGGTGTCGGCCGCGTGAACTGGTCGCTCGCGCACAACTCGGCGATCGTCGGCGTGCGCACCGACGACGACCAGCACGCGTCGCTCTTCGCGTACGAAGCCGGCGATACGCTCGCCGACGGCACCATCGCCGCGAGCAAGCGTGCGGGGCTGCCGTTCTCGAACGCGCTGCGCGGCGAGCTGCAGCCCGCCGCGCTCGACATCCTCGCGGCCGCGGTCGACTGGGCTACCGCGCCGTAGCGCGGCGGCGCAGCAGCAACAGCGGGACGAGCAGGAACGCGAAGCTCGGGCCGCGCGAGCGGTGGTCGCAGCCACAACCCTGCGCATCGTCGTCGTCGCTCTGCGGATCGGAGCCCGAGCCGGGCATGAAGGTCGTCGACACCACCCCGCCGTCTTCGCTCTCGCCCGCGCCGTCGTCCGTGCCGTCGTCTTCGCTCTCGCCGACGCCGTCGTCGGTGCCTTCGTCGTCGCTGCCGCCGCCTTCGCTCTCGCCCGCGTCGTCACCACCGCTCGTGTCGTCGGCGCTTCCGTACGCGGGCCCGCACGTGCTCGACAGCTCGCCCTTCGCACCTTCGACGCATCCACTCGCCCAATCACCGCCGCCGTTCATCGGCGACATCGCGAAGCCACCGCACTCCGGCCCGGGATTCCACGTGCCGTCGGCGTCGTGACACGGCGTGATGTCCACGCCGCTGGCGGACTCGAACCAATCCATGCCGGTGTGCATCATCGAGAACCACGTGCCCATGCCGCACTCTTCGTAGTCGGCATACGAGGTGATCCCGAACGCGCGCCAGCTGCCGTCCTCGAGCTGCACGTACGCGGGGCCGCCCGAATCGCCGTAGCACGTGTCGGCTCCGTCGCCGCCGATGAACGCTTCGTTGTCGCGGATCTCGTAGAGCTTGGTGAGCGCTTCGTACTTCTCGCCGTACTCGCCCGATTCGCGATCGCCGAAGCCGACGATCCACACCGGCGTCATCGGTTGCAGGACTTCGGTCTCGCAACCCATGAGCGGTGGGGTGATCGCGAAGTCTTCGACCGGCTCCGCGAGCGTGCAGAAGGCCCAGTCCGTACCGACGCCGTCTGCGTGCGCTTGGCATTGCTCGATCGGGATCGAGAAGCCCGGCTCGCCGACCGCATCACCGAAGAACACTTCGCTGACGGCCGTGCCGCAGTGCGCCGCGTAGATCACCAGCCGCGGATGCACGAGCGTGCCGGTGCAGTCGTTCACGTAGACGGTGGTGGGCCAGCCGCACGGCGTCACCCGCTCGCCACCGTAGATGTGCTGCGGCCGATCATCGGCGCGCAGTTGGTCGCCGGCCCGCGCAAGGCCCGGCCACGCTGCGAAGATGATCGCAGCGAGCTTCAATCGCTCGTACACCACGAAGGAGTCGTGGGCTGCGAGCGCTCGTAGGTTCCCGCGCTGTTATCATCGGCATGCGCCCATGCCCGAGTCCGATCGCCTGGCACCGCGGCTCTCCGACCCTGCGACCGTGCTCGACGAGGACGTCTTCATGGTCGCGCGCGTGGTGAAGCGAGGTGACGCGGAGCGCGTCGCGAAGGAAGCGATCACCGGCGGCATGCTGCGCCCCGACGACATCGGCGATGCGCAGATCGACGACATGATGCTGGCCTGGGTGCCGCTGTGGCGCGTCGACGTGACGGTCGAGGGCTTCAACCTCGGGCTCACGCGCGTGCGCGGTGCGATGCTGCCGACCGGCGGCGCACGCCATCGCGACGACATCCACGTGCTGCTCGGTCGTCGACTGCTCGCGGTCGATCCGACCGCGAAGGTGACGATCGAGCCCGGCGATCTCTCACCGTGTCCGACCCATCGTCCGCCCGGCGGCGAGGTGGTGCAGCCCGACGTCGATCGCGACGAAGCCGAGCGCGAGGCGTGCGAAGCGATCCGTCGCTCGGTGCAGGGCGGCAACGCGCTCTTCTCGAAGTTCGAAGCGCGCGTTCGCTCCGCTGCGCTCGTCTATTACCCGCTGATGCTGGTGCGCTATCGCTACAGCGGAGCTGCGAGCGACGGCGCCGCGCCCGACGAATGCCACGTCGCGATCTCGGGCAAGACGGGCAAGATCGTGAGCGCGAAGCATCCCAGCGCCTGGCGCTCGATCGGCGCGAAAGTGAAGAAGTGGTTCGGGTGATGGGCGACCGCACCGCATCAGGTCGCCCGTACGAGCACCCTTAGCGCACACGCGACGCGTCCGATATCGGGACACTCGCCGGTTCGCGCTGGACGACGCCGGTGCAGCGCTGATATCTGCGAAGAGGTGGTAGGCGGGTCGCGTTGCAAATGGCTGAGTGCGCTCGTGCTCGTCGCGTGCGGTGGTGAATCCGAGCAATCGGGTGAGCCCGGACGCGAGACGGGGCCGTGCGTCGAGTATCAGTGCCTCGGCGCGGAGCTCGTGTGCCTCTCCGACTTGTGCGTCGACCCGAACGCGGTCGCGAGCACGGAACCGGGAAGCGACGCCGAAGCGAGCGGAGATCCGATCACGACTTCGCAGGAGGAGGAGGAAGGATCCTCAGCCGGTCCTGTAGACGCGGGCGAGTCCACGAGTTGTGGTGATGCTTGTGACTGCACCCCGCCGCCGCACACACCTTGCGACGACGACACGGATAGCGCGCACGCGCTTGGCATAGGTTGCGACGGCGAATCGGATTTGACGGTTTCGATCAACGGAAGTTCCGCCGCGGCGGGGCTGCGTAACGGCTTCGGCTCCACGGATGTCTGGGCGCCGCGCGAGGGCAGCAAGTTCGTCGTGATCGGAAGCGGCTTCGTCGCGGACCTCGACGTGCCGACGCCGATGGGCGATCTGGACATGAATCCTGCGAACTGCAACGACGACGTCGGCGCGTTCGACCCGGGCGCGACGTTGCCCGACCCACTGCGCACGAACACCGTCGCTGGCGACTGTTCGGCCGACGCGTCGCTGGTCGGCACCGGCGACTGCTCCAATACGATCGAAGGGCAGTTCACGCAAGGCGGGTCCGCGAACGACTACACCGAGGTACGCATCCACGGCGCTGTGCCAGCCACGGTCACCTCGCTGTCGTACTCGTTCGCGTTCTTCTCCGCGGAGTATCCGTTCTACTACGGCGGCGAGTTCAACGACATGTTCGTGGGTTGGCTCGAGTCCGAGGCCTGGACCGGCAACATCTCGTTCGACGACGCGGGCAATCCGGTTTCGCTCAACGCGGGATTCCTCGACTACAAAGACGATGGCGGCGGACGTCCCGAGTTCGCGGGCACCTGCATGGCCCGACACGCGGGGACCGGATGGCTCACCAGTGTCGCGCCGGTCGTCGCGGGCGAGGAGATCACGCTCGTGCTGGCGATCTTCGATCTGTCGGACTCGCTCATCGACAGCTATGCGTTCTTGGACGGTTTCGCCTGGGGCTGCGAAGGCGCGGATGGCCCGGGCACCATGCCGAAGGGTTGATTCGGCGAATGTTCGGAGGGGATCCATGAAAGCACTCATAGTCGCGATGTTTGCGATCGGGCTCGGGCTCGGTCTCGCTTGTGGACCGGAGACGAGCTGCAGCGGTGGCAGCGAAGGATGTCCGTGTGTGCAAGGGGCGTGCCTCACCGGGCTCGTCTGCTTGTCCGGCTATTGCGTCGATCCGAATTGGATGCCGCCCGGCGGCGAGGCCGGCACCAACGCTGCGGAGAGCAACGGTGAGTCGGGGAGCTATGACAACGTCGCGGCTTGTGAGGCGCTGGTCGAGGACTTCGAGTGCGGCATGCTCGACTTGTCGATGTATGTCGACTGCGATCTGTACGCGGACGTCGCGTGCGACGTCAGCGACTACTTCGATTGTGTGCGTGACGATGTGGAGTGCGCCGACGACATGATCGACGCGATGCAGCTGGCCGATTGCGCGGAGCTGGCCCAATGCGGATGAAGTGGATCACACCTGCATTCGTGGCGTTCGGCTGTGGGAGCACCGTCGAAGCCGGCGGCGATCCGGGGCGCGAGACCGGACCGTGCATCGAGTACCAGTGCCTCGGCGGACAGCTCGTGTGTCTGTCGGATCTCTGCGTCGATCCGAACGCGGTGACCGGGCCGTCGACGGAGGATCCGAGCGTCAGCAGCGACCCGACTGCCGACAGCTCGGGCGGCGGCGGCGTGCCCAACTCGAACCAGGTCGACATCCTGTTCGTGATCGACAACAGCGGCTCGATGGGCGAGGAGCAGGGACTGATCGCATCGAATATCTCGTCGTTCTTCAACGTGCTCGAGGGTGCGGGCGCCGACTGGCGCGTCGGCGTCACCACCACGGACAACGGCAACCCGTGGTGCAGTACGACGAGCCCGGAGTCCGGGAAGCTGCAGCTGTCGAGCTGTCTCGGACGCACCGGCGAGTTCGTGTTCAACGGGAATCCACCCGCCGACGCGACTGGCCCGGCGTGCACCGATCGCTGCCAGTTCGACACCATCAGCACGGTACCCACCACGACCGAGCTCGACGACGAGTCGAAGTCACGTCCGTGGATTGAAAGCAGCGGTGGCACCACCAATCTCGCCGCAGTCGGCGGCATCGTGCCGACGCCCGTCGAAGCGTTCCAGTGCTTCGCGCCCCAAGGCATCGCGGGTTGCGGATTCGAGCAACACCTCGAGTCGATGTACAAGGCGCTGCTGCGTTCGGACATGGACGCGGAGTCGCAGTACGGCTTCCTGCGTAGCTCGGCGATGCTCGTCGTGATCATCATCAGCGACGAAGTCGATTGCTCGTACAACAACGAGCACCAGAGCATCTTCTCGACGGAGTCGATGGGTGGCGATCCGTCGGTGTTCTGGAGCGACCCGACGGCGTCGGCGCCCACCTCGGCGGTGTGCTGGCGGGCTGGCATCGAGTGCACCGGCGGGCCGGGCACCTACAACGAATGCCACGCTGCAAACAAGAGCGAGAGCGGAGCAGTCGATGTCTCCGATGCGGAGGCGGTGCTCCATCCGATCTCGCGCTACGCCGAGTACCTGCAGGGCATCGAAGATCTTCGCAAGGACACGATGCCGGCGCAGGAAGTAATGGTCGCGCTCATCGCCGGTGTGCCACCGGGCTACGACAGCGGAGCGTCGGAGATCATGTACGTCGACGCGACGTCGCCCTTCGAGCAGAACGACTACGGGATCGGTGCGGGTTGTGTGAACAACGCGACGACTCCGCCCGCGGTCGCGCGTCCCCCCGTGCGCGAGCGCGAGGTTGCGGAGGCGTTCGCGATCGAAGGCGGTCGCGATCTCTATTCGATCTGCAACGACGACTACTCGCAAGCACTCGGCACGATCGCCGAACGCATCGTGGCGCGCTTCGGTCAGTGATGCGCGCTCAATCGTGCAGCAGCAGGAACTCCTGCACGATGCCGTCGGGCGTTCGGTACAGCATCGCTTTCACCGTGCGTGAGGCGAAGACGAGCTCGACGGTCGTGACTTCCATGCCGCCGCGTTCGCGCGGCTTGCCGGCCTCGACGCGCGTCGGCTGACCGAGTGCTTGCAGTCGCGGCGCGGCTTCGGCGAGCCGCGCTTCGTCGTAGTAGACCGAAAGCTCTTCGCCGATGCGCGAGCGATCGAGCTTGCCCGCTTGCAGCTGATCGAACAGCGCGCGCGCGACCTCGGCGGCCGGAGGTCCGGCGACCTTCGGCACGTTCTGCGGCGGCGCGAGCAACAGCCCGAGGATCTCGCCGTGCAGCTCGCCGGTCGACCCACCTTCGGTGTTCACCAACAGCACCACCGCCGAGCGCGTGCGCGGCACGACCGTGTTGTACGCGAGGAAGCCCGACACCGCGCCCGAGTGCGACCACACCAGCTCGCCGCCTTGATGACGCACGCCGATGCCGCAGCCGTAGTCGGTGTTGCGGCCGTCGCTGGTCTTGCGCGACGTGGTGAGTCGCGACAGCGCCTCCGCACCGAGCACTTTGCCGTCGACGAGCGCGAGATCCCAACGCGCGAGATCGTCGGCGCTCGCGTAGATGCCACCGGCCGCGTGGATCCAGTGCGCGGCCTCGCGTTGGATCGGCTCCGCATCGCCGAGCGCGAAGTGGGCGTGGCCCTGCGCGAGCCCCGGTGCATCGTCGGGCGGCTCGAACGAGCCGTGCTGCATGCCGGCCGGCGCGAAGATCCGCTGCTGCAAGAACGTGCCGAGCGGCTGCTTCGCGATCGTCTCGATCACGCGTCCGAGCACGATGAACCCGGTGTTGCTGTACGACCAACGCGTGCGTGGCTCGAAGTCCAGCGCGATGGTGCCGTACTTCTCGATCAAGGCGTCGACCTCGATCGGCTGCTTCATGCGCCGATCGAGGAAGTCGAGCGGATAGAAATCGGGATACCCCGACAGATGGCTGCCGAGATCGTCGAGCGTGATGTCGTTCGCGCGGGTGAGCTTCGGGTAGTACTTCGCGACCTTGTCGCCGAGCGACAGCTGCTTGTCCTGCTCGAGCGCGAGGGCGGCCGCGCAGATGAACTGTTTCGTGATCGATCCGATCGCGAAGCTGGTTCCGTCCGCGACCGGCGCGCCGCTTTTCTTCTGCGCGCCGTAGTTGCGCGCGAGCACGGTCTGCCCGTCCTTCACGATCACGAGCTGCGCACCGACGACGCCGCGCCGCGTCAGCTCGGCGCCGACCCACGCATCGATCGCTGCGGGATCGAACGTGGTGGGTGGCGACGGCTCGACCGCGGCCGCGCCGCTCGGCGTGGGCGTCACCGATGGCGTCGTCGGTCGCGGACCGCACGCGGCGAGGAGCAGCACGAACGAGACGACTGTGCGGAGCAGCATGCGGCCCGAGCATACGGCCGCAGTACGACGCACCGCTAGCGGGCCAGCTCGCGCGCGCGCGATTCGGCGACCGCGACCACGATGTCCTCGGCGGCGTGCTCGACTACCTCCTTCACCGAGCGGCGCGCGAGCTTGCCGCTGGAGCCGTGGTGATAGTAGAGGCCCTCGCTGCGTCGACCGTCGAAGCCGTAGATGCGCGAGAGCACTGCGCGCGCCGAGCCCGGGCGCCGCACGGTGA
>DASZPU010001063.1:0-3091 GCA_035550195.1 Nannocystaceae bacterium
TCGCCGACGATCGACACGATCGGAACCACGTCGGCGATACGATCGTACCAACGCTGCATGTCGGCGGGCGCGAGCGCGGGCAGGGCGAGCCACTCGGCGACGCGCGGATCGGTGGCCGCAGGACCCCACAGCCGCACGCGCTCGGCCACCTGGTGCTCGGTGAGCCGCGTCGCCCGGAAGCGCACCTCGAAGCGCCGATGCACGCGCGCGAACTCTTCGGGGCTGACGCGCGCCTGCATCACGCCGAGCGCGGTGGACAACGCGAGCGGGACGTCGGTTGCGCGCGCGCGATAGCCGAAATCGATCGCGAGCGGATGCTCGGGCAGCCACCAGTTCCATCCCGGCCATGCGGGTTGCAGCGCGCCCGGGCCCGCCGCGCCGGCGAGCCCGACCGCATCGGCGTGGATCTCCGCGGCCAACATCTCGCGGACGTCGTCGGCGATCCACGGCAACGCGACGCGCACGCTCGCGCGATCGGCCTCGGGATCGTGCAAGAGGAAGATCGTCGGACGATCGAGTGTGCGGGCGCGTGCGGGCGCGGCTCGACTCGTCGGCGCGAGCCCCTTCGCCTTCGGCAAGAGCCGCACGATCGCGTCGGAGTCGGGGCCCACGTAGCACACGTCGGGATCGAAGCTGCGCGCGCGCGCGAGCGCAGCGGGCAGCTTCGCGGCCGCGCGCTGCTCGAGCTGTGCGTCGGTGGGCAGGTGCGCATCGATGCCGTGCTCGCCCCGCACCGCCCACGCGTGGAACATCGCCGCACGCTCCTGCGGATCGGTGCGCATCGATCGACGCCACGACAGCGCGTAGTCGACGTAGTCGCGCACGTCGTCGTCCGCCAAGGGCGCGTCGACGAGCCACGCGATCAACTCGGGTGCACGCTCGGCGAACCCGTCGCTCGCGCTGACGATGTCGACCCAGACGTCGTCGTGGGTGCAGAACGCATCGAGATCGACGCCGGCGATCGTCGACGCGCGCACGTGCGCGTTCACGGCCGCGCATACCCAAGGATCTTCGTCGACGCCGATCGGGTAGATCCAGCTCATGTGCACGAGCGGTCGATCGGCACGCACCGAGATCACGCGACCGCTGCCGTGCTGCGTCTGCTGGTAGTGACTGCCTTCGACCAGGAACCGCGGCTCGGGTGGTGTGACCGCGGCGTCCACGAGGCTCCTCACCCACGCGCTCGGTCGGCCGAAGCGCTCGATCATCCGCGGCAACGGATGCGACGCGTCGGGCATCCGCCAGGTCGCGCCCGGCGTGCGCTCGACGACGACGCGCGTGCGCTCGCGTAGGCCGCGAGCGGCGGATACGAGCTCGGCCTTGTCGGGCACGCCGCGCAAGCGCGGTGCGACGTCGCGCCACTGCCGATGCTCGATGAACGAGGTGGCGATCGTGTCGGCGGTGTCGGTGGCCGATCGCGCCCAGCTCGCGCGCTGCAGACCCGCGCGTGCGAGCGCACCGGCCCACACCGTGTCGGGCAGGCGATCGTCGGCGACGGCATCGATGAGCGCGTTCAGCTCGCGCTCGACCTCGGCGAGCGACTGCCCGGGCCGCGGATTCGCGACGAGATGGAAGTCGCGCGCGTACGCGACCCAGGCCTCGACGTTCGCGACCTTGTCCGCGAGCACGGCCCCGAGACCGTCGGCGCGCGCGAGCGAGTCCGCGAGCGCGAGGAAGGCGGAGAACTCCGCGGTGTCGGTCGGTGGCATCGGCCAGGTCATGCTGAGCGCGGGCAAGCCGTGGTCGGTGACCTGGTGGCGGATGACGCGTTGGGCGAGCGGCGCGTCGACGGCCGCGTTGGCTGGCAACGTGCCGGGCTCCCAGTCGGCGAACGCGGGATCGACGAGGGGCAGCACGTCCTGCATCGTGACGTCGCCGACGAACACGATGGCGCTGTTGTTGGGCACGAACCACGCGCGATGGAATGCGCGCGCATCGTCGAGCGGGATCGTGCGGATGTACGCGAGCGCCTCGTCGAAGTCGGCGTGCAAGCCGGTGGCCGCGGCGAGATCGCGGCGTGCGAGGCGATTGCCGGCCCACCCCGCGGTGCGCAGCGGAGTGTTGCCGAGATAGAACTGCGCGCCGGCGAAGTAGTTGCGGAACACCGGGCGGCGCACGGCTTCTGCGAGCAGCTCCATCCACGCGCCGAGTCGATGGCGCGGGAGCTGGGCCGCGAGCGTCGTGCCGTCGGTGGTGACGTACTCGAGCCCGATCCCGCCGAGTGCCACTGCGGCGTCGGAGAGATCGTGCATGAGCACTTGATCGTTGCTCGCGAGATCGGCCGCGGCGACGCCGGCGAGCAACGCGTTGCGTGCGGCTTCGTCGGTGGTGCTCGGCAGCGCCTCGAGCAAGCGATGCTGCATCGCGCGCATCGGTCGCTCGAGTGCCACGTCGGTGACGCCCAGGCGCTCGCCCCCGCGATAGATCGCGTCGACCACCATGCCGGCCAACAGCGGAGTGCCGTGGCTCTCCTCGCGGATGCCGGCGCGCACGGCGAAGGTCACCGCGACGTAGGGCTCGTGTGGACGCGTCGCGACGTACAGCGTGAGTCCATTGCGCAGGCGCTGCACCGCGACGTGCGTGGGATCGTCGGAAAGCGGTGGATCGACGATCGCCGGTGGATCGCTGCTCGCCACGATCGCGGCCCACGGATCGGGCGTGTCGACGATCGGTGCGGGCGACTCGGGTGCGTGCTCGCGGGGCGCGAGCGCGGCGACGAGGCCCGCGGTCGCTGCGGCCGCGAGGGCGCCGGCGAGCAACACTCCGCGTCGACGGCGTGACGGCGTCGCGGCCTCGCGCAGCGCCGCGAGCAGGTCCTCCATCGTCGCGTAGCGCTGCGCGGGATCGCGACGCAGCCCCCGTAGCACGACCTCGTGCACCGCATCGGGCACGCCGAAGCGATGCGGGTCGACGAGGTGCGGCGACGACGTCGAGATGTTCTTCGCGAGCTCCGTGTACGAAGAGCCGCTGAAGGGACGCTTGCCGTAGAGCAGCTCGTACAGCGATGCGCAGAACGAGAACTGATCGGTGCGTGCATCGGGCTCGCGGCGCTCGAGCTGCTCGGGGGCCATGTACGCGGGCGTGCCCACGA
>DASZPU010001064.1:0-2418 GCA_035550195.1 Nannocystaceae bacterium
CGACCGACGGATCCTCGGTCGGCGTCGCGCTCTGGCTACCGCCCTGCCAGCCGACCATCACGTCGGTCTGTTTGCGCAGCACCGCCGCGACGGCGGCGAGGCCGAGGCGGCCGGAGATCATGCGATCCTGGAACGAGGGATTGCCGCCGCGCACGAGGTGGCCGAGCACGGTCGCACGCACGTCGACGCCGGGCAGATCGTTGCCGAGTCGCTCGCACACCTGGCGCACGAGCTCCGTGCACGGCAGGCTCACGCCTTCGGCCTTCAGGATGAGCACGCGCGCCTTGCCGCGCTCGCTGGAGAAGCCGCGACGGATCGCACGCTCCACCGAGTCGACGATCGCGGCGTCGTCGCGACCTTGCTCGCGGAAGAGCACCGCGTCCGCCCCCGCTGCGATCGCGCCCGCCATCGCGAGGTAGCCACAGTCGCGGCCCATCACCTCGACGACGAAGGCGCGTCGATGCGCGCGCGCGGTGTCGCAGATCTTGTCGCACGCGGCGACGATGGTGTTGAGCGCGGTGTCGACTCCGATCGCGCTCGCGCTGCAGCCGACGTCGTTGTCGATCGACGCCGGCATGCCGACGACGGGCACGTTCGATTCGTGCGCGAGCGCGTGCGCACCGGCGAGCGAGCCGTTGCCGCCGATCACCACGAGCCCCGCGAGCCCCTTCAGGCGCTCGACGGCGGGCGCACGACCGGCGGTATCGAGGAAGCGACGCTCGCGTGCAGAGCCGAGGATGGTGCCGCCCAGCGAGCCGATCGCATCGATCTCCGGATCCGGCACGATCTTGTCGCCCTGCTCGTGCGTGAGCGGTCGGAAGCGGCCCTCGAGCAATCCGGTGTAGCCACCGACGACGCCGTGCACGGTGATTCCTCGGCTCGCGGCGACCTTCGTCACCGCGCGAATGGCCGAGTTCATGCCGGGCGCGTCACCGCCCGAGGTGAGGACCGCAATCGTTGGCATCGCGCTACCATGGTGCCATGCCTGGCTTCGCGACGAACTGGTGCCGTGCGTGCGTCCCCGTGCTGCTGACGCTCGCGGGTTGCGGCGGCAAAGGTGGCGACACCGGCGAGGGCGACGGCTCGTCGGGATCCGGCGAGTCGACGACGATGGTCGATCCGACGGAGATGACCACGTCGGTCGACACCAGCACGAGCAGCACCGACCCGAGCACGACGACGTCGGTGATGACGACGACGCCGAACCCCGAGTGTGGCAACGGCGTGCGCGAAGATCCCGAGCAGTGCGACGACGGCAACATGGATCCCGCCGACGGTTGCGAGCCCGACTGCACCGAGAGCGTCGACACCACCCAGTGGAGCGACGTCGTCGGTGGCGGCGCGTCGGTCGAAGAGGCCGCGCAGGGCGTCGCGTTCGACTCGGCGGGCAACGCGATCGTGGTCGGCTGGATCACCGAGGTCGTCGCGCTGCCCGACGTCTGGGTGCGCAAGTACGCGCCCGACGGCACCGAGATGTGGACGCAGTCGATCGACGTGTCGATGGGCTTCGCGGATCGTGCGTACGGCGTCGCGATCGCGCCCGACGACACGATCGCGGTCGTCGGTGTGCGCGGCGTGGCGACCAACGTCGGCGACATCTGGATCGCCAAGCTCGGGGCCGACGGCGCGACACAGTGGGAGCAGACCGTCGACGGGCCCGCCGGCGAGAACGACGGGGGTCGCGGCGTCGCGGTCGATGCGAGCGGCAACGTATGGGTCACCGGCTTCGTGCGCGTCGCTGCGGGCGACGACGACATCTGGGTCGGCGAGTACGACGCCACGGGCACGCAGCTCTTCGCCGAGATCGTGCCCGGCCCGGCCGATCTCGAAGACCACGGACAGGACGTCGACGTCGATGCCGACGGCAACGCGTTCGTCACCGGCTACGTGTCCGACGTCGACTTCGTCGGCGACGTGTGGCTGCGAAAGTACGCGAGCGACGGCAGCGCGACGTGGACGGTGACGTTCGACAGCCAGAGCCACGGCATCGATCAAGGCTACGGCGTCGCGGTCGCACCCGACGGCAGCGTCGGCGTCGCGGGCACGACTGCGCTCACGGCCATCAACGAGAACGTGTGGCTCGGCCACTACGCGAGCGCCGACGGTGCGCTCATCTGGCAGAAGGACTTCGGCGGGCCGGCGATCAAGAACGATCACGGCCTGGGCGTCGCCGCGGATTCCACCGGCGCATTCGTGGTGTGCGGGTTCAAGGAGAACAGCGACACCGACTCGGACATCTGGGTGCGCAAGTGGGATCTCGGCGGCAACGTGGTGTGGACGCAGAACTTCGCGGGCGCGGGGGTCGATCGCGACACTGCGTTCGGCGTCGCGGTCGACGGCAACGACGACGTCGCGGTGGTGGGGGAGATCCGCGAGATGGCGAACAACGATGGGGACATCTGGGTCGCGAAACTTGGA
>DASZPU010001065.1:0-1887 GCA_035550195.1 Nannocystaceae bacterium
GGCGAGCCAGCGACTCATCCGCGAGGCGCAGGTGATGGCGCGGCTCTCCCATCCCAACGTCGTCGCGGTGCACGACGCGGGGTTCGCCGAGCAGCGGGTGTTCCTCGCGATGGAGCTCGTGCGCGGGCAGACGCTGCGCGCGTGGCTCGAGGCGACGCAGCCGACCTGGCGCGCGATCCTGGCGGTGTTCCTCGATGCGGGGCGCGGGCTCGCAGCGGCCCACGCGGACGGGATCATCCATCGCGACTTCAAGCCCGAGAACGTGCTCGTCTCCGACGAGGCCGACGGTCGACGCGTGCGCGTCGCGGACTTCGGCCTCGCGAACTACGATCTGCAATCCGCAGCCGCACCACCCAGAGGTGCCGCGCTCGCGCTCACGGCGACGGGTGCGGTCGTCGGCACGCCGGTCTACATGGCGCCCGAGCAACACGCCGGGCTGCCGCTCGATGCGGCCGCGGATCAGTTCAGCTTCTGCGTCGCGCTGCACGAAGCGCTCTTCGCCCAGCGACCGTTCGCGGGCGACAGCGCGATCGAGATCGCGACCAACGTGTGCGAAGGGCGCTACGTCGCGCCGATCCACTCGCGCCGCGCACCGCGTTGGCTGTCGAACGCGATCCGTCGGGGGCTCGCGGCCGATCCGCGCGCGCGCTATTGCGACTTCGCCGAGCTGCTCGCCGCGCTCGCGCGCGATCCGATCGCACGGGTGCGCCGCGGCGTCGCGATCGCGGCGGCCGGCATCGCGCTGGCGCTGGGGAGCTGGGCGCTCGCGGCTCGTGCGGAGCCGTGTGAAGGTGCGCGCGCCGAGATCGCCGCGGTGTGGAACGACGACGCACGTGCGCGCGTGCAGCAGGCGCTCGTCGACGCGCCGCAATCGGCGGAGAAAACGGTGGCGGCGTTGGACCGCTACGCCGACGACTGGGCCGTGCAGCACCGCGAGATGTGCACGGCGCACCAAGCCGGATCGATCTCGGCGCCGCTGCTCGACGGGGCGATGCACTGCCTCGATCAACGCGAAGCCGCGCTCGCGCGGCTGGTCGGGGCGATCGGGGTCGGGAGTGCGAGCGATGCGACCCTCGCTGCGATCGCACTGCCGGCGATCGCGTCGTGTGGCGATCGCAATGCGCTCGCACGCGCCGTCGCGCTGCCCAGCGACGAGACCAGTGCGCACGCAGTCGCGGAGCTGCGACGACGGCTCGTGGAGGTCGAGGTCGTGCACCACGCGGGCGCGATCGCGGCGGCCCAGGAAGAGCTCGCGATGATCGCCGACCTTGCCCGGCCGCTCGCCTACGCGCCGCTGTCCGCCGAGGTCGAGCTCGTGGCCGGCCGACTCGCGATGGAGCGCTTCGAGTGGGCGCTCGCGACCGAGCGATTCGCCGCCGCCGCGGAGCTCGGCGTCGGCGCGGGTGCGGATGCGGTGGCCGCGGAGGCGCTCGCACGCGAGCTGTTCCTCGATGCACTCGCAGCGCATGCGCCCGAGCAGGTACTGCCGCGCGCGCGCGTGGTGACCGGGCTCGTGCATCGGCTCGGCGATCCACCCGCGCTCGCGTCGTTGCTCGCGAACAATCTCGGGGTCGCGCAGGCGCAAGCGGGACGCACCGCGGATGCGGAGCGTTCGTTCGCGGAAGCGGTCGCGCTCGCCGAGCAGACGCCCGCCGTGAATGCGAGCGACCTCGCGGGCTATCGCATCAACCTCGCGCGGCACACCGCGGACGCGGAGCGACGCGACGCGATCTTCGTGCAGGCCGCACGCGAGCTCGCGTCGGCGTTGGGCGATGCGCACCCGAAGCTCGTCGAGGTCGCGCGCCAACGTGCGGAGCTCGCGGATCCACCGGAGCGAGCGATCGCGTTGCTCGGGCCGGTGTGCGAGCTGATGCTCACGCGGGCCGC
>DASZPU010001066.1:0-12170 GCA_035550195.1 Nannocystaceae bacterium
GCGCAAGCCGGTGACGGTGGTGGAGTTCATCGCGCGTCACCTCGCGGCCGACGGCATCGCGGTGATCGAAGTGCCCAACTGGGACGACGCCGCGCGCAAGCTCTGGGGCCATCGCTATCGTCCGCTCGAGCTCGGCGATCACGTGTGCTTCTTCGATCGCGAGACGCTGCGGCGCACGCTCGAGCTCGGCGGTCTGCACGTCGAGACGGTGTGGAGCCGCCCGCAAGGCGCGACGCTGGTGATGCCGTCGGTGCTGTCCGCGGTCGACACGGTGAAGTCGTTCTTGCCGCGTCGTCGCGCTGCGAGCACGGGTGCACTGTCGGCGCGTCCGGGCGCACGCGAGCGCGCATCGGGTGGCTTGCGTGCGCGTGTGCTCGAGACGCTCGATCGCCTCGATCCGTTGCTCGAGCGCTTCGCCGGCGACGATCCGCACTGGGGCGCGAACCTGGTCGCGATCGCCACGCCGCGCTAAGGATGGCTGCGCAACCACGCCGCGCTGTCGTCGGCGCGGCGCTGCCACATGCCGCCGACCTTCGCGAAGTGATCGTGGGCTGCTTGCACGTGCAAGCGCGCGGCGTTGCGATCGCGACCGGCATCCCACTGCGCGCGTCCGAGTGCCCAGCGCAGATCGGCGGCCTCGTTCTCGCTGTCACCGCGCATCGCGAGCGCGAGCGCATACTGCAGCTTCGCGATGCCGTGGCCGGTCTGCCCGAGCGCGAGCATGGCCTTGCCGATGCCACCTTGGGGATGCGCGAGCGCCTCGGTTTCTCGGCCGAAGACGCGCTCCCACACCGCGAGGCAGCGCTGGAACGACTCGATCGCGAGCTCGGGCCGGCCGGCGCCGAGCTGGGCCTCGCCGAGGTTGCAGCGCGCGCGTGCGGCCTCGACGTGATCGTTGCCGCCGAGCCGCTCGCGGATCTCGGCGGCGCGCGCGAACGACTTCGCTGCGTCGTCCCAACGCTCGAGTGCGAGCTCGACGTCACCGATGTTCGCGACGGAGTCCGCGACCTCCATGCTGTCCTCGCCGTACACCGCGACGGTGCGTGCGAGCACGCTCTCGTGCATGGCGAGCGCATCGGCGAAGCGACCCTGCGCGTACAGAGTCATCCCGACGTTGCCTTCGATGCCGAGCAAGAGCGGATGATCGGCGCCCATCTCCTTCGCCATGCTCGCGAGGCTCGATCGGAAGTCGCGCTCCGCCTCCGCGAAGCGATTCTCGAACAGATAGATCACCGCGCGGTTGTTGTAGATGCGGCCGAGCGTCGGGTGATCCGGGCTGATGCTCGAGTAGATGCGGATCGCCTCGTCGACGTGCACGCGTGCTTCGTCGAGCTGGCCCATCGAGCGCAACAGCGTGCTGAGGTTCGCGTGGGTCATGCCCACGGTGGGATGATCGGGCCCGAGCCCCGCGAGCTCGACCTCGATCACGGATTCGTAGTAGGTGCGCGCGCGCTCGAGGTTGCCCGCGCCGTGCTCGACCTGTGCGAGCGCGTCGAGCAGCGGCGTGCACTCGAGCGGATCGCGATCGGCGGTGCACAGCGCGTGCGCGCGCGTGAAGCCCTCGCGGGCTTCGTCGTAGCGATCGCGCACGAACGCGAGCCGTGCGGTCGCGGTGGTGAGCTTCGAGTCGAGCTCGACGTCACCGGGCCGGCGCGCGACGTCGGCCTGCGCATGACGAACCCAGCCTTCGACCTCGTCGAAGCGGCGATCGGCCGCGAGCAGCTCGATCATCTCGATGCTGCCCTTGGCTTCGGCACGCTCGTCGCCCGCGGCGTGCGCAGCCCATACCGCGGCTTCGGCCGACTCGCGCGCAGCGTCGGAGCGCTGCATCACGTGGAAGAGCTCGGCGCGCTCGACCGCGATCTCGGAGACGAGCGGTGCATACGCGAGCGTCTCGGCGGTGGCCACCAGCTCGGTGAGCGCGGCATCGGCCGCGGGGAGCTCGCCGAGTCGCCGCATCGCGGACGCGCGCGCGAGCTGTGCACGCGCGCTCTCGACGGCCGCGCGGCGCTCGGGCTCCGGCGGCGGCGCGACTTCGGCGAGCAGCGCATCGACGTCGGCGCAGGCGTCCGGTTCCGCCAATCCTTCGAGCAGATCGGGCGTGCTCGCGAGCACCGCATCGCCGCCGCGCGCGAGCGATTCGAGTCGCGCCGCGAGGTTGTCGCGCTGGCGATCGAGGCATGCGATGCGCCGATCCAGCAGCGCCTCCGATTGCTCGTGGCGCACGTGGGTCGCGCGACAGGCTTCGACGCGTCCGTCGAGCCAGCGCGTCGCCCACGGATCGATGCGATCGCGCAGGAGCTGCCACGTGTTCGCCGCGAACGGCAACGGCGACGCGAGCACGCGCGCTTCGATCGCGGCGCGTTCGCGCTCGTCCCACACACCCGCGAGCGCGTCCTGCGAGCGTGGACACGGATCGCGACCGCGCGGCCACGCGACCGCTGCGATCGCGACGACCGCAGTGCCACCCATCGCGAGCCACAACCAGCGCTTGCGCGAGCGCACCGGCTGCAGCGCGTCGATCAGCGCGCGCATGCTCGGCCAACGCTCGGCGGCGTCGACGGCGAGCCCGCGACGGATCGCCGCGACGATCCGCGACGGCACGCCGTGATCCTTCGGCTTGCGGATCTCGCCGGTGCTCACCGCGAGCGCGAGCGCGGGGACGTTGTCGCCCGCGAACGGATGCTCGCCGAGCAGCGCTTCCCACAGCGCGACGCAGAACGAGAACTGATCGGAGGCTGCAGTGCTGCGTGCGCCCGCGAACTGCTCGGGGGCCATGTACGCGGGCGTGCCCACCAGCCCGCCGGTGTTGGTCTGGCGCAGCGCCGCGAGCCCGGTGGTGTCGTCGCCATCGATCGGAATCGTCGCTTCGAGGACCTCCGTGTGCGCACGCGCGAGCCCGAAGTCGAGCACGCGCACGCGCAACGATTTCCCTGGCACCCCCTGGGTGGTGATCATCACGTTGTCGGGCTTGAAGTCGCGATGCACGAGCCCGGCATCGTGCGCGGCCGCGAGCCCTTCACCGGCGGCGGTCATCGCCGCGAGCACTTCCTCCCACGGATGCGGATCCGCGAGCCAGCGCCGCAGCGTGACGCCTTCGACGAACTCCATCGCGATGAAGACACGACTCCCATCGCTCGACTGGAACACGCCGACGTCGTGCACGGTGACGACGTTGGGATGATCCAGTCGCGCGAGCGCACGCGCTTCGCGGGCGAGCCGCTGCGAGTCTTCGCCTTCGGGATCGCCCTTCAGGATCTTCAGCGCGACCTTGCGATCGAGCGCGGGATCGTAGGCCGCGAGCACGACGCCCATCGCACCGGCACCGATGCGCTCGAGGATCAGATAGCGCCCGACCTCGGTGCCCCGCGCGAGCTCCTCGACCGGCGCGAGCTCGCCACCTTCACTCGCTTGCGTCGCATTGCCGGGCGCGAGCGTCGACGCAGCGCTGAGCCGCGCGTGCATTCCCGCCGCGTCGAGCGAATCGATCGCCACCGAGACGAAATCATGCCATGCGAACTGCGGCCCCCCGCATTCGTCGCGGGAGGCCGCACGCGATCGTGCCCGTCAGGGCTTCTTCTCGGCCGACTCGGGCGTGGGCTCGGTGGGCGTGGGCTCGGCGGGCGCGGGCTCGTCCGGCTTCACGTCCTCGGGCTTGAGCGCCTTCGGCTTGCCGCCCTTCTTCTTCTCGCTGATCTGCTCCGCCGTGCCGTCCAAGATGATGAACTCGATGCGGCGGTTGCGAGAGCGTCCGTCGGCCGACTCGTTGGTGTCGATCGGCTGATCCGGACCGACGCCGTCGGTCGTGATGCGATCGTCCTCGACGCCGTTCTCGACCATGTAGCGCTTCACCGATGCGGCGCGGCGCTGCGACAGATCGATGTTGTGACGATAGCCGCCCTGCGAGTCGGTGTGACCGATGATCTTCACCTTCAGCGTCGGGTACTTCTTCATCACCGACACGGCGTTGTCGATGTTCTTCTTCGAGCCTTCCTTGATGTTGTCCTTGTCGGTGTCGAACTCGATGCCGCGCATGACGCCGGCGATCTGTTCGAGCTCCGGCGGGACCTCGTCGGGACAACCGTCGCCGTCCTCGAAGCCGTTGCGCGTCTCGGGATCGTCGATGCAGCTGTCCTCGGGGTTCGGGATGCCATCGCCGTCGTTGTCGTCGATGCACACCTCGGGGCAGCCGCGCGGTTGCGTGCCGAACACGTCGATGCAGAAGTCGTCCTTGTCGAGCACGCCGTCGCCGTCGCGATCGTTGTTGCGCACGCGCTTCTTCTTCGGACGCAGCGTCACCGACAACCCCAGCAGGATCTCCGGGCTCGACGCGAGGCCTTCACCGACGCCGACGCGGTTGCTGACCACGTCGCGCACGTCGAGTCGCAGCATGATCCAGCGGTTGATGAAGAACTTCACACCGCCACCGAAGTGGATCGCGACGTCTTGATCGTTGCCGACGCCGTTGGGCGCACCGGGGCTCGACATGCCGACGAGCCCGGTACCGGCGAGGATGAACGGCGTGATGCTCCACAGCCCGAGCTGACCGATCACGTGTCCGCGTAGCGCCCACGCGGTCGCGCGATCCTCTGCGCTGCGCGTCTTGGTCGGCATCGCGCCGCCTTCGATTTCGATACCGAAGAAGCGGATCGGAAAGTAGGCGGCGCGCAGACCGATCTCGGGCGTGGCGAGCTTGAGGCGTTGCGCGCCCGGGCCCGAGCCCATGCCGGTGGGCCCGAACAGCTCGATGTGCTTGTTGGGGAACCACACGCCGCCGTAGATGCCGATCTCGCCCATGTTGTTCACGGGCGCCCAGCGGTAGATCCACTTGTCGCGCGCGTTCGCGTTGCTGCGCGCGGAGAAGCGTCGACCGTCGCTGGTCGAGGCGCTGCCGCTCGCTTCACCGCTGGCAGCGGGCGCGGCAGAAGCAAGGGAAGGAAGAGCGAGCAGAGGGAGCGCCACGGCGAGCGCGAGAGCGTGTGCGTGGAGTGGTCGGCGCTTCACGTTGGTGTTCCTCACGGTTGGCACGTGCAGCTCATGTTGATCGCGACCGCGCCCGATTGGATCGAGTCGCAGGCGGTGCCGACGAGCTCGAGCGTCATCGGATCGGCAAGCTGCCAGCCGTTGGGATCGGCGTAGGAAAGGTCGGCGTCGTTGACCGTGACCGTGCACGACGGTGCGAGCTCTTCGGTGAGCGGCTTGTCGAGCGCGAAGTCGCAGGAGCGCAGGCCCGAGACGATCTCGTCGAACGCCATGACGAGACCATCGGTGTCGTTGGCGACCCAGAACATCGCGGGCGGATCACCGTCGGCGATGCCTTGGCCGGCGTTGGCGAGCGCTTGCAAGTGGTCGGCGGCGAGCTCGGGCCCGACGCTGATCACGAACGTGCGGATGCCGGCGTCGTACGCCGCGGTGACCGCATCGATCGCGACCTGCCGCACCTCGTCGACTTGTCCACCCATCGGATCGGGAATCGCACACGTATCGGGCTCGCCATCGGTGGCGAGCACGATCACCTTGTCGCCGACCCACATGCCGTCCAAGACCTGCTGCGTGACGACCTCGATCGACTCGCCGGTGGGCGTATCGCCTTCGGGCATGTTCGCGGAGAGCAACGCGGTGATCTCGTCGAGCGCATCGAGCTGCGGCGAGAACGAGTCGACCGTGGGGCAGGTCATCATGTCGTTGCTGTAGAGCGCGAGCCCGAAGCGGATGTCCGACTGCAGGCGCGTGACGACGCCGTCGCCACCGACCAACGTGTCGACCATCGCGTTCCAGCGCGACACCCCGCCGAAGTCCTCGTCCATGCTGCCGGAGCGATCGACGACGAGCTCGAACGTCGGGATCTGCGGCAGCAGGATCTCGTCGAGATCGGGGCACTCGTACATGCCGCCGCTACCCGTACCGATGGTCGGATCGTTCGTCGTGTCTGCCGTCGTCGTGGGCGACGACATGGTGTTGGTCATGCTCTCGCTCGGGTCCGTGCCGCCGCTGCCGGTGCCGTCCGCGGCCGGGCAGCCGTGCTGGTCCAGACCGTCGTCGAAACACGGATCCGCGCACGCTGCCGACGTCGAGCCGAGCAACGCGATGGTTGCAATGCCAAGTCTTCGTCTCATAAGCCTCTCCGCTTCCCCCCTCGTGATCGTCTCCGATCCGTTGGGGCCCCGCCACCTCGGACTGTCGTGCAGATCGGTCGCAGGATCCGCGCATCGTAAGCCGAACAGACGATTGGACGGAATTTCGGTCGCACCTTCGTGCACGCTCGTCGCGTTTCGTCCCACCTCTTCCGACGCTCGTGATGCGCGCGTTCGATCGAACGAACGTCTGTGCTTGACGTGAAGCAGGTGGCATGCTGGGCCACCTCTGAACATGCACGCACTACGAGGATCTCTGATGTGCGGCGCGCTCGCGGCGGGCTTCACACCTTGAAGTAGAGCGCGCGTGGCAACGCATACGCGTCGAAGGCCCAGCGCGACTTCTCGATGCCGATGCCGCTGTCCTTGCGACCGCCGAACGGCGCGGCCATGCTCGCGCGATCGATCGCGCCGCACCACACCGTGCCGGCTTCGAGCTCGCGCGCGAGTCGTTGTGCGGTCGCGGGATCTTCGGTGAGCGCGAAGGCACCGAGCCCGTAGGGCGTGTCGTTGGCGCGTGCGATCGCGTCGTCGAGCTCGTCGAACGGCGCGATCGCCAGCGTGGGCCCGAAGGTCTCGTGCGCCATGATCGCGGCATCGTCGGGCACGTCGTCGAGCACGGTCGGCCCCACGAGCCCGGGATGCGTGCGCGTGTGCAGGCGGCCGTCGAGCACCACCGTCGCACCGCAGCGCTCGGCCTCCGCGATGCGCTCGTGCACGATCGCGACCGCTTCGCGATCGACGAGCGGCCCGAGCTCGGTGGCGGCGTCGCGCGGGTCGCCGACCACCAGCTTGCGCGCCGCCACCGTGCACTTGTCGACGAGCTCGTCGTGACGCGAGCGATGCACGTACGCGCGACTGATGCGGTAGCAGAACTGTCCCGAGTTGCCGAACGCGCGCGCGCACACGGCCGCGATCGCGTCGTCGATGCGCGCGTCGCTGCACACCACGAGCGGGCTGCAACCGCCGAGCTCGAGCGTGACGCGCTTGAGCCCCGCGGCCGCGCGCGTGTACACGGCGCGACCCGCCGAGATGCTGCCGGTGAACGCGACCTTCGCGACGTCGTCGTGCGCGACGAGACGCGCACCGGTCTCGGCGGCGCCGTGGATCACCGTGAACGCACCCTTGGGCCAGCTCGCCTCGCTCGCCCACTCCGCGAGGATCGTGGTGGAGATCGCCGTGCGGGGATCGGGCTTGCACACCACCGGACAGCCGCTCAAGAACGCGGGGAAGAGCTTCCACGACAAGAGCTGCAGCGGGAAGTTGAACGGGGTGATCGCAGCGACGACGCCGACCGGCTCGCGCACGATCGACAGGCCGGGCTCGCCGCTGTCGACCGGGGCGAGCAACTCGATCGCGTGATCGCGGAACCACGTGGCCGCGGTGAGCACGCTGTCGATCTCGCGCCGCGCGGAACGGATCGGCTTGCCCATCTCGACCACCAGCGTCGCGGCCAGCTCTTCGCTGCGCGCGCGCACCAGCTCGAGCAGCACGTCGAGCCGCGCGATGCGATCACCGATGGTCAGCATGCGCAGCCGCGGCAGTGCCGCGCGCGCAGAGGCGACGGCGCGCGCCACCGTCGCCTCACCGGCCATCGGGATGGTCGCGATCGCGTCACCCGTCCACGGATCGACGAGCTCGCGCAACGGCTCCGTGCCCTCGCGCCAGGGCTCGCCGTCGATCAGGTGCCACTTCGCAATCACACGATTCCAGGATGCCCGGCCCGGCCGCGCCCGTGCAACCGGGGCGTGACGGAGGCCTTGACATGTGCCCCCGCGATCGACCATTGTCCGTGCCCCAACCGAGGGGTGGTAGTTAAGTCGGTCATAACGCCGGCCTGTCACGTCGGAGGTCGCGGGTTCGAGTCCCGTCCGCCCCGCTGGGAAGAAAGAAGCCCCCGAGATCGTGAGGTCTCGGGGGTTTCGCTTTCATGGCGCTCGGAGTAACAGACGAAGCGATGAGCGTGTGCGTGCTCTTCGGCGGTACCTCGACGGAACGCCGCGTGTCGGTCGCGTCGGCGCAGCACGTCGCGTCGCTGTTGCCGGACGCGGAGCTGTGGTTCCTCGCGCCCTCCGGTGAAGTACAGCGCTGCACGCACGCACAGCTCGAAGGATTTGCGCGACCGTTCGAGACCGACTTCACGTTCGACGCGAGCGTGCGCTGGCCGAGCCTTTCGGCAGCGCTCGCAGAGGCGGCCGCAGACACGATCGTGTTCATCGCGCTGCACGGTGGTGAGGGCGAGGACGGCACGATCCAGCGCTTGCTCGAGCAGCGCGGGCTCGCGTTCACGGGCTCGGGCGCGCAGGCCAGTGCGCTCGCGTTCGACAAGCAGCGCGCGAAGGAAGTCGCGCGTGCGCACGGCATCGCGGTCGCGCGCGGCGTCGCGATCGCACCGGGTGACGACGCGAGTAGCATGCTCGCGCGTGCGTGGTCCGAGTACGGCCCGCTCGTCGCGAAGCCGATCGCCGATGGCTCGAGCATCGGGCTGTTGCATCTCCGCAGCGAAGGCGAGCTCGCAGCGGCGGCGCGCGACATCGCATCGTCGGGTGTGCCCTACCTCGTCGAGGAGCGCATCGAGGGCACCGAGCTCACCGTCGGTGTGCTCGACGAAGACGGTGCAGCGATCGCGCTGCCGGCCTCCGAGGTGCGCGTCGTCGAAGGCGGCGCGTTCGACTTCGACGGCAAGTACCTCGGCCGCGGCACGCGAGAGATCACGCCCGCCGAGGTTCCGGACGCGATCGCCGACGAAGCGAAGCGCATCGCGATCGCGGCCCATCGCGCGCTCGGTTGCAGCGGCTACTCGCGCACCGACGTGATCGCGGGGCCGCGCGGCTTGGTCTTCCTCGAGACCAACACGCTACCCGGGCTCACGCGCGCATCATTCATCCCGCAGCAGCTCGCGGCGGCGAACCGTTCGCTCACCGCGTTCGTGCAGAATCAGCTGCGGCTCGCTACCACGCGGCCATGACCGCGGTCGCGTTGTGGAAGCCGTCGAGGCTGCCCGCGAACTTCGCGATCTCGCCGTAGCACGCGACGCCGATCATCGGGAAGTGGCGCCCGCCCGCGAACGCACCGACTTGCTCGCCGTAGCGCTCGCCGAGCAGCTGCAGACGCGCGCCGCAGTCGAACACGAACGCACCGCGCACCGCCGCATTGTCGAGCGGCTCGAGCACGCGACCCGCGAGCGTGCGCGCAGCTTCGATGAGCTGATCCGGCGATGCGCTCGCGACCTGCACCATCGTGCCGAGCGGAAGGCTCGCGGCCAGCAGGATCGAGCCGTCGTCGCGCACCGCCAGCGGCGCGCGCAGCTTGAGCTGCTCGCCGAACATCGTGCGTGCGCCGAGCTCGTGGGTCGCCATCATCTGCATGAGGTCGTCGCCCGGCTTCATGAGCCCCAGCCGCAAGAGCTCGTCGCGATAGACCTGCGCGGCGGGCTGACCATCGAGCCGCGCGAGCACGGAGCCTTCGATCTCGGTGACGGTGAGCTCGCGACCACCTTCGGCGCCGCGCCAGCCGTGGTGCGCGACGATCGACGCGCGCGCATCGGAGAAGAGCCCGATGAGCACGGCCGCATCCTTCAACACCTCGCGACCCGCGAACACGCGCGTGCCGGTGAACTTCCAGTCGTCGCCGGCGGTGCCGCCGAGGATGCGCCAGTGCGGCGGCACGGCATTCTGCAGCGCGGCGCACAGCACCTCGCCGTCGCAGGCGAACGCGTCGGCGAGCGTGAGCATCACCTGGGTGCGCGCGTGGACGTTGTGCGCGGCATCGACGAGGCGGCGCGCGGCCTGTTTGATCTGGCCGTGGGGATCGCGACCGAGATCGTGCGCGACGCTGATCGAGAATCCGAAGTCGCGCCCACCGATCACCGCGGCGACGGGTTGATCGCGGGTGAAGCCACGCTCGGTGAACGCAGCGCCACCGGTCGTCATGCCGACCACGGGGCCACCGAGCCCGTCGGCGGCGGCGCCGAGATAGGCCGCGTGATCGACATCGATCGGCAGATAGACGATCGCGAGCTTGTTGCCCTCGAGTCGTTGCGCGACGAGTGCGAGCTCGCGACGAAGCCCTTCTGGCCCACTGTTGGTCGGTCCGACGCTGACGATCTCCATCACAGCCAACCCCCGCTCATGAGAGCGCAAGCACAGCTTATTGGGTAAGCCAGCCCGGTCAATCCGAACGTGCGTCAACGTTCAGCGCCACGAACGCGTCGTCAGCGCGGAACCGCACCCCGAATCGATGTTACGTGCGACGCATCGCGCGAGCGCGATCGCTGACGCATGGTCAACGCACGACGACGCCGTCGTGGGTTCGAACCGGGACACCCAGGGAGGTATGATGGTGCCGCGATGATCGTCACCATCACCTACTGCGAGAAGTGAAACTACCTACCGAAGGCCACCAGTTTGGTGTCCTCGTTGCGCGCACGTTTTGGTGATGCCGTGTCGACGCGACTCGTCGCCGGTGGCCGTGGCGTGTTCGATGTCGATGCGTCCGGACGGCGTCTCTTCAGCAAACACCAGGTGCATCGCTTCCCCAACGACGGCGAAGTCGAGGCGCAGGTGGCGGAGCTGCTTGCGACCGGCTGACGCGGTGGGACCGATCGTCGCGCTCGCGTTGGGCTGCGGCGATCGAGTCGCGCCCGCCGCCGCTGCGACGCCCGTGTGCGGCGAGCCGGGCCCGCACCTGTTGTTGCCGTTGCCCGAGCACGAGTACGTCGAGCGCGTCGAGACCTGGCACGACACCACGCTGTTGCTCGCGACCGTCGCGTACGACACGTCGACGCCACCCAAGGCGATCGCGAGGCGGTTGTTCGCCACGGAGCCGTGCGGCGACGATGCGCGCGAGCTCGGCGACGACCTCGAGCTCGCCGACGTCGACGACACCGTGCTCGCGTGCGACGGCGATCTGCTGCTGCGCATCGATCCGTCGGGCGGTGATGCGGTGGCCATCGTCGACGATGTGCTGTGTGCGGGTTGGGTGAGCGATGCGGGCGTGTTGGCCGTGAAGGCGATCGACGACGCGTGGGGCACGTTGCTGATGGCCGACTTCGATGGCGCCGCACCGCCGCGCACGCTCGTTCCCGCGGTGCGCCTGCCGACCGCGTCGCCGCCGGCCGCGAATCCGTTCGCGCTCGAAGATGGTCGCGTGCTGCTGTTGACGCCCGACGCCGAGCTGCAGTCGCTCGACGTCGCGCGCGGCGAGCTGGCCACCGTGCGTGAAGGTGTCGCCGACTTCCGGGCCAGCGACGATCTCGCGTGGGTGCTCGTGCAAGCCGGCGTGCCCGACGATCCCGATTTGCTCGCGATCGGAGCCATCGCGCTGGTGAATCTCGCGGACGGTACGGAGCACGCGCTGCTCGACGCACGACTGTCGTGGACGCGGCTGGCGTTCTACGGGCCGTACGTCTCGGTGCGTGCGCAGTCGTGGGGCGACGAGCGCTTGTTCCGGCGCGACGACGGCGAGGCCATCGCGTGGCCCGAAGGTGCGTCGCTGCGTCACGTGCTCGCCGACGAGCGCGTGATCTATGCGGTGGGTAGCGGCGACTGGCGCGACGTCGATCTGCGCATCTTCGATCCGACCCGCGGCACGCACACGCAGCTGCTGCGCGGTGAAGCGCTGCTGTCGTTCGCGAAGGACGGGCTCGAGCGCTTCACCCCGGACGGCACGCACGGTCTGCAGCTCGGGCGGCTCACGCTGATCCCGTGGGACGGCGGTGCGGAGCGCGAGCTCGTCGCCCACATCGCGTGGCCGTACGTGCGCCGCGACGACGGCACGATCCTCTCGCTGCGCGACGACGACGGCGACCAGCTCGGGCAGCTGCGCGCCTACACGGCGGAAGGCGATGCGCGCGAGCTGGCCCGTGATGCCTACCTGCACGATCCCTCGCTGTCGCGCGGCCAGCCGTTCGCACCCGATGTGGTCTTCCACGGCGCTCGCGACGACGCGCGGGGCCTGTGGCGCGTGCACGTGTCACCGTGACAATCGCGTTCGCGTCCGCGTTGTCAGCCTGACATCGCCGCGGGCTGCGATCCC
>DASZPU010001067.1:0-7059 GCA_035550195.1 Nannocystaceae bacterium
AGCCATTGCAGGCCGCTCGCGTCGGGCGACGTGCGGTACGCGACGCGCACCATCGTGGTGTCGGGTCGCAGCGTGATCCGCAGCGCGGCGCCGAGGCGTGCATCGACGGGATCGAGGCGCCACGTCGCCGCCGACCATGCATCGCCGCGTGCAGACTGCTCGACGCTCTCGATCGCGAGCCCCCGCGTATCGAGCACGAGCGGCGCCGCCGGATCGCTGCGGCGCAGCTCGAACGTCGCGATGCCTGCGATCGTGCGCGCGTCGAACGAGACGTCGAGCGCGAGCGCGATGCTCGTCGTCGCGACCTGCTGCGGCAGCGCGAACGAATGCGGATCCGCGGCGATCGCCGACGCATCGAACGTCGGTCCCCCGAGGTGGACGCGGTCGCGGTAGCGATGGCAGCCGAGCACGAGCGCGAGGAGAAGGAGCAGCAGCGGACGCGGCATCGCAGAGCCGCACTAGCGAACTCGCGCCGTCGCGTCAATCGCGGATCAGTTATGTTCGAATTCGAAGAACCTGTGGACGAGCGTGTCTCCCCCACGGATATCCTTCAGATCTTGCAGATTCGAGCGCTGTGGAGCCCTGATCCGCGGCGGCCCGCGATGCAAGCGCGACAATTTCACTTGAGAACTTTTATGTAATCCGACTTAATGCCGATGAAGCGTCCGAAAGGCACCCACGATGTCCGCCCCCCATCGCAACGCCTCGGTCCTCGGTCTGTGCGTCCTGCTCTTCACCGGCTGCGAGATCCTCGACGATCTCCAGAACCCGCGCACGCTCGTCAACGTCTCGGTCACGCATCACGCGACCGCCGAGGCCGGCACGTTCCCCGATCGCGGGGCCGACGGCGAGATGCGGGAGTTCGAGACCGACGAAGGCTGGACGGTGATGTTGACGCACGCGTACATCACCACCGCCGGCGTCTCGCTGCGCCGCTGCGACGACGAGGAGCTCGACTTCAGGCTCTACTGGGGCCCGCTCGCGGAGGACATCAAGGCGCAGGATCTCGACGCGCTCACCGTCGCGGGGATGACCGTCGAGGCCAGCGAGTTCTGCAGCATCGCGATCGACTACGGGCCGAACCCCGACTACGTGGGCCAGGTCGATCTCGGCGGCGCCACGTTCTCGCTCGCCGGTGGTGCGACGAAGGACGGCGTGACGGTGCCGTTCAACATCACCTCGAACGCGCCGCTGCACGTGGACCTCGACCTCTCTGCGATGGAGGCCGGCGGCCCGCTGGTCGTCGAGGGCAACGAGAACTTCCCGGTCGATCTCACCGTGTCGAAGACCTACGATCGCTTCTTCGACGGCATCGACTTCGCGACCGCGACGCCCGAGGACCTCGAGGCGCAGGTCGCGTCGGTGCTCGCGCTCGAAACCGCGGTCAGCCTCGGCCGCGTCATGCCCTGATCTCTGCGCCGCGTTGCTGCGGTAGACTCCGCGTGTGACGAGCTGCGCGCAGTGCCGCGCGCCGATCCCCCTCGGTGCGCGCAACTGTCCTCGCTGCGGGATCACGCTGTCGGGCATCGAGTTCGAGACGCAGCCCGGCACCGGCGTGCACATGGGCCCGACCGCGTCCGACGCGATGATCGGGCGGTGGGTGCTCGATCAGTACATCGTGCGCGCCAAGCTCGGCGAAGGCGGCATGGGCGGGGTGTACCTCGCCGATCAACCGGCGATCGGACGCCAAGCCGTCATCAAGGTCATCCATCCGTGGTTGTCGCGCGACAAGACGATCTCGGAGCGCTTCGCCACCGAAGCGAAGGCGGCGGCGCGGCTGCAGAACCCGCACATCGTCGCGATCTTCAACTACGGGCGCATGCCCGACGGCACGCTCTTCCTCGCGATGGAGCATCTCGCGGGGCGCACGTTGCAGGCGCTGCTGCGCGCCGAAGCTCGCCTCGATCCCGCGCGCGCAGTCGGCATCGCGACGCAGTGTTGTGAAGCGCTCGCGCACGCGCACATCCGCGGCGTGGTGCATCGCGATCTCAAGCCCAGCAACATCATGCTGGTGCGCCGCGATCGCGGGCCCGAGTTCGTGAAGGTGCTCGACTTCGGCATCGCGAAGCTCGACGGCGGGGAAGGCACGGCGGCGGGCACGATGCTCGGCACGCCGCAGTACATGTCGCCCGAGCAGCTCACCGGCAAGCCGGTCGACGGGCGCAGCGACATCTACTCGCTCGGGCTCGTGCTCTACGAGATGCTCACGGGGCGGCCGCCGTTCGTCGCCGAGAACGCGATCGCGTACGTGCATCTGCACACGAACGAGATGCCGATCCCGCTCGCGCAGGCGCGGCCGGGGCTGCGCGTGCCGCCGGCGCTCGAGGCCTGTCTGATGCGCGCGCTCGCGAAGTCGCCGCATCACCGTCCGCAATCGGCGGAGCTCTTCGCCGACGAGCTGTGGTCGGCGCTGATGGCCACGGTCGATTCGTCGCACATCCCCACGCCGCGCATGAAGCCACCCGCGCCTCCGCGTGCGCTCGTGCTCGGTGCGATCGGAGCCGGCATCGCGATCGTGGCGGGTCTGTCGATCGGCGCGTGGCTGATGCTGCGGCCGTCGTCGCCGACACCCGAGCCCGTCGCGCAGACCACCCCGGTCGAGACGCCCACGTCGGCGCGCGTGGAAGCGCCGCCGCTCGCGAGCCCGCTCGCGCGCAGCCCCGAGCAGCGCGCGTTGATGGCGAAGACGATCCCCGAGCTCGAAGCCGAGCTGCAGCGCGCGACGATCCTCTCCGGCATGCCGCGCGAGACCATCGAGCTCGCGTTGTCGGAGTATCGCAACGCAGTCACCAATCCGCCGCCGGGCTTCGACGCGGCCGAGTATCGCAAGGCCTTGCTCGCCGATCTCATCTTGCAGTGGCGAAAGCAACGGGGACAGGCGGCCCCGCCCGATCGCCCGCTCTCGGAGCTCGAAGCGGTGTTCTTGACGATGACCAGCAGCTACACCGTCGAGCAACGGCGCGAGATGCTGCTGCAACTGCGCAACGCCACCGCAGGCGACCCCAACGCCGATACACTGGTCTACACGCGCCTGCTCGAGTGGATCGAAGCGTACGGCGACGCAGAAGAGCCCATCGAGATCCTCGACGATGACGAGCACACCGAACCCCATTGATCCCGCCGACCAAACCGACTTGGTGCACGCGTTCGAGCCGCTCGGCACCCATCAAGCGGGCGTGAGCGCGAACCCCCAGGTGCTGGTCGAGGACGATCGCACCGGCATGCATCCGGTGACGCTCGAGCGCGCGGTGCTCGATCACCTCTATTACACCACGATGAAGGATCCGCCGTCGGCGACGTTGCTGAACGTCTACGAAGCGGTGGCCCACGCGACGCGCGATCGCCTCGTGCAGCGATGGATCCGCACGCAGCGCTCGTACTACGAGCAGCGCGTCAAGCGGGTCTACTACCTCTCGGCCGAGTTCCTGATGGGGCGCGCGCTCGGCAGCAACCTCATCACGCTCGGCATCTACGACATGGCGCGCGAGCTGCTCGGTGCGTATGGGCTCGAGCTCGGCGACGTGCTCGAAGAAGAGAACGATCCCGGGCTCGGCAACGGCGGCCTCGGTCGGCTCGCGGCATGCTTCCTCGACTCGATGGCGACGCTCGGCATCGCCGGCTACGGCTACGGCATCCGCTACGAGTTCGGCATCTTCGAGCAGCAGATCCGCGACGGCTGGCAGGTCGAGCGCGGCGACGCGTGGCTGCGCTACGGCAACCCCTGGGAGATCGCGCGGCCCGAGTACACCGTGGGCGTGCAGATGTACGGCCGCACCGAGGAGAAGCTCGACGAGCAGGGCCATCTGCGCGTGCACTGGGTCGACACCAACAAGCTGCTCGGCGTGCCCTACGACACGCCGATCGCCGGCTACGGCAACAACACCGTCAACACGCTGCGCCTGTGGCGTGCGCGTGCGAGCAAGGAGTTCAACTTCGAGGTCTTCAACGACGGCGACTATCGCCGCGCGGTGGAGAGCAAGGCCGACAGCGAGACGATCTCGAAGGTGCTCTACCCCAACGACGAGTCGCCCGAAGGTCGAGAGCTGCGGCTGAAGCAGCAGTACTTCTTCGTGTGTTGCTCGATCCACGACATCTTGCGCCGCTTCCGCAAGACCGAGACCGATTTCGATCGCTTCCCCGATCACGCGGCCATCCAGCTCAACGACACACACCCGGCGATCGCAGTGGCCGAGCTGATGCGCGTGCTCGTCGATCAGGAGCACCTCGACTGGGATCGCGCGTGGCAGATCACGCAGGCCACCATCGCGTACACCAACCACACGCTCTTGCCCGAGGCGCTCGAGTCGTGGCCGGTGGGCATGTTCGGCAAGCTCTTGCCGCGACACTTGAGCATCGTGCAAGAGATCAATCGTCGCTTCCTGCGACGCGTGCAGATCGCCGCGCCCACCGACGAGGCCAAGCGCGCGCGCATGTCGATCATCGAGGGCGACAAGATCAAGATGGCCCACCTCGCAGTGGTGGGTTCGCACAGCATCAACGGCGTCGCGCAGCTGCACACCGATCTGTTGCGCAACTACCTGCTGCGCGACTTCGCGGAGCTGTTCCCCGACCGCTTCAACAACAAGACCAACGGGGTCACGCCGCGGCGCTGGCTGCTGCTCGCGAACCGTCGGCTCGCGAAGGCGATCACCGATCGCATCGGCGACGGTTGGATCACCGATCTGCCGCAGCTCGAAGGCTTGACCAAGTTCGTCGACGACACCGAGTTCCACCGCGAGCTCACCACCATCAAGCGCGCGAACAAGGTCGACCTCGCCGAGTTCATCCGCGAGCGCAATCGCGTCGACATCGACGTCGACTCGATCTTCGACACGCAGGTGAAGCGCCTGCACCAGTACAAGCGCCAGCTGCTCAACTGCCTGCACATCATCGCGCTCTACCAGAAGATGAAGGCGGCGCCCGACGCGGACTGGGTGCCGCGCACGTTCATCTTCGGTGGCAAGGCGGCGCCCGGCTACGCGCGCGCCAAGCTCACCATCAAGCTCATCAACGACGTCGCGACCACCATCAACGAGGACCCCGCGATCCACGGGCGACTGCGTGTCGTGTTCGTCGCGAACTACGGCGTGTCGGTGGCGGAACGCGTCATCCCGGCCACCGACGTGTCCGAGCAGATCTCGCTCGCCGGCAAGGAAGCCTCGGGCACCGGCAACATGAAGTTCATGATGAACGGCGCGCTCACGCTGGGCACGCTCGACGGTGCCAACGTCGAGATCCGCGAGGCGGTCGGGCCCGACAACTTCTTCCTCTTCGGCATGGACGCGCAGCAGGCCCACGATCTCTACAAGGCCTACTACCACTCGTCGCAGTTCATCGAGCAGAGCCCCGCGCTCCGCAGCGCGCTCGATCTGATCGGCTCGGGCTTCTTCAGCCCCGAGGACCCCAAGCGCTTCGCCGACGTCGTCCACGACATGTGGAACGAAGACCAGTTCATGGTGTGCGCCGACTTCGACGCGTACGTCGAGGCGCAGGAGCGTGTGGCCGCGACGTATCGCGATCAGCCGAAGTGGATGCGCATGGTCGTGCACAACCTCGCGCACGCGGGGCGCTTCTCCAGCGACCGCACCATCGCGCAGTACGCCGAAGAGATCTGGCACGCGAAGCCGATCACCGTGCGGGATCGGTGAGCGAGCGCCGCGACGGGCTCACGGGCGGGCGAGCTCGATCGCCTTCTCCGGACACGCGGCGACGCACAGCCCACACGCGTGGCACTGCTCGGCGCGCACGGCGAACGCTTGCTTCCAGCCGTGGAAGAACGACTTGATGCGCCCGCCGAGCGCGAGCTCGCTGCGCTGTTCCTTCGGGAGCACGCCGATCTCGAACACGTCGTAGGGGCAGACCCTCGCGCAGTCGGCCTTGCCTTCGCAGCGGTTGCGATCGATGACCGGCGCGAGCAGGCCCTGTGCTTTGCAGTCGTCGCTCATCGGCTTCTCCGTTTGTATATCTCGGGTCGACCCGGCGCGAGCGGATATCCTCGCAGGATGCAGCCCAGACGCTGGCTCGAGGCCGTGCGGGTCATCCCGCGGATCGACAAGCAGGAGTGGCAAGAGCTCGATCCGATCGCGCGGTGGCTCGTGGCCACGCGCGCGGCCGTGCTCATCATGACGCTCATCTCCGCGACGATCGCGGGCTTGCTGGCCGCGCGCGTCGGTCGCTTCGACGCGCTGCTGTGGACGTTGGTCGCGATCGGTCTGGTGTTCGCGCACGCGACCAACAACCTCGTCAACGATCTCACCGATCACATCAAGGGAGTCGATCGCGGCGACTACTTCCGTGCGCAGTACGGACCGCAGCCGCTCGAGCACGGACTCATGAGCCGTGCGGCGATGGTCCGGCTCATCGTGATCACCGGAGCCGTCGCGCTCGCGGCCGGCGTGGCGCTCATCGGTTTGCGCGGCGGCGCGACGCTCGTGCTGATGGCGAGCGGCGTGTTCTTCGTGCTCTTCTACACCTGGCCGCTGAAGTACATCGGGCTCGGCGAGCTCGCGGTGATCGTGGTGTGGGGGCCGCTCATGGTCGGCGGTGGCTACTACGTGATCACTGGCAGCATCGACACGACGGTGGTGCTCGCCGGTCTGCCGTTCTCGATCGGTGCGACCACGGTGATCTTCGGCAAGCACATCGACAAGCTGCCGCAGGATCGCGCGAAGGGCATCCGCACGCTGCCGGTGTTGCTGGGCGATCGGATCTCGCGCGCGAGCGTGCTCGTGATGCTCGCGCTGCAGTACGGCATCGTGTTCCAGCTCGTGCTCGGCGGTCGGCTCGGGCCCGCGCTGCTCGTCGTGCTCGGCGCGACCACGGTGCTGCCGCGCACGATCCGTGCGTATCGCAGCCCGCGTCCCGCCGAGCCGCCGGCCAAGCTGCCGAAGGGGATCTGGCCGCTGTGGTTCGTCGCGTTCGCCTTCGATCACAACCGACGCTTCGGCGTGCTGTACGTGCTCGGGCTCGCGATCGACGTGTTGCTGCATCGGCTCGGCGAGGCGCCGGTGCTCGCGTGACTCACTGCGCGAGCTCGCGCTCGGCGGCCGCGATCAGATC
>DASZPU010001068.1:0-1721 GCA_035550195.1 Nannocystaceae bacterium
CCGTGATGTGGACATGCGTGTGAGCTAGAAGGCGAGCGTGAGGCCGACGCGCGTCGGGCCCACGGTCGCGCGCAGCTCGTGGCGTTGCTTGCGGTGATCGATCACGAGCAACGCGATGCCGGTCGCGGCCAGGCCGGTGCCGACCAGCGTCATCACCACGCCGCCCGCGAGCGTGTGGTGCACCCAGCGACAATCGCCGTCGCCGTCGCGCAGCGTCGGGTCCGAGCAACGCGAGCGGATCTCGGCGCCGTCGATCCCGACCATCGCAGCGCCGCTGACGAGCGCCGCGATGCCGACACCCAACGTCACGCCGCCCGCGATCTTGCGCGGCGACGGCTTGCTGCGATCCGCATCGCCAGTGCGCACGCGAGGTCGCGGTGCCGGCGTAGGTGCGACGGCGGTGGCGGGCACCGGCTCGCTGTCCGCTACGAGTCGAAGCCGCAGCGTGTCGGCGCGCGCGAGCACGAGCTGCTCGAGCTCCGCGAGCCCGCAGATGTCGCAGCGGCCGCTCGCGGTCGCGAACGCATCGGGTTGCTCGGGTCGATACGCACGCAGCTCGATCTCGTAGGTGCGCGCGCCCGCGACGACGTTCATCTCGACGCGATGCGCATCGGGGCAGGGCTCGCTCGCACACGCCTGCGCGCCGTCGATCAACGTCAGGCCGGGCGCTGCGAGGCCGCGCTCCAGTGCGTCCTGCACCGCGGCGCGATCGAGCTCGGGGAGATCTCCTTCGATCTGCGCAGGCGCGACGACGACCGGCATCTCGCTGGCCGGTGGAGCAGGCGGTGGCGTCGATTCCAACGCGAAGGCGACGAGGCTCGTGAGTATCTGCATCGTCGTTGGGCTCGCGCTCGGTGCAACGCAGGTGCCACGCGGCGCAGTGCTTGCACGCCGTGCGCGTGCCGTTGCAAGGCGAAGCGATCGGCGGAACTACGACGATGTTTGGACATACGATCGCCTGGTCGCCGAGTCCCCCTGTGTCGCAACCGCACGGGCCGATCGCGCCGAGTGTGGCAGAGCCGCACGGTGCCGCGGTACGGCGAGAGCCCACCACCATTCGCCTTTTGCCCGGGGCGATCGTGCCCGGGACGCGATATCGCCTACGCAACTGGCTGGGCGACGGCGGCATGGGCGTCGTCTACGAGGCCGAGCACATCGATCTCGAGCGCCGCGTCGCGCTGAAGATCTTGAGGGCCCACGTCGCCGATCACGAAGAGGAGCGCGAACGCTTCCGTCAGGAAGCGCGGCTCACCACGAAGATCGCGTCGCCCTACGTCGTGCAGGTGCTCGACTGCGGCGTGCTGCGCGACGGTCGTGTGTTCTACGCAATGGAGCTGCTGCAGGGCAAGCCGCTCTCCTACGAGATCGCCCGCGGTCCGATCGAGGCCGGGCGTGTGATCGGATTGCTGCGCCAGATGTGCGCCGGGTTGGCGGCTGCACATGCGGCCGGCGTGATCCATCGCGACGTCAAGCCCGACAACGCGATGATCTGTCAGAGCAGCGGGCGCGCGTACGTCAAGCTGCTCGACTTCGGCATCGCGAGCCCGGTGTCCGACGAGGGCTCGCGTCGCGCCTCGGGCACGCCCGAGTACATGGCGCCGGAACAGATCGAAGGTCGTCCCTTCGACGTGCGGCTCGACGTGTATGCGCTCGGTTGCACCGCGTACGAGATGCTCACCGGCAATCCACCGTTTTGCCGCGAGACCACGGGTGAGGTCGTG
>DASZPU010001069.1:0-1612 GCA_035550195.1 Nannocystaceae bacterium
AGCGCGGCCTCTTCGACCTCGCCGACCGGACCGCCCTCGCGCAAAAGTGGAAAGAGCGACTGACGCTCCTCGTCGACGACGAACACGGTGAAGCGTCCGACGCCGACGAAGTTGAGCAGGATCTCGGTGAGCGTGCGCAGCACGTCCTCGACGGTCGCGGCGCGATGGAACTGGCTGCCCGCGACGTACATCGATGCGAGCCGGTAGTGCTCGCGCTCGAGATCGTCGAGGCGATCGCGGAAGCCGATGTTGTCCTCGGTGCGCACGCCCGCGGCGAGCCGACGCAGGTCGGCGCACTCGGCCTCGAGCGCAGCGATCTGCCGCGAGAGTCGCTCGATGGTCGTGCTCGCCGACACCGCATCGCTGCGACCGGCAGCCGCGAGCGCGAGACGCAGGCGATCGTTCTCTTCGATCAGCTCGCGCACCAGCTCTTCGCCTTTGGCGAAGAATTCGCGCAGGAACGCCTCGGTGCGCGCCTGCAGCGAGGGCCCGGACGCGTCGTGGCTCATCGCAGCGCCACCACCTTATCACAGGCCTTCGCGGACACGGAGCTTTCGACCGTCGGAGGCCTGCGATCGGTCGGACACCGCGAAGGTGTTCAGGGCGCGGACGCGGCCCAGCCCTGGGCGAAGCGGACGATCGTGGTCGCGAGCCCCTCGATGCTCGCGATCTCGTCGGCAACGCCCGCGTCGATGGTCGACTGCGGCATGCCCGACATCACTGCCGAGCGCGGATCCTCGACCATCACGCGCGCGCCTGCGGCGTGTGCGGCCGCGGCCCCCTCGCGCCCGTCCGAGCCCATCCCGGTGAGGATCACGGCGCACATGCGCGCGCCGTAGATCGTCGCGCACGAGCGGAAGAGCCGATCGGCGGACGGCGTGATGGTGGCGTGACCCGGCGTCGCCTGCGTGACGCGTGCACACACCGTGTCCCCGACCAACGCGAGCTCGAGGTGTGCGGAGCCCGGTGCCACGTAGGCGCACCCGCCGAGCAGCGGCATGCCGTCCTCGGCTTCGACCACGCGCAGCGCCACGATGCGATCGAGCCGCTCGGCGAACGCTCGCGTGAAGCGAGCCGGCATGTGTTGCGCGATCACGATCGACACCGGGAGCGCGCGCGGGATCGCGGCGAGCAGCTGCTGCACCGCCGGTGGACCGCCGGTCGATGCACCGATCGCGACGACGCAGCGCGGTGGGCTCGCGGTGCCGACCTCGCTGCTGGGGACCGGGCGCGGGGTGCGTTGCAACGCGAGCGCCCGATCGCGCAGGCGCACGGCCTGCAGCCGCCGCACCATGCCGATCTTCGACAAGAGCTCCTGCTCGATGTTGCGCAGCTCGGGCGTGACCTCGGAGCTCGGCTTCGGGATGAAGTCGAGCGCACCGAGCTCGAGCGCACGGAACACGTTCTCACGCGCGGCGTGGCTCGACACCACGAGCACCGGCGTCGGGCGCTTGTTCATCAGCAAGCGCAGGAACGAGAAGCCGTCCATTTCCGGCATCTCGAGGTCGAGCGTGATCACGTCGGGCTGCAGATCGAAGACCATCCGCAGCGCCTCCTTGCCGTTGGAGGCGCGCCCGATCACCTCGATGTCGGGATCGAGCTCGAGCATCGC
>DASZPU010001070.1:0-4632 GCA_035550195.1 Nannocystaceae bacterium
GCGCGCGAGCTCGAAGTGCTCGACGAGCTCGCGGGTGCGCTCGACGACCCGCAGGCACCGAGCGCCGCCGAGATCGCGATCGTGCAGCGTGCGCTCGCCGGACGTCCGCGCGCCGCGGTGCCGACGAAGCGGCGCTGGCCGTGGGCGGTCGCCGGGACTGCGATCGCGGCCGCGGCGATCGCTGCGGTGGCGTTGTCGTCGCGTGATCGCGGCAGCTCCGAGTCGATTGCGCCGCCGGTCGGCGTCGCGCAGGCGAGGCTCGTGCTCGCGGCGGGCGAGGTGACGATCGACGGGCGTCCGATCGCCGACACGCTGCCGACGATCGCGAACGACACCACGCTCGCAGTACGAGATGGTCGCGCTTGCGTGACGATCGATCTCGGCGTCGACGTGTGCCTCGATGCATCCACGACCGCGACGGTGCAGGGCCTCGGCGATCCGCAGCTCGCGGTCGAAGTGCGACGCGGACACGCGGTCGCGCGACTCGACCCCTTGCCGGAAGGGCGCAGCTTCGCGCTGTCGGGCGCGAGCGTGCGCGCGGTCGCGGTCGGCACGATGTTCTCGCTCGACGTGAGCCACGACGGCGCGACGGTCACCGCCGCGGTGCTGCACGGCGTCGTCGAGATCGGCACCGACGACGCGACCGTGCGGCTCGCAGCCAACGAGCTCGTGCGCATCGCCGACGGCAGCTTCACCCGCGCGCGACTGACGAGCGCCGACGAAGCGCGCGACCTCGCGTTGGTATCGGCACTACCACCGAGCGGCGTCGCGATCGGCCACGTCGCGATCGAGGTGTCGCCGGTCGGTGCGAGCGTGACGATCGACGAGCGCGAGCTCGGCACGAGCCCACTCTTCGCCGCGCTGCCGGCCGGGCTCCATCGCCTCGAGCTGCGCGGCGCCGACGGTGCGCAGCTCGGCGAGACGCTCGACGTGCGTGCAGGCAGCGTGCTCTCGCGTCGTTTCGCGCTCGCGGCGATCGAGTCGCCCGCGCCGCTCGCGGCGGACGACGAGATCGACATCGAGATCGCCGACGAGCCCGACGCGCCCGCGACCGATCGCAAGCGCGTGCCCGAGTCGTCGCCGCGCGAGCTGCTCGCGGAAGCTCGCACGCTACGTCGCGAGGATCGCTGGGCCGATGCGGTGGCCGCGTATCGCACGCTCATCAAGGCGCATCCGCGCTCCAGCGAGGCCCATACCGCGCTGGTGTCGCTGGGCGATCTGTTGCTCGATCGCTTGGGCCAGCCCGATCAGGCCGCGCGCGCCTACCAGCGTTACGTGAAGGAAGGCGGGGGCGTGCTGGCAGCGGAGGCGCGTTGGGGCATCATCTCGGCACGGCGCAAGCAAGGCGATCGGAAGGCGGAGAAGGACGCGATCGCGGAGTTCCTCCGCCATCACGGCGACGACGCGCGCGCCGAGTCGCTGCGATGATCCGCGTCGGCTCCATCGGCCTCGTCGTCGTCGGGACCGCGTGCTCGCAGCTCGACGTCGGGCTCGGGCCCGCCGAGGGCGGCTCGAGCGGAGCGATCGCGGAAACCAGCACGAGCACGACGTCGAGCACGAGCACGACGAGCGAGGGCAGCACGTCGACATCGTCGTCTGCCGATACGTCGAGCGAGGTGACGAGCACCGGCGCCGACACGAGCTCGTCGTCGGGCGGCGACACCGACGGGCTCGAGGAGAGCCCGTGCCAGGCCGAGCAGAAGGTGTGCGCCGAGGTCGATCTCGACGGCGCACCGGTGGGCTTCTGCGGCCAGACGCTCGAGCTGCACGGCAACACCGCGATGGTCGCTCCGGGGCGCTGGTCGATCGAAGACTGCGACGCGTGCCAGAGCTGCGACGGCACGGTGTACGAGGTGCAGCTGCTCGCGCCGATGGGCTGGGTGCCGAGGACGCTGCCCGACTGTGCCCGCATCGCGATCGACTTCGCGCCGCTCGACGACTCGCCGTTCGCGTGCGCGTTCACGGGCATCGCGATCTGGGACCAGCTCGGCGGCAGCGCGGAGGATCCTGCACCGGTCTACGTTGCAGCTTCGATCGTGACCGATGCACCCGATGCGGTCGCCGGCATCGTGGTCACGAAGACCAACGTCGAGCCGAAGCCGTGCGAAATGCCCGACTGCTGCTGGATGGATCCCGGCAAGTACGAGCTGCGCTTCGAAGGCCCGTCGATCGCCGGCCCGATCGATCTCGCAGAGAAGGAAGACGCGCTTGCGATCACGGCATTCTCGCAGCCGTACGACCTCCACAACGAGCGTTCACACGCGCACGAGCAGTGCGGCAAGATCCCGCACTTCGACTGGATCCTGCAGCGCTGATCACTCTTCGAGGCACAGCACCGGGTAGCCACCCTGCGCGCACTCTTGCGTCGTGCTGTGGCCGTCGATCGTCCACGCCTGCCAGTGCGCGTGGATGGTCGAGAACATCACTGCGAAGCCGCTCTCGCTGGTCCAGTCGGTGCACGTCTCTGCGTCGGTGCCGGGCATCGTGACGTCGTAGGTGCCGGCCCACGCGATCGCGAGCACGCCCGTTCCACCTTGTGCGTCGTAGACGATCGGCGTCGCCATCGTGATGCCGAACGCGGCACCGTCTTCGAAGATCGGCACGCCGTCGTCGCGCACCCACGGCTCGCCGGCGGCGTCGAAGCGCGACGCGGGTGCTTCGGCGTTGGTGCCGAGCAGCGCGAGAAAGCTGCCGTCAAGCCCCGCTGCGCTCGCTTCGCTCTGGCACAGCGCGTCGGCAGCCGGACGTCCACCGGTCGTCGCGACGAAGCCCGCGGTCACGAACGCTGCGCGACCTTCGGTCGGTGTGAACGCGACGTCGGCCTGGTTGTCGATGCCGAAGCACATGAGCCGCGCCATGCCGGTGCACGGCTGCGATCCGTACGCGGTCCACCAACCCGGACCTGCGCCGAGATCGCCGATGATCGCGAAGCCCATCGGCTCGTCGACGGTCCAGCCCGAGCACACGCCGTACTCGTCGAGCTCCATGCCGGTGCCGTCGTCGACGGTGCCGGTCCACGCGAAGTCGGGCACCGCGATCGCGGTGCCGTTCTCGTCGGTGATGGGCGGGTAGTAGAAGCGGCCCGACTGCACCTGCGCGAGATCCTGTGCGAACGGTCGCCCGTCGCTGCGCACCCAGCCGCGCGCGCTGCCGATGCGATCGCGGGCGTTCTGACCGGGCGCGGAGAGCCACGCGACGTACGTGCCGGCGAGCCCCGCTGCATCCGCGCGCGCCTGACAGATCGCATCGGCACCTTCGAGCCCACCGAGCGATCCGCCGGTGTGCAGCGACGACGTGACGAACACGATGTTGGCGTCGCCGCTCGGCGTGGTGTCCGACGTGGAGCCTTCGCTCGTCTCCGACGGGTTGCCTTCGCTGCTCTCGCTCGCACTCTCGCTCGATGCGGCTTCGCTGCCGGTGCTCGCGGGCGCGTCCGGATCGACGCACTTGTCTTCGCGACACTCGAGCCCGACATCGCACGAACCACCCAACGTGCACGCGCAACCGGCCGCACCCACGGCGCACAGCTGCGCGTCGGGATCGATCACCACGCAGGCCATCGGGACACTCAGCGCGATCGCACCGAAGATCCGCCCGTAGGCCCTCGCCACGACATCGACGGTAGCACGCGAGCGCGGCTCGAAATCGCGCCGCGCATCATCTTAATGACACGCGCACGCCACCCTTCGCGCGCGTGCTCCTATACTGCTTCATCGGTGGTCGAGCGAACCGAGCACTACGGCGGAGGTCCGACCGCGAAGACGTCGCCGTTCGTCACCGTCGCAGCGGATCCGCCCGATCCATCGGCCGCACCTGCGCTGCCGCTGCCGCGCGGTCTGTCGCGGATCGGTCGCTATCACGTGCTCAAGACGCTCGGCGAGGGCGGCATGGGTGTCGTGTACTCCGCGTTCGACGAAGAGCTCGATCGCCGCGTCGCGATCAAGGTGCTCGCGGCCGACATCGCACCGGAGCTGCGCGGGCGCACGCGGATGATTCGCGAAGCGCAAGCGATGGCGAAGCTCTCGCATCCCAACGTCGTGCACGTGTACGAGGTCGGCGAGGTCGAGGGCCACGTCTACGTCGCGATGGAGTTCGTGCGTGGCACGACGTTTCGGCAGTGGCTCGACGCGAACGGATTCCTGCGCGGCGATGCCCAGCGCGCGCCGTTGCGCGAGCGGCTCGAGATCGTGCTGCAGGCGGGTGAAGGCCTCGCGGCTGCGCATGCGGCCGGCATCGTGCACCGCGACTTCAAGCCCGAGAACGTGATGGTCGCGGAGCTGCCCGAAGGCGCGTCGCCGTTGGCACGCGCGCGCGTGCTCGACTTCGGGCTCGCACGCGGCGCGGGCGAGAAGGACGAGCAGGAAGAGAAGCCCGAGGGCTGGCACGACAGCACGCTCGACAGTCGCTTCCCCGAGCGCGCGGGCTCGGTGTTGTCGGTGCAGCTCACCAAGCACGGCAGCATCATGGGCACGCCGGCGTACATGTCGCCCGAGCAGCACTTCGGTCTGCCCACCGATGCCAGCAGCGACCAGTTCAACTACTGCGTCGTGCTGTACGAGGCGCTCTACGGTGTGCGTCCGTTTCCCGGCGACAACCGCATGGCGATCGCGATGGCGACGCGGGCAGGGAAGA
>DASZPU010001071.1:0-2846 GCA_035550195.1 Nannocystaceae bacterium
CTGGTGCCCGTCGCGATCGGCATGACGATCCGCAACAAGAAGCCGGACTGCGCGGGGCGCTCCGCGAAGCCGGTGCGCATCCTGTCGGCGTTGGTGTTGCTGCTCGTCGTCGCCGGCGCGGTCGCGAAGGAGCGCGCGCACATCGGCGAGTACTTCCAGCAGGTCGGCATCGCCGCGCTCGCGTTCAACCTCGCGAGCATGGCGGTGGGCTACTTCGTGCCGCGAATCCTCGGCATCACCGAACGCCAAGCGATCGCGATCGGCATGGAGATCGGCATCCACAACGGCACCTTGGCCATCGCGATCGCGGGGCCGACGGTGCTGAACAATTCGACGATGGCGATCCCACCGGCGATCTACAGCCTCATCATGTTCTTCACCGCGGCTGCGTTCGGCTGGGTGGTGGCGAAGCGCGTGAAGTAGGCAGGCGCTCGCCGAGCATCCGTCGGCGGCGTGGGTGGGCGGGCGCGGTCGACTCGGGCGGTGCGTCGTCGACTTCGGCGCCCACGATGCGCGCTTGCCAGTCGGCGAGCGTCGCGGCGTCGGGCGCCATCACGATCGTCACCTGGCCGTTGTCGACCTCGACGGCGCGCACGCCCTCGGACGGCGTGGCATCGCCGATGTTCGCGAACTGATTGGCAGTGGCGAGCGTCGCGAAGGTGATGCGCCACAGCAGCACGACGTCGGCGGCCGTGGGCCCGCCCATCACGATGAAGTGGTCGCCGAACCATTCATCCTCGTACTGGCTGTCGGAGGCACCGTTGCGCAGCGCGACCGCGTGCACGACCCAGGCACCGAGCGTGTCCTCGTCGACGATCGACCAGCCTTCGGGCACCGGATCGACGTCGAGCGGCGGCACCACCACGTCGTGCGCCTGCGGGTAGTTCCCCAGCTCGCGCAGGATCTCCGCGGTCGAGGCCGGCGGATCGTCGTAGCGCGCGAGCACGGCGGCCGGGCCGCCGTCTTCCCATGCGCGCGCGACGAAGTCACCTCCGAACGGATACGGAAACCCGAGCGTGATGTCGGTGAAGCCGACCTCGGGATCGGCCGCGTCTTCGCGCAGACTTTGCTGCCCCGCGTCGAAGTAGTCGTGCAGTGCGCCCTGCGAGAGCCGATGGCCCTTCTGGCGGGCGAGCGTGAGGTTCGAGAAGAGCACCGCCTCACCCTCGGTGAGCGAGCGCAGTGCGATGTTGCTGTCGGTCGAGGTCACGTGGGCATCGAAGAGCTGTGCGAGCCCGACGTCGACGTCCTGCTGTGCGTGCACGAATTCGTGCGAGAGCACGTAGACCTGATGCTCGCGATCCGCACCCGACAGATTCGTGGAGATGATCGTGACGCCTTCGTCTTCGCGCGAGTAGTACGCGAGCACGCTCTGCGCGTACGCGCCGATCGCCGCGTCGTCGCTCGAGCTGGTCCCGGGGGGCAGCAGCGCGAGCATGCGCAGCGCAGTCGCGTACTGCTGGTCGGCGCGCTGCTCCGCCGCCGTGGGTGGAGCACCGTCGCCGCGCAGCTCGTCCGCGAACTCGTCGCGCGTGATCGCTCGGACCGACGGCACATCGCGCCCCGCGAACTCGCGCGCGCAGGCCGTCTGCACGAACACGTGCCGCTGACACGCCGCGTCGTCGATCTCGCACAGGCGCAGCGGCTGCTCGCACTCCTCCTCGTCGGCGCACGCAGCGGTCAAGGCAACGGCGATCAACCACGTCCTGCGCGATCGCAACATGCTCGCAGCATAGCGCGGGCGACCGCGGCGGCTAGCACCGCGACGGCACGCCGTGGCCTTCCGACACGCGACTGCGTACCTCGAGCCGGAGGGCGCGACCAGAGCTCAGTCCGGGCAAGCCAAGCGGAACAGCGCGCCTTCGTTGCCGATCTCTTCGTCGATGTCGACCACGCTGCCCACGATGTACAGCCCCTCGTCGTTGATCATCGCGCGGCGCGGGAACGTGCTCTCGCCGACGAACATCTGCTCGGGCGCGATGATCGTCTGCCAGCAATCCATCCCCATGCTCGGATCGGCACACATGCGCGCGACCATCAGCGTCTGCCCCTCTTCGGTGTCGACCGTGCCCACGGCGACGAGCTCGCCGTTGGGGCCCTGCGCGAGGTCGTACACCGTCGACTTCGTCGCGTCGAATCCACCACCGACGTCGAACGGCTCGAAGTCGACGCCGATCGCCGAGGTGCGCCGGATGTGCCACACGCCCATCACGTCGCCGGCGACGTAGATCTCGTCGCCCACCACCTCGACGGCGCGCGCGGTGCCCTCGGGGATCGTCTCGAGCTCCTGCGTGGTGTCGGGCTCCGCGATGAGCCCCGCGCGCACGTGCCAGTTCAGCACCATGTCGGCATCGGCGGCCAACGCCGCGATCACCAGCGCATCGGCGCCCGCGTGGTAGGCCACCGCGCGGGCTTCCGCCGCGACGTCGGCTGCGAGCTCGAACGTCGACGTCAACGTCCACGTGGCGCCGCCGTCGATGCTCTGCGCGACCAAGCCCTGGTTCGCGCCCATCATGCCTTCGACCGCACCGACGCCCCAGATCGTCATGTCGTCGAGCATCACCGCGTCGAAGAAGCGCGTGCGTGCCCCCATCTCCTGGTACGTGCCCGACACGTTGAAGAAGTCGCCGGGGTTGCGCACCTCGACGGTGTTGCCGTCGATCTGCGTGATCATGCGCGAGGCCGTGCCGTCCGGCGCGATCGCGAGGCGATCCACTTCGACGTCGGTCATGCCCTCGCCGAGCAGCGCCTCGGTGACGCCGTTGATGGGATCGAGGATGTAGAACGTCGCGAGCCGGTTGCCGTCGGCGGTCTGCGCCGCCGAGCCGGCGAGGTAGATGTCGCCG
>DASZPU010001072.1:0-3751 GCA_035550195.1 Nannocystaceae bacterium
TCGACGACAAGCGCCTCAAGTTCTGCATCGCTGCCGGCACCGGGCTCGCGCCGTTCGTGAGCATCGTGCGCTCGCGGATCCGTCGCGATCCGAAGGCGCGGCTCGACGACATCGCGATCGTGCACGGTGCGAGCCATCCCACTGGGCTCGGCTATCGCGAGGAGCTCGAGCAGCTCGCGAAGCACAACGGGCTCAAGTACCTACCGGCCGTGAGCCGTCCGAAGGACGACTGGAAGGGCTGGCGTGGTCGCGCAGAGTCGGTGTGCGAGCCGGGGCGGCGCGAGGAAGCCGAGGATGCACTCGGCCTCGGGCGCGGCGAGCTGCGCCCCGACAAGGTCGCGGTGCTGATCTGCGGGCTCAACGGCACGATCGCGAACACGATCACCGGGCTGTTGAATCGCGGCTTCGTGCCCGACAACCGCAAGCTGCGGCGCGCGCTCGAGGTCGACGACAGCAAGCCCGCCACCGTGTTCTGGGAGCAGTACGACAACACGCCGGTGATCGACGTGAAGAACCCCGAGCTGGTCGCGGAGCTGCGACGTACGCTCCACGCCGCGCTGGGTTAGCACCGCGTGGCCGTGCACCGCGTCGCGCTCGTCTCCGAGGTGTTCTTCGGCGAAGGCGCGCCCACGCGCCTGTGCGAGGCGCTCGCGGCTGCGCGGGGCTTGGATGCCGAGCTCGCGGTGTTGCCCGAGCTCGCGCTCGATCCGTGGGTGCCGTGCAGTCGCGAAGTGCGGGACGACGATGCGGAGCCCGAAGGGGGTCCGCGCATCGCGATGCTCAGCGCGTGTGCGCAGCAGATCGGGATCGCGGTGGTCGGCGGTGCGATCGTACGCGCGGCCGATGGCACGCGCTTCAACACCGCGGTCGTCGTCGATGCGCAGGGTAGGGCGCTCGCTCGTTACGCGAAGACCCACGTGCCGCAGGAGCCGGGCTTCTGGGAGCGCGATCACTACGCCGACGGACGCGCGCACGCGCAGACGTTCGTGCACCGCGGGCTGGCGATGGGGCTGCAGATCTGTTCCGACATCAACCGTCCCGAAGGCGTGCACGCGCTCGCGGCCGCGGGCGCACAGGTCGTGCTGCATCCGCGCGCGACCGAGCCCGACACGTTCGATGCGTGGCGCTTGGTGATGCGTGCGACTGCGATGACGTCGTGCTGCTGGATCCTGTCGGTGAATCGTCCGCGTCCCGAAGGCGGCACGCCCCTCGGCGGGCCGAGCTGCGTCGTCGCACCCGACGGCGAGGTGATCGTCGAGAGCCGCGAGCCCATCACCATCGCGCAGATCGACGACGACGCGGTGGCGATCGCCCGCAAGGGCTACCCCGGCTATCTCCCGGTGCGCAGCGATCTGTATGCGCGCGCGTGGAACGACGCGCCGAGCTCGGGCTCCGCGACCGACTAGGAGCCCGTCCTAGCAGGGCGCGCCCGATTGGCACAGCGAGAGGTCGATCGCGCCGACCAGCGCATCGTCGCTCGTGTGCAGGTCGAGATGCATGACGGTGGGCTCGTACGGCGCGGCCACTTCGACGGTGATCGTCCCTTCGACGTCGTCCGCGACGAGCCCGAGCGCCGCGCGGGCCACGATGCCGCCGGCTTCGTAGGTGCCGGCGAGCCCATCCCACGGCCGTAGCGAAATCTGCACGAGCTGATCGAGCTGGACATCGGGCGCCGGCGCGCAGTCGGTCACACCGAGCCCATCGCGAAACGCTTCGACGTAGAGCTCGGTGAGCAGCTCGTCACCATCGGCGACGCAATCGAGCTGCGCCAAGACGGCTTCCGGCGGCACGGCCCAGACCTCACCGGTCGAGCCCTCTCCCGAGGCTTCGCCCGAACCCTCCGAGCTCTGACCCACCGTCGTGGACGTGGACGTAGTCGTAGTCGTAGTCGTAGTCGTGGTCGTGGTCGTGGACGTGGATGTGCCGTCCCCCGCGTCCTCCGAGACATCCACACGAGGCCCACAACCGATCACCAACACCACGAGCACACGCCGCATCCCCCGATCCTACGCGCTGCACAGGTCGATCGGGAACCCCCACGCTCGCGCCACGTACTATCGCTGCGATGGCCCCCGTTCGCGTAGCATCGTTGGTCGCACTCGTACTCGCGCTGGTCGTCTCTGCATGCGCCGGCGCCCGCAGCAATGCACGCGGCCCCGCGACGCGCATCGCGGGGCATATCCATGGCCACGATGGTCGCGTCCCTTCGCTCGCGCACGCGCGGGTGATCGATCCCGGCACGATGCAGCCGCTCGCCCAGGTCGAGGCGGGCAAGGACGGCGCCTTCGAGCTGAAGGCGCGCCATCGCGGGCTCGCGTGGCTCGAGCTCAGCGCGGTCGATCACGCGGTGCTGCAGGTGCCGATCATGCTCGACGGCGAGCCCATCGGCATCGCCGCGACGATGGGCACCTACGCTGCGGGCGCGCCCGAAGCCGTCGTGCAGCTCTACGCGTGGGACGGCGATCCGATGAAGCGCGAGCCGCAGGTCGTCGACATGACGCGCGCCGCGGACGGCACGCTCTCGGGCGACATCGCGAGCAAGGCCAGCAAGCTGCGCGTGCAGGTCACCAACCTCGGACCGATCGGTCGCGGCTTCAATCCGCCGGGCGCCGACGACTACGAGTACGACGGCGGCGGGGACTACCGCGGGATCTACAAGACCAAGGGCGGCAAGCTGCACATCGCGATCACGCCCGATGCACGCACCGCCGGACTCGCGCCGAAGCTCGTCGTCACGCCGAGCGACAGCGCGTCGGCGAAGGTCGCAGCGCTCGGTGACGTGTGGCAGCCGTCGCGGGCCGTCACGTTGGAGGACGCCCCGAAGCTGTGGGCACGCGCGCGCGCGAGCGACGATACGCTGACGAAGCGACTCGCGCTCGCGATGGCACTGTCGAGCGACGTGCGTCGCGATCCCGATCTGCCGGCCGAGGATCGCGAGCTCGCGAAGTGGCTCATCGCGTCGACGCCGTTCGGTGACTCGCTGTGGGCGATGATGCCGTTCGGGCTCGCGCGCGCGGCCGATCTCTCCGGTGATCCGACGCACCTTCAGCTCGTCGATCGCGTCGTGCAAGAACAGCTGGGCCCGCAGCTCTCCGGCATCGTGCTGATGCAGCGGCTCGCGGCGGCCTACGAGACCGGCAACGACGCGCGCGCGAAGCAGCTCTACGATCGCCTGCAGCAACCGCCGTGGAGCGAGCTCGGCATGGCCGAAGCGGCGGACGCGTGGAAGCCCGGGCGCAAGATCGTGCGCGGCGGGAAGCTGCCGAGCTTCGAGCTCACGGCGCTCGGTGGCGCGGGCAAGGTGAGCTCCGACGCGTTGCGCGGCAAGCTCGTGCTCGTCGAGCTGTGGGCGTCGTGGTGTCAGCCGTGCCTCGAAGGCATGGACGAGCTGCACGCGCTGCATCGCGAGTACGCGGATGCCGGCTTCGAGATCCTCGCGATCTCGATGGACGAAGGCGAGGCCGAGGTCGTCGATCTGCGCCGACGGTGGCCGATGCCGTGGACGCACGCGTTCGCCGGCGAGGCGCGCGAGCGCATCTACAGCACCTTCGAGACCTCGTCGTTGCCGTACAGCGTGCTCGTCGATGGCAACGGCACGATCCTCGAGGAGTCGGCGGCGCCCGTGCCGGGCAAGCTGCGCGGCTGGCTGGAGAAGCACGCGCCGCGCTGACGATCAACCCGCGGGCGCAGGCTCGGTCGCCGCGGGTGCGGCCGCCGGCGCATCGGCGGCCGGCTTCGCGCCGGGCTTCTC
>DASZPU010001073.1:0-9862 GCA_035550195.1 Nannocystaceae bacterium
GACCCAACGTCGCGAGCTCGCTCGCTCGCTCCGCTTCGTCGCCACCGAACAGCCGCGCGAACGCCCGCGCCTTGATCGCGTCCCGTCCGACGACCTCGGGAGGCGGACCGAAGCCCTCCTCGCGATCCGGTGGTGTCGCGACCATGCCCAGTGGTGATGATGCCCGACTGCACCATGCGTGCAAATCGGTGCACACTGAGGGAAGGTGCTAGGCTCCCATTCGCGTGGCCACCGATCTCGAGCTGCTCGAAGCCTGGCGCGGCGGTGATCGCCGCGCGGGCAGCGAGCTGTTCGAACGCCATTTCGACAGCATCTGCCGCTTCTTTGCGAACAAGGTCGATCGCGACGTCGACGACCTCGTGCAGAAGACCTTCAGCGCGTGCGTCGAGGGCAAGGAACGCTTCCGCGGGCAGTCGTCGTTTCGCACGTATCTCTTCGGCGTCGCCCACAACGTGCTGCGCTCGACGCTGCGCACGCGCAAGCGGGAGAACGACCGCCTCGACTTCGGCATGACCTCGGTGTTCGACCTCGGGCTCTCCCCGACCACCTTGCTCGCCACCGGTCGCGAGCAGGCGCTGATGCTGCAGTCGTTACGGCGCATCCCCATCGAGCACCAGCTCGTGCTCGAGCTCTACTACTGGGAGGACATGGAAGCCTCCGAGCTCGCCGAGGTGCTCGAGCTTCCCGAGGGCACGGTGCGCAGCCGCATCCGTCGCGCGAAGCAACTGCTCGAGGAGCAGCTGCGTGCGCTCGCCGACTCCGATGCGGTGCTCACCAGCACGCTCTCCGATCTCGACAGCTGGGCGCGCTCGTTGCGGCAGAAGTTGCTCGGCGATCGAGCAGCCGACCAGAGTGAGCACTGACGCGAAACGTCGCGCTTCGCATCGCGTGGATCTTGTCGTCGATGCACGAGCGTGCTACGTGCGAGGCCTGGGCGGTCGACGATGTTCGGGTTCTTCAAGTTCGTGATGTACCTCGGTGTGGTGTGCGGTCTGGCCGGCTTCGCGATGCCGTACTTGAACGACGTGCCGGCGATCAGCTCGCTCCCACCGATCACGAAGAACGTGCTCTCGTTCGGCGGGCTCGGGCTCATCGTCGTCGGCCTCATCGGTCGCACCGCGACGCGGCCGAACGATTTTTAATCTTTGGTCGCGCCCTCCGGCGCTCTTCCTTCGTGCGCGCAGTCGTGCTCGCTTTCCGCCGTGGCGAAGCCACGTCGGGCTCGAGGTGCTCGCCGTCAGCGGTCGGCTTTGCGGCGGACGAACTTCAGGCCCGACCAGTCGTGGTCGACTGCGCAGACTTTCACGTCGACGAGACCGGCCGCGAGGCCGACCTCGCGGACGATGTTCTCGTCGAGCTCGACCCACCGCGGCGAGGTCTTCTTCGGCCAGCTGATCCACAGCATGCCGGCTTTGGCGAGCTTGGGCGCGATGCGTGCGAAGGCATCGGCGAGCTCGGTCCGCCGCACGACGAACGCTTGCGCGAAGTCGAGGTTCGCAGTCGGCCGCGCGACCTGCTTCACCGCCGGCAGCACGAGCGTGTCCCCGAGGTAACCCTCGGGTGCGCGTGCGAAGTGCACGGTCATCCCCGGGGCGACGCCGAGCTTCGCGACCAGCGGCGTGCCGGAGTAACCCGCGGGCGGCTTGGTCTTCGCCGCCGTTTTCTTCGGCGGCGACTTGGTCTTCGTCACGGCTCGAACCCGCGCAGCACGCTGCGCACGAACGCTTCGACGAATGCGTTCTGGTCACGCACGGGAAACGCGGGGTGCGTCTCGCTGATGCGTCCGCCGAGGATCAACGTCGCCAGCCCATGATTCGCGGCCCACAGCAAGAAGGGCGCGGTCGCGACGTCGGTGTCGGAGCGGAACTGCTGGCTCGCCACCGCATCGGTGAATGCCTGCGCAGTCTTGTAGTGGGTGGAGAGCAGCGACTGGATCTCGTCGTTGCTCGCGCGCTTCCAGTCGAGCTCCTCCTCTTGGAAGAGCAGGCGGTACAGCCACGGATTGTCGCGCGCGAAGCCCACGTATCGCCGCGACTGCTCCTCGAGGCGCGCGACGGGATCGGGGAGGTCGTGCGCGGGCATCAGATGTTGCGAGAGCAGCTCGCCGCCATACACACGGATCGCGCGCAGGATCGCGGCCTTGCCGTCGAAGTGCTGATACAGCGCAGTGGCGCTCACGCCGAGTCGCGCTGCGATGGCGCGCATCGTGAGGCCCTCTTCGCCGAGCTCGGTGCCGAGCTCGAGACTCGCGCGCAGGATCGCATCGCGCAGGTCCGGCCGTGCTCGTCCTTCGGGATCGTTGCCCGCGTTCTCGCCATCCATGCTGAAAGGCGACCGTAGCATCATTTGCCGACGTGGCGGGGTCGGCCGGAGCGCCGCGGCCGCGGGCACGGCTGCTATGCTCGCGCGGATTCGTGCTCGACCTCGCACAAGGCGTTCCGCTGGCGCCGCTCGTCACCCTCGAGCTCGGCGGTCCGGCGCGATGGTTCACCGAGGTCGACGACGGAGACGCGCTGCGCGAGTGCCTCGCATGGGCCGATGCGCGCGGTATCGCAGCATTCGTGCTCGGTGGTGGATCGAACGTGGTCGTCGCGGACGAAGGTTTCGACGGGCTCGTCGTTCGCTATGTGGCGCGCGGCATCACCATCGATGCGCCATCCGATCGCGCGCTCGTTCGCGCCGGTGCCGGCGAGCCGTGGGACGCGCTGGTCGAGCAGACCGTCGCTGCGGGGCTCGCGGGTCTCGAGTGCCTCTCGGGGAGTCCCGGGTCGGTCGGCGCGACGCCGATCCAGAACGTCGGCGCGTACGGCCAAGAGGTCGCCGACACGATCGCGCGCGTGCGCGTGCTGGATCGCGAGCAGGGATCGATCGACTGGTGGTCCCCGGCACGCTGCGAATTCGGCTACCGCACCAGCGCCTTCAAGCGCGCGCCCAACCGCCACGTCGTGCTCGCGGTCGAGTACGCGCTCGCCGAGGGCGGGCCGCGGCCGATCCGCTACGCCGAGCTCGCGCGCGCGCTCGCAGACGCGCCCTCACTCGCGCAGGTTCGCGCCGCCGTGCTCGCGTTGCGGCGCAGCAAGTCGATGGTGATCGAAGCTGCCGATCCCAACCGACGCAGCGTCGGCTCCTTCTTCACCAACCCCATCGTCGACAGCGCGCGCGCCGATGCAGTGATGGCCAGCACCGGCGATGCAACGATGCCCCGCTGGCCGACCGCCGACGGTCGCACCAAGCTCGCGGCGGCGTGGCTGATCGAGCGCGCCGGCATCGCCAAGGGCATGCGCCGTGGTGCGGTCGGCGTCTCGACGCGGCACACGCTGGCGCTCGTGCACCACGGCGGTGGCACGACGCGCGAGCTGCTGGCGCTCGCGCGCGAGATCCGTGATTGCGTACGTTCGCGCTTCGAGATCGAGCTCGAACCCGAGCCGGTGATGCTCGGCACAGCGCTGTGATCGTCGAATCGCTGCGCTGCGCGTGGCCTGCTTCACCAGCGCGTCACGATCATCGCGCGTCGAGCTAGACGACGCCTACTCGGTAGGAGAGAGCACGCAATATCCATTTGCGTGCGCAGATGCGCGGACGCAACGTCATGTGTGGGGGAACGGGGTTTGGTGATCGCAAAGCAGCGAGTACGGCACGAGTACCGACAGCGCGCGCTCGCGCTGCTGTCCGCGATGATGCTCTGCGGTTGCTACACGGGGTTGAACCCGTCGGGCAGCGGCGATGGTGCGGACGATGCCGCCAGCAATGCTGAAGGCCTCGACGACGGCAGCGACGGCAGTGGTGGCAGCGACACGGGCGAAGGCGAAGACGTCGACGATCCCGGACGCATCACGCTGCATCGACTCAATCGCGCGGAGTACAACAACACGGTCCGCGATCTGTTCTGGGGCCTCGAAGTGTCGCCCGCGGACAACTTCCCCGCCGACGATCACAGCTACGGTTTCGACAACATCGCCGACGTGCTCAGCGTGACGCCGCTGCTCTTCGAGCTGTACGAGCGCGGCACCGAGGACATCATCGAGCTCGCGCTCACGAGCACCGGTGGCGGCGAGACGCAGCACGCCGAAGCCGAGGACGGCACCGGTACGGCCGGCTCCGCGAACGGCACGGTGTGGGTGCTGTCGAGCGCGGGCGCGGTGACGAACACGTTCGAGGTCGAGACCGAGGGCGACTACACGCTGCGCGTGCGCGCGTATGGTCAGCAAGCGGGTCCCGATCTTCCGCTGTTGCAGATCGAGGTCGACGGCGTGGCTCAAGGCGCACCGATCCCGGTCGACGCGGTCGAAGCGACCCCCGGCACGTACGAGATCGATGCGCCGCTCGTCGCGGGCACGCGCTCGATCTCCGCGCGCTTCACCAACGACTTCTACGACGAAGCGGCGGGTGCCGATCGCAACCTGTACATCGACTGGATCGAGATCGAAGGCCAAGGCGCGATCGATCCCGGGGCCACCGACGTGCGTGCGAAGCTGCTGACCTGCTCCGACCCGCAGCCCGGTGAAGAAGCCGCGTGCACCCGCGAGGTGCTCGCACCGTTCGTCGAGCGTGCGTGGCGTCGACCCGTCGCGGCCGGCGAGCTCGATGCGCTGGTCGATCTCGCCGAGTCGGCGCGCCAAGACGGCGACAGCTGGGAAGACTCGCTGCGCCATGCGTTGAAGGGCGTGCTGCTCTCGCCGCACTTCATCTTCCGCGTGGAGATCGACGATGCGCCCGACGATCTCACCGCGCATCCGGTGACCGACTGGGAGCTCGCGTCGCGACTGTCGTACTTCCTGTGGAGCAGCATGCCGGACGACGAGCTCTTCGCGGCCGCGCGCGACGGCTCGCTCTCCGATCCCGACGTGCTGCGCGCCCAGGCCACGCGCATGCTCGCCGACGAGCGCGCGCACGCATTGGTGGCGAACTTCGCCGGGCAGTGGCTCTACGGTCGCGCAGTGCAGCCCGGCATCGTGAAGGACGCGACGCTCTACCCGACCTACGACGCCGCGTTGGTCGCGTCGATGCGCACCGAGATGGACATGTTCTTCGCGACGTTCGTCACCGAGCGTCGCAGCTTGCGTGAGCTGCTCACCGCGGACACGACGTTCGTCGATGCCAACCTCGCCACGCTCTACGGATTGCCGGCGCCCGAAGGCGAGGGCTTCGAAGAGGTGTCGCTCGAGGGTGCGAACCGCAAGGGCATGATGTCGATGGCGGGGTTGATGACGGTGCTCTCGCACCCCGACACGTCGTCGCCGGTGAAGCGCGGCAAGTGGGTGCTCGAGCAGCTGTTGTGCACGCCGCCATCGCCACCACCACCGGGGGCCGACACGGATCCACCGGCGTTCGATCCCGATGCGAGCGTGCGCGAGCAGCTCGAAGCCCACCGCGCCGATCCGAAGTGCGCGGCGTGCCACAACCTCATCGATCCGCTGGGGCTCGGGCTCGAGCACTACGACGCGATCGGTGGCTATCGCATGACCGACGGCGGCAAGCCGGTCGACGCGAGCGGCAACCTGCCCGACGGCACCGAGTTCGCCGACGGGCTCGAGATGGTCGCGCTGCTCGCCGAGCGCGACGACTTCGCGCGCTGCACGGTGAAGCACACGTTCACGTACGCGCTCGGACGCGGAACGACGCTCGAAGACGATCCGTATCTCGACGAGATCTTCATGGAGGCGGACGCCGCCGGATTCACGCTGGAGGACTTGGTGTTCGCGATCACCGGTAGCGATACGTTCCGCATGCGTCGTGGCGAGGAGGTGTCGCCGTGAAGAGCTTCCGACTTTCTCGACGTGCATTCCTCGGCGGTGGCGCCGGGGTGATGATCGGTCTACCGCTGCTCGAGGTGATGTCGCCGACCGCGAAGGCGGCCGATCCACCGCCGAAGCGCTTCGTCGCGGTCTACGTGCCCTGCGGCATCCACATGCAGGACTGGATCCCGAGCAGCCAGGGCACCGACTACACGCTGCCGCTCATCCTCGAGCCGCTCGCGGCGTTGAAGGACGACATCCTGGTGCTGTCGGGCATCGACAATCGTGCGGGCGAGTTCAATGCCGCCGGCGATCATGCGCGCGGTACCGGCTGCTTCTTGTCGTGCTCGCTGGTGAACCTGTCGGAGACCGACATCACCAACACGACCACGATCGATCAGCTGTACGCGCAGTCGCTCGGCGCCGCCACGCCGTTGACCTCGCTGCAGCTCGGCACCGAGGGTGGCGACACCGTGGGCAACTGCGACAGCGGCTACAGCTGCGCGTATGCCCGCAACATCTCGTGGGTCGGCAACACGCCGATTCCGAAGCTCACCAATCCCGAGACCGCATTCGATCTCTTGTTCGCCGGATTCGATCCGGGTGCGACGGCGGCGGAGCTGTTGCGCATCAAGACGCGACGGCTGTCGGTGCTCGACTACGCGACCAGCGAAGCGAACACGCTGCAGAGCAAGCTGGGCACCTCGGACAAGATCAAGGTGCAGGAGTATCTCGACTCGGTGCGCGACCTCGAGCTGCGCGTGCAGGCCGAGAGCACGCAGCCGCAGTGCGAGCTGGGCACGTTCGATCTCAGCTTCTCGGACTTCCAGCAGCACGTGACGCTGATGAGCGACATCATGGTGAAGGCGATGCAGTGCGATCGCACGCGCGCGATCACCTTCATGATGGACAACGCGGGCAGCAACCGCGACTTCGGCGACATCGGAGCCGGCGGTGGTCACCACAACATCTCGCACCACAACGATCTGCAGGAGAACTTCGACAAGCTGAAGATCATCGACCGCTGGGAGGTCGAGCGGCTCGCGTATCTCTTGCAGGCGATGAAGGACGCGCCCGAAGGCGAAGGCACGCTGCTCTCGAACAGCGTGGTGTTCTTCGGCAGCGAGATCGCCGACGGCAACGCGCACGGGCATCGCAACATGCCCATCGTGCTCGCCGGTCAGCTCGGTGGCACGATCACCACGGGCAAGCACATCGCCTACCCGAACGACACGCAGGCGAACCTGTTCCTCGCGCTGCTCGATCGCCTCGGTGTCGACGTCGCGACCTACGGCGACGAAGGCACGGCACCGCTCGGCGGCCTGAGCTGATTCCGACACGTGATCCTCGTCGCGCCCGCATATGCTCGCGTGGCGCGACGATTCCCCCGCTCGATCCTGATCGCCTTCGGCGCGCTCGCGGGCTGCCAGCGCAGCGACGATGGCGGCTCCGACCTCGGCGAAACCGGCGGCAGCACGGGCGCCGCGACCTCGACACCCACCACGACCACCACGGCCGGTGAGAGCGATGGCGGCGTCGACTCCACCACCACCACGACCGCGGGCTCCGAGAGCGGCGGCTCGACGAGCGCGACATCGACGAGCGACGACGATGCGGGCACCGAAGACACCGGCGCGATCGATCCGGGCCCGGTCGGCGAGTGGGTCGACATCACGCCGCCCGGGATGCTCTCGGCGATCGGGATCGGCGCGAGTGCTGCAGCGCCGCACGTGCTCTACGTGAATTCGTTCGCTGGCTTTCCGCCGAGCGAGGGGCCCTCGGAGACCGCCGGCATCTACAAGTCGATCGACGCGGGCGACACGTGGGTGGGACCGATCGGCACGACGTTCTCGAATCACGACGGCAGTGCATTCGATGGCGACAACCCCTGGCACAGCGGCGTGTCGTGGACGATCGCGGTCGATCCGACGACGCCCGACATCGTGTACGCGTTCTGTGCATTCGCGGGCCCACAGGGGCCGTGGAAATCGAGCGATGGCGGCGACAGCTGGCAGTACATCTTCTCCGACGAGGACGTCAGCGAGATGAGCGCGGACGTGTACGCGATCGCGATCGATCCGCGCGACGAAGCGCACCTGTTGCTCACCTTCCACTCGCCGTGGTCCGGACAGGAGGCCGCCGGCGTCGCGGAATCGATCGATGGTGGCGAGACCTGGATCCGTCATGCGCCCGCCGGACCGTGGGGCGCGGGCCACTACGCGTTCTTCCTCGGCGAAGACGACGACGGCAACCCCAGCTCGTCGACGTGGATCCTCGCGACGCAGAGCAACGGCTACTGGCGCACGATGGACGGCGGCGAGAGCTGGACGCAGATCGAAGACGGCTACGGCATGCAACACGGCGCAGGCGCGATGTATCGCGCGAGCACGGGCGTGCTCTACATGGGCGCGACCGGTGCGTTGCTGCGCAGCGTCGACAACGGCCAGACGTGGAACGACGCCGGCGCGCCCAACAATCAAGATGGCTACAACGCGGTGATCGGCGATGGCGTGCAGATGTTCGTGCAATCCGCGAACACCGGCACCAACACCACGGGGCCGCTGCCGTACTCGGTGTCGCTCGAATCCGACGGCACGCAGTGGAGCGTCTACAACGATCAGACCTTCCCCGACGGACCGGGATGGATGGTCGCGGACCGCACCCACAAGCTGATCTTCTCGGCGAACTGGGACCACGGCCTGTGGCGCCTCAACACCGGGAATTGAGCGTCGCCGCACGTCGATCGTGGGTGGCAGCCGCGCCGCGCGGTTGAACGCTGTCCGTGCACATGACGGGCGCATCGCGACGGTGGATCGCGGCGGGGATCATCGTCGTCGCGGCGGGCGTGGTGCTGCGGCTCGTGCTCGCGCAGCTCGTCGCGCCCCTGGTGCGCTCGCGCCTGGCGCAGGCGCTCGGCGTCGACACCAGCGTCGACACGATCGAGCTGCGATTGCTCGCGGGTGAAATCGTGCTGCGCGGCGTCGAGGCTGCTCCGCAGACCGGAGCGTCGTCGCTGCGCATCGAGACCATCACGCTCGCGCCGGGCTGGCGGAAGTGGCTGCACGATGCGCCGTTTCTCGACGTGCGCGCCTCGGGCATCGCGCTCACCGTCGATCTGCAGCAGCCGTGGCCGCGCACGTACGAGCAGCTGCAACGCCGCCCGATGCTGCGCACGCTCGACGTCGCGGACGGCAGCGTCGCGCTGGTCGTCGGCGACGACACGACGCCCGTCGTCGCATTCACCGACCTGCACGTGCAGCTCGAGGACAGCTCGCACGGCGCGTCGACCGGTGCGATGACGACCCATGCATCGGTGCGCGCCGCTGCGGGCGAGCGCGGCGCGTTGGCGCTCGACGTCTCGTTCGCGGCCGGCGATCCGTCGCTCGGCGTCAACCTGCGCTTCGCGCTCGAGCAACTCGATCTGCGCGGGCTCAATCCGCTCTTGTTGCAGGTGTTCGCCATGGACGTCGAGCAGGGCTGGTTCTCGCTGCATGGCGAGATCACCGTTGGGCTCGGGCGTGTGCGCGGCCGCGTGCAGCCCAGCTTCGCGGAGCTGCGGCTGCTCGCGCCGGGTGAAGCCAGCGTGCAACACCCGATGGCCGAGGCGCTGCTCACCGAGATGCTCGCGGGCGCCGATCTGCCGATCATCGTCGATCAACCATTCGGCGCGGCTGGTCCCTCGCCGTTCGAGGACCTCGCGGCGGTCGACGGCGTGCAGGTGCTCCACGACGTGGTGCTGCGAGGATTCATCCGCCGGCTCGGCACGCTCGCCGGCTACGACCCACGCGTCGGCCGCGTCGAGCTCGATTTCCCGCACGGCCGACTCTCGTTCTTCGACGTGGCGCTCGAGCGCGAAGGCGGAAAGCTCGACCGCCCGTTCGTGGCCGTCGAGCGGCTCGACATCGTCGTCGAGGAGACCGCGGTCGAGCACGGCACGCCGACCTACAAGGCGATCACGCTCCATCGTCCGGTGCTCACGTTCGTCACCGGAACGAGGCCCGAGCTCAGCCAGCTCACCTTCGATCCCGACTGGCAGGACAAGATCTCCGTGCTCCCCTACCCGACCGATCGTGTGGAGATCATCGATGGTCGCATCGAGTATCGCGACGACACGACGACGCCGTCGA
>DASZPU010001074.1:0-3730 GCA_035550195.1 Nannocystaceae bacterium
CGCGCGCCGGCGCCGTGGCGATGCAACCACGCCGCGCTCGAGATCAGCATGCCCGACGTGCAGAAGCCACACTGCAGCGCGTCGTGCTTCACGAACGCCTTCTGCAGCGCCGACAGCTCGTCGCCACCCGCGAGCCCTTCGACGGTGGTGACGTTCGCACCCGCGACGTCGTGCGCGAGCATCATGCACGAGTTGCGCGGGATGCCGTCGACCATCACGGTGCATGCACCGCATGCGCCGCGATCGCAGACCACCTTCGGACCGGTGGTGCTCAAGTCGTCGCGCAGCGCTGCGAGCAACGTGATGCGCGGCTCGACCTGTGCGACCACCGGCTTGCCGTTGAGCGTGAACGCGACCGACACGGCGTCGGGACCGATCTCGGCCGACGCGTTCGCGTCGGTCACCGTGTCGGGGTTGCGAGCGTCTTTGTCGCCCGGCTTCGCGCAGCCGGCGAGCGCTGTCGCCGTACCGACGCCGCGCAACAGGCCGCGGCGTGTGAGCGTGGGACCTGTCATCTTGGCCGGCAGTCTACCGCAGCGACACGCGACGCTGCGACTGCCCTTGTCAACCCGCGTAGCGAACGCCGCGGTCGCGGGCGATGTCGGCGATGCGGCGCTCGAGCTCGTCGCGTCCAGGGCCGGTGCCGACGGCTGCGAAGTTGTTGCGAGCGATCTCCGCCGACAGCTCCGGATCCGCTTGCACACTCTTCTCGATGAGCGCCGCCATCACCGGATCGTGGGCGAAGCGCTCGCGCAGCCGCTCGCGCGCCGTCAGCTGCGCCTGCGCACGCGCGCGCTCGAGCACCTCGGCGTGCACGCACTGGATCACCGGATCGGGGCTGCGCCGGATCGCCGGCACGAGGCTTTCCGGGCGCGCGCTCGCGGACGCATGCGCGGGGAAGCCGGGATGGAACGCGACCATGAAGAAGCGCGGCCCACCGAGCGAGTCGTACGCGGCGCGGAGCTCGGGCACGAACGCCGCGAACGTCTCTGCGTCCTGCCACGGATCGCCGGCGGGCACGACGAACGTGAGCAGCACGATCTCGGCGTCGGCGAAGTCGCGCGCGAGCGCAGCGAGTCGCCCTGCACACGCGCGCGCCGAGGGATGCCCACCGTCGGTCCACCACAGCGGTCGATGCACGCGACCGAGCTCGCGACTGCGCCGCGCGAACGGACACAGGCCGAGCTCTTCGACGATCTCGACGAGGTAGCGATCGTGCACGTCGTGCACGACCTCCGCAGAAGGCCGACCCTCGCCGTCGTCGTGTCTGCGCGCGCCCGCGTGCACGGCCGAAGTGTATGCTGACGGCTGCATGTCGAGCGATGCTGCTCGCGGAGCCGGGAGGAACGCGGGCGGCGAGCCGGCGGCCGCGCCGTGGCTGCGCGCGCTCGTGATCGTGCTGGGCGTCTACCGGGCCCTCTATCACCTGGTCTACCTGCGCGACGATCCCTTCGCGGTGGCCACCGTGTCCGACGGCCGCGTCTACGAGGACGCCGCGATCGACGTGCTGCGGCACTGGCCGCTCGGCAGCGAGCCGTTCTACCTGCAGGGCTTGTACGTCTACCAGCTCGCGATCCCGATGTTCTGGGGACGCCTCGCGTTCGCGTTGCTGCTGCAGCTCGCGATCGTCGGCGTCGGTTGGTGGCTCTTCGCCCGCACGCTGAGTGCGTTGCTCGGCGCGCGCGCGGCCGTCATCGCGTTGGTGCTCGCGCTCGCGATCCCTGCGCTCGCGTTCTACGAGAACAAGTTCCTGTCGGCCGCGCTCACCGTCGATTGTTCGATCGCGCTGCTGGCTGCGTGGGCGTGGGTCGAGCGCGGCGGCGGCAGCAAGGCCGCGCTGGCGTGCGGCCTCGCGGGTGGGCTGTGCGTGCTCGCGCGTCCGAACCTCTTGCTCGCGCTTCCGTTCGTCGCGCTCGCGCTGTGGTGGGCGTCGCGGCGCTGGCTGCCGCTCGCCTGCTTCGCGATCGGCATCGCCGGCGTGCTCGCACCGATGGCGATGCGCAACGCGGTCGTCACCGGCGAAGCGACCGTGTTCCCCGCGCACGGCGGCGGCACATCCTTCTATATCGGCAACAACGCGAAGGCCCGCGGCGTGTGGAACCCGGGCGCGGTGTTCACCGGCGACGTGAGCCACGAGCTCGACGAGCACGGCGGCGCGGGCGGTGGATCGCAGGCCGAGCGCATGGCGGAGATGGGCCGCGATCTCTACGCGCGCGCGTGGCGGGACATCGCCGACGATCCCGGGCGTTGGCTGTGGCTCGAGTGTCGCAAGCTGTGGCTGCTGCTCGGCAACGACGAGCTCGCGCAGGATTTCGACGTACGGGGCGAGCGCGAGCTGATCCCGTGGGCGTATCCCTTCGGTCTGCCGTTCGGGTTGTTGCTCGCGCTCGCGGCGGTCGGCGTGCGCAAGTGGTGGCGCGCGCGGCTCGACGATCCGTCGTTGCGCGCGCGCCTGCTCGTGCTCGCCGGGCTCGTGCTCGCGACCGTCGCGGCCAACCTCGTCTTCTTCACTTCGTCGCAGCACCGCTTGCCGCTCGCGATTCCGCTGCTGCCGCTCGCGGCGGTCGGCGTGGTCGAGCTCGTCGAGCACGCCCGCGATCGATCGTGGCTGCGTGCACACCGCGTGGTGCTCGCGATCGCCGGCGTGCTCGCGCTGCAGGCGATGTGGCCACGCACGCCCGCGCGCGCACCTTCGATCGCGCACTACTACAACCTCGCGATCGCCTACGATCGCGTCGGCGAGCCCGCGGCGGCGATGGGCGCGGCGGATCGCGCCGTCGAGCTCGCGCCCCAACGCGGCGACGTGCTGATCGAGCGCGCGTCGCTGCGCCGTCGCGCCGGCGACTTCGCGGGCGCGGCCGCCGATCTCGAGCGGCTCGCGACGATGCCCGACGTGCCGGAGTGGATCCGCGAGCGCGCGCGCTTCGAGGCGCGCATGGTCGCGGTGGAGGCCCCGCCGTCGAGCTTCGACGTGGCGCCGCGCTTCCGCCCGAAAAAGTGAACGGCGTGCCCGCCGCCGCGATCCCGATCGCCCGCCTCCGGCGTACGCCCCCTCGATGCGCACTCCGATCGCCCTCGCGCTCCTCGGATCACTCTTCGCCTGCGACGGCGGCGACGACAGCATGGGCATGGCCGACGACGACGACGCCGCCATGCCGATGGACGAGCCGCGCGGGTGCGCGACCGAGGCGCGCGCCGACACCTACGTGCTCGGCATGGCGAAGCAAGGCGAGCGCGTGCAGGTGGCGTTCGTCGACGCACTGCCGGCGCCGCCGGAGCGAGGCGACAACACCTGGCGCGTCGCGATCACGCAAGCTGGCGCGCCGCTGTCCGACGTCGAGGTCGAGGTCGAGCCCTACATGCCCGATCACATGCACGGCACGTCGATCGAAGCCCACGTCACCGCCGCCGACGCACCCGGCGAGTACGTGATCGAACCGGTCAACATGTTCATGCCCGGGCTCTGGCAAGTGCAGCTGTACATGACGCTGCCCGACGGCAGCGACGATCAGGTGCAGTTCGACTTCTGCGTCGATCCGTGAGCGCTCACGGGCTCGGCGTGCACTGCTCGCTCTCCATCGAGATCACGCAGAAGCACGGGCCACTCCACACGCACTCGCCTTCGAGATCGGTCATCTGCGCCGTTCCGGGCGTCCACTCGAGCACCGTCGCGCCGACGGTGTGCGTGGGAATGCGCTCTTTCACCGCGGGATCGAGGCCGTCTCCGACG
>DASZPU010001075.1:0-6965 GCA_035550195.1 Nannocystaceae bacterium
TCGTGATGCGCACGCTCGGCGAGCCCGATGCGTTCCCCGACGCCGATCTCGGTCTGCGGCGCGCGCTCGCGCTGCCCGATCGTCGCGCGCTCGCGCAGCGTGCCGAAGCGTGGCGACCGTGGCGGGCCTACGCCGCGATGCTGTTGTGGACGAGCACACCATGATCCGTTTCACCCACCACGCGAGCCCGGTCGGCGAGCTGCTGCTCGCGAGCGACGAGCACGAAGCGCTGCTCGGGCTGTGGCTCGACGGTCAACGCGGCATCCCCACGCCGGCGGACGATTGGCGCCCGCATGCGCGCAGCTTCGATCGCGCGCGTCGTCAGCTCGACGAGTACTTCGCGGGTCGTCGGCGCACGTTCGCGCTCGCGCTCGCGCCCCGCGGCACCGAGTTCCAGCGCGCAGTGTGGCGACAGCTGGTCGCGATCCCGTTCGGCGTCACGAAGACGTACGGCGAGCTCGCCCGCGCGCTCGGCTGTCCGAGCGCGGCGCGGGCGGTGGGTGCTGCGAACGGACAGAACCCGATCTCGATCGTCGTGCCCTGCCACCGCGTGATCGGCAAGGACGGAGCACTGCGCGGCTACGCGGGCGGCGAGCCCCGCAAGCGATGGTTGCTCGACCACGAGCGCGAGGTCGGCGAAGAAATCCACGACCTCGAGACGGCGTGATAGTCTGCGGCCAACCGTGCCGCTGTCCGAGCTGCTGGCCGCCGAGGGCCTCGAGGAGAACATCGACGAGGTCGTCGAGTGGGCGCGTGCCCGCGCCGACGAGATCCTCGCGACCGAGGCGCTCGACGAAGAGCTCGGCGAGCTGCTCGGTGGCGGCAACGGCGTCGCGCACGAGCGGCGCGCGGTGCCCTCGTATCTGCCCGCCGACGGCACCGCACCGGGCAACACGCAGCCGGGCGTGCCGTTGCCGCGTCCGCCGGTCGAGCGCGCGCCGCTGCCTCCGGTGCCGCAGCGCCCCGATCTCGCGGCGAAGGCCGACGAGCCCGAGGATCTCGAGATGCTCGACGAGGACGATCTCGAGCTCGTCGAGGATCTCGGCGGCGAGGACGAAGACGGCGCGGGTGAGTCGCAGACCCGCGGCGAAGTCCCGAGCGAAGGCGAAAGCGAAGGCGAAGGCGAAGGCGAGCCCGAGCATCGCCCGCAGATCGGCGCCGGCGAGTCGTCGCCCGAGTGGAAGCGCGCGCTCATCGACGCGCAGGGCGACGACGCCTAGCGTCGCACGCGGTATTCGTTCCAGCGATGCGTGTCGTCGTGGAACGCCAGCGTGCCGAACACGATGTCGAGCGATCCGAATTGTTGCTGTCGAACGCTGACGCTCTTCGGCACGTCGCGTAGATCGACGCGGCTGCGCAGCGCCGGGATGCCGAGCGCGGCGGCGCACGAATCGGCGTCGATCACCTCGCCGCTGTCCGCGAGACCTTCTTCGTAGTCGAACCAGATCGACGGTCGCGGCGGCGCCTTCTTCGGCTGCGCGACCTTGCCGACCACCAGCTCGGTCGCGAGCGTGCCGCTGTCGATCGCGAGCAACCACTGCACCGGCTTCGTCGTGCCGTCGGCCAGCGTCACCTTCTGCTGCTTCGCGATCGCGACGATGTCACCGAGCGCATCGGAGGTCGGATTGACGATCAGACCCTCGGCCGTCTTCGTGTTCCACACGAGCGTCGTGTAGCCGAGGATGAGCCCGTCGTAGTCCGCGGGCTGCTCGGGTGGCAGCGGCGCGGGGCCGTCGTCGACGGGTCCCGGCATGCGATCCGAGAAGTCGAAGAGCGGGCGCGGCACGATCGCCTTGCGTTCGGTTCGCGCGTACACGCGGCGACCGGTCCGCAGATCGAGCTCGAGCTTCAGCTTGCTGCCGTCGATGCGCCGCGTGCCTTCGACGGTCACCTCGCGGCCGTGCACGCGCGTCTTCGAGATCGTGACGCCGCCGGGCTCGGTCGAGAGCTGACCGTCGTACTCCAGCGCGAAGGTCGGGTCGGCGCTCGCGAACGCCCACGCCTGCGTGCCGGTGCGCATGTCGATCGCGACGATCACGTGCTCGCGCTGCACGAGCGTGATCGCGTCGCCGAAGATCACGTTCCAGCTCGAGCCCTGATCGACGGTGAGCGTCGGGGTCGGCACCTCGGCGCTCCACTCGACGCGATCGTTCAACAGATCGATCTCCGCGAGCACGACGGTGTCGGGCTGCTGCATGTGCGGGATCTGGATCCCGACCGCGACCGTGAGTCGGTCGCGCGTCAGCCGATGCGCGTACACGTGCGCGTACGGATCGAGGCCGACGTCGCCGAGCGCCATGATCTCGTCGTCCAACCAGATCGTGCCGCCCTTGTCGACGCGCAGCCGCTGGTCGCTGCCGAGGTCCAAGGTCGCGCCGCCGATCGCCGATGCCTGCGGCGCAGGCTCGCCTTCGCGCGCGGGCGCGGTGAAGGCGAGTGCAGTCCAGAAGAAGATCGCGTTCATGTGGCTCCGATGAGCACGGCGCGTGCCAGCGCGGCGCGGCCAGGTCTCGTGGAGATGGCGACGGACGACGACCCCGATCGGGTCTCGCACCGGTGCCGCGACCCGAGTCGATCTGCGCCGTAAGTCAGCCGGGGGGTGGCGTCGTTCCGGGAGCGTCGTAGTCGCGCATCAGCGCGTCCGCGAGCACGCGGCCGAGGTGCGTGTAGCCGAGCTTCGTGAAGTGCAGGTGATCGCCCTTCGCGAGCTGCGCGGCCACCCACGCATCCATCGTGCCTTCGCCGCCCATCATCGCGCGCGTGTCGAAGAAGCCGCAGCCGCGCTCGGCCGCGAGCTCGCGCTGCACATCGACGATCTGGCCCAGTCGTGGACGCGGTTGCCAGGTGCCGTCTTCGATCTCGATCGGGAAGTCGACCGGACCGATGAGCAAGCAGCTCGCGTCGGGCACGACCTTCGCGAAGCGCTCCATCACCGCGCGCAGGTTCTCGCGATAGGTGTCGATCGATTCGTCGGCGTCGACGCTCTCGTTCGCACCGTACGCGAGCACCCACAGCGCGGGTGCACGCGCTGCGAGTGTCTGCGCCCAGCCGGGCTCGTCCCACGCGAGCATGTTCGCGGCCCGCGTGCCGCCGATGCCGAGCGCGTCGACGACGACGCCGGGCTCCTCGCGCTCGAGCGATGCGCCGAGCAATCGCACCTCGCCGTCGCCGACGAGGTGCAGGTGCAGCGGCTCGAGCGTGTGGCCGGGGCGCTTCGGCACGTAGACCGCGGGCGCGATCGTCTTGGCGTTGGTCGCGATCGTCGCGAGCTTGCGCGTGCCGATCTCCACGACGAAGCGCCCGCCCTTCGGCTGCTGCAGGTAGTGCAGCTCGAGCCGGCTCTGCTCCGCGAACGGCGAGAACGACTCCTTGCCACCGGGCGCGACCGTGGTGCCGATGCGCTTCTTCTTCGCGATCGCAGCGGCGCCCATCAAGCCGAGGTGACCGCCGTCGCGCGCCGCCTTCTTCTGCGCGTGATCGATGGTCCATCCCTTCGTCGCGGTGAGCGTCACCTCGTTGTGGCGATGCCATCGCCACAGCGGCACGGTCGCGACGTAGCCGATGCCGCCGTCACCGAAGCGCTGCTGCAGGTAGCCGCGCAAGTACCCGGTGTAGCGATCGACCGCGACCGACGACGAGCCGTAGATCGCGATGCGCAGCTTGCCGTCGTCGTCCTTGCCGGCGGCGAGCGAGTGCAGCGCGTCGCGAAAGTGGGCGAGCGAAGTGTCGGCGTGCTCGATCGGTACGAAGTGCACGAGCGGCGACTCGGGCAGCGGCGATCCCAGCACGCGGTTCTGCACGTGCGCGTGCGCGGCCGTGCTCGCATCGGTGACGACCGGGGCAGGGGGAGGCGGCGCGGGTGGGGGCTCGTGCTTCGCGGACGGCGGCGGCTCGACCGGAGGCAACGCCGAGCCCGCGCTGCCGCTCGTCTCGCTCGGCGCGCGCGTCGTGCATGCGACGAGCAACGAGAGGCAGACGAAGCGGCGCACCCGCAGCGATCGTAGCGCTACGGCTCCGTGCCGGCGAAGTAGAAAGGTCTGACGAACGCGCGCTGGGCCTTGGGCCCGCTCCACGCGCCTTCGCCGAGCTCCGCGCCCACCTGCGCGAGCGCGACGTCGGCGGGACACTGCCCGGCATCGACGAGCGTCTGCAGCGGATCGAGGAAGCGCGCCTCGGTGCGACCCTTCTCGTCGCGGACGTTCGCGCGCTCGAGCGACGTGCGCGCGAGCGCGACCAGCTGCACCGCGAGGTTCTGCAAGCGCGGCTCGGCCATGCCGGCGTGACGCGCGTCGAACCACAGCTGCTCGCGCTCGGCCGCGTCCATGCCGGCGAAGAGCGCCCACGTCTGCGCACCGACGTCGTCGTCGTAGAGCAGCCCCTTGAGCAATGCCGGCAGCGCGCACAACCACTTGCTCGGCACCGCATCCGCGGAGCGGAACTCGATGAACGGCTTGAGCCGCACCTCGGGGAACACCGTCGACAAGTGCAGCACCCAGTCGGACCACTGCGCGCGCTGCAGCTGGCCGTCCGGCGTGGTGAAGCCGTCGCGCATGAAGTCCATGAAGGTGGGGTGATGGGGATGGTAGGTGCCGTCGCGCTTCACGAAGAACATCGGGATGGCGAGCGCCCAGTCGACGTACTTCTCGTAGCTGAATGGCTCCCACACGAACGCCGGCGTGCCGCAGCGCGCGTTGTCGACGTCGGTCCACACCGTCGAACGCGCGGTACGCAGCCCGGTGTCGCGGCCCTCGACGAACGGCGAGTTCGCGAACATCGCACACACCACCGGTGCGATCGCGTTCGCGATGCGCAGCCGCTCGCCACAGTTCGCTTCGCTGGTGTAGTCGAAGTTCGCCTGCACCGTGCAGGTGCGCAGCATCATGTCGAGCCCACGACCGCCGCGCGTCGGCAGGAACTCGCGCATCACTTTGTAGCGGCCCTTGGGCATCCAGTTGAGCTGCTCGCGCTTGGCCCAGGGATGGAAGCCCGCGGTGAACCACGACAGCGAGAGCGGCTCGCTCACCGCATGCAGCTCGCGGTAGTGCTGCGTGAACTCGGCGCACGTCTCGTGCACGGTGGTGAGCGGCTTGCCCGACAGCTCGAACTGTCCACCGGGCTCGAGCGTGATCGAGGCGCCGTCGCGACGGAGCTCGATGATCTCTCCGCCCGGTCCGCGATCGGGCCCGGGTTGCCAACCGAAGCGATCACACAATCCCGCGAGCACGTGCGCGACGTCGCCGTAGTCGATCGGCAGGAGATCGCCGGCGCCCGTCGGTACGCGCACGCCGAACTTCTCGAGCTCGGTGCCGACCTTGTGGGTGCTGCGATCGGGTCGCTCGGCCTCCGCGAAGAAGTCGACGAGCATGTCGCGCGTGAGCGGCTCGTCGGCCGCGTGCGCCCGTGCTTGGCTGCGTTGAGTGGGACGATCGATCACGTACGGGCTCGCGATGTGGGCAGGATGGAGGCCCGATCGAGCCCCGCCGCACAGGAGTTACGCGAGGCTACACCACTGCCACGCCAGGCGCGGTCGTCGCTTGACCGCACAGACGTCGCGTTGCTAGCCTGCGCGGGCTTGGCAGCCCCGGCTCCCCGCTCCACCACGTGCGTGCTCGGCCCGCAGATCACCGTCCGCGGGTCGCTCTCCGGTGAGGAAGATCTCGTGGTCGAGGGGCGCCTCGAAGGCAGCGTAGCACTCGCCGGCCATCTCGTCGTCGCGCAGGGCGGGGTCGTCGAAGCCGACCTCGACGTCGCGAGCGTCGAGGTGCACGGCGAGGTCCGTGGCGACATCGTCGCATCGCGATCGATCACGATCGAGCGCGGTGCCCAGGTCGCGGGCAACGTGCGTGCGCCGCGGGTCATCATCCACGACGGCGCGCGCTTCGACGGCGCGGTCGAGATGGACGTGCAACTCCCTGACGGGCTCGGCCGCGGCCGCTAGCCCTTCGCTTCCTCCTTCCCCCGCGGAGCTCAACATGGCCAACACCGTCATAGGCAGCAGCATCGTCATCGACGGCGAGATCACGGGCGACGAAGACCTCGTCGTGCGTGGCACCGTCAAGGGTCGCGTCAGCCTCCGCGAGAACATCTTCGTGGAGGAGAGCGGTGCGCTCGAGGCCAACGTCGAGACCGCGACGATCACGATCCACGGACGCGTCACCGGCGACATCCAGGCCAGCGAGCGTGCGGAGCTCAAGAGCAACTGTCGCGTCGTGGGGGACATCCGGGCCCCGCGCGTGTTGATCGCCGACGGCGCGTCCTTCAAGGGCAGCGTCGACATGGATGGCTAGCGCGATGGTCAGAGAACGTCACGCCGCCGCTACCTCGTCGAGCCCGATCGACAACGGCACCGTCATCGGGCCCGACATCCGCGTCAGCGGTCGCGTCACCGGCGAGGAAGACCTCCACGTCGAGGGCCGCGTCGACGGAGCGATCGCGCTCAGCGAGACGCTCTTCGTCGCGCCCGGTGGCATCGTCGCGGCGACGGTCGAAGCCCACAACATCGTCGTGTCCGGTGTGTTGCTCGGCAACGTCACCGCGCGCGACTGCGTCACGCTGCACCCCGGTGCGAAGCTGGTCGGCGACATCAATGCGCCGCGCCTCGTCATCGCCGACGGCGCGACGTTCAAGGGCAACGTGCGCATGGGTGGTGAAGCGCCGCCCGCCCGCGAGCCCGCACGCAATGCTGCACGCGCACGCAACCTCGCGGGCGCGCGTCGACCCACGCCGACTCCGCGTCCGGCCGTGGCCGCGAACGATCGTCGTCCGCCGCCGCGTCAGCCGAAGCCCGCGGAGACCAAGCCCGAGACACCGGCGCCCGTCGACGACGAGCCCACCGTGATCGTGCGTCACTCGGCGATCGCCGACGACGACGCACCGCGCGGTCGATCGCGTGAGGAGGCCGCGCCGGCCCGCGCTGCGAAGGCCCCGCCCGGCGCTGCGCGTGGCGAAGGCACGAGCAAGACCTC
>DASZPU010001076.1:0-24684 GCA_035550195.1 Nannocystaceae bacterium
GCGAGGCCGATCTCGGCTTCTCCGTGATGGGCAAGACCCTCGAGGTGCAGATCAGCGTGAGCGACGAAGAGGTCCGCGTCGAAGGCGACATGCCGTGGATGTTCCGCCCCTTCCAAGGGAAGATCGAAAAGGTCCTCGGCACCGAGATCGAGAAGTGGATCGCGAAAGCGAAGGCCGGCGAGATCTGACGATGGCACGTCCGCGTCGCGTGGGTCGTGCGGTGCTGCTCGCGACAGACGACGCGGCGCAGCTCGGCGCACCGCGACTGCCCCGCGGGGCCGACGTCGGGTGGGCCGTCTCGGAGCTCTTCGAAGCCGCATGGCTCGCGAGTGGCCGCGATCCCGCGGAGCTCCGCTCGCCACGAGGGCGCCGTGACCCTCGAGCCCGGTAGTTGGCAGCACGATCTCGTCGAGCTGCTGCGCACGCTCGGGCGTCACGATGTCCCGTTCCTCATCGTCGGCGGATATGCCGTGGCGCACGCAGGACACTTGCGCGCGACCAAGGATCTCGACGTGTTCGTACCGCGAGGCGCCGAGCACGACGAGCGGCTGCTCGTTGCGCTGTCGGAGTTCCTCGGTGCGCCGCTCGATGCGGCCGACGTGCAGCGAACGTTCCTTCGCCTCTTCGTTGGTAGGCCCGGCGCCGTCGACATCATCAGGCAGCTGCCCGGCGTCAGGTGGCAGTCGGCGTGGAGCGGTCGGTCGGAGGGCCGGTTCTTCGGCGCGCGAGTTCCATTTCTCGGAATCGACGCGTTGATTCGAAACAAGCGCGCCGTCGGCCGCCACGTCGATCTCGCGGACGTGGAAGAGCTCGTCCGCATCCGCGGCGAACGGCGCGCGAAGAAGTAGCGCGCTGGGCAACCAGCGCAGCGCGTGTGCGATCGGTGCAATCGCGATCGTGATCGCGAAACGCAGAACCAAGTCGCTGCATCTCCGGACTGCAGTGGCGAGGAGGTGCTGCGATGCGAATGTGGAGCGTCGTGATCGTCGTGATCGCTGCGTGCGGTGGCAGCGACGAGAAGTCGAGTGTGTGGATGCCGGGGGCGACGACGTATCCGTCGGCGAGCACCACCGTCGCGAACGAAGAATCGAGCGACGAGGGTGACGACGACGACGAGTCGTCGAGCGGCGCGTCGCCGATGCCGAGCGACGACGAGGGTGGCGAGCCACCGCCGACGCCGAGCGACGACGATGGTGGTGAGCCGCCGGGTACGACGAGCGGCGCGGTGACGAGCGCCGGCGAGACGACCACCGGCAACGACTCGCTCGATCACTGTCTCGAAGAAGCCGCGACGTCCTGCGAAGAATGTGCGTGCAACAGCTGCTTGCCGCAGCTCATGGCCTGCCAGGAAGATCCCGGCTGCGTCGCGATTCGCATGTGCGCGCAGGAATCCGGATGCACCGGCATCGAGTGTCTCGGCCCGTGCGGCGAGGTGATCGATGCGAACGGCGGCCCGTTCGGTCCCTCCGCCGGGCTCGCGAGCATGGTGAGCAGCTGCTACACGGACGCGTGCGACGGCTGCTAGGAGCCTCCTAGCCATCAGCTCGTGCGCACGCCGACGGCTGATCGATCGCGCGGGAACCAAGCCGCCGCGGTGTGACACTTCGAAGCTGTCGAAACCGTCGCGGGCGTCGGCAACCGCGGCACATCATCGATCGAACTACGTAGTCGCCCGATCGCAGCGGTGATCGCCGGCGGAAAACCGGAACCTCGACCCCGTCTCGGTGAACACGCCAGGCGGGGCAAGACGGGGATCCATGCGACGCGTAGCATTTCGAGCCGTGATCGTCCTTCCGCTGACCTTGCTCGCAACCTCGCTCGGATGTGCGGCCGATGATGGTGGCCGCGACATCGGTGCGACCGCCGGCGACTGGCAAGACGGCGATCGCGATGCCGGTGCCAGCCTCGGCGACTTCCAGTTCACCTACTACTGGGTGGCCGACGAGAACGCGTACAGCGGCTCGCTCAACACCAGCGTGTACAACACGTCGTGCACGAAGATCGCGACGGTGAAGAGCAAGTTCTGGAGCGCGCTCAAGCTCGAGGGCACCGGTCGCACGGTGAGCAATCAGCTGCTGAACTACGCCGGTAGCTGCGGCTGCGCGCGCTCGCCTTGCTTCAAGGAGATGGGCGCCGACAAGCCGTGGGGCGAAGGCGTGCAAGGCCGCCCGCTCGATCCGTATCGTTCGATCGCGGTCGACAAGAGCGTGATCCCCTACGGCACGTGGGTCTACATCCCCGAGCTCGATGGCGCGACGATGCCCGGTGACGCACCGCTGGGTGGTTGGGTGCACGACGGTTGCGTGCTCGCGGCCGACACCGGCAGCGCGATCATCGGTCATCACATCGACTTCTTCGCCGCGCTCAAGAGCAGCTACACCGCGCTCATCAACGATCTCGGGCTCGACTCGGTCGAGGTGCGCCTCGGCGGCACGAAGTGCACCGGCGCACCACCGATGGGCGGGGGTGACGACGGAGGCGAAGATGGTGGTGGCGACGACGGTGGCGAGGCGACGCCGAAGGTCTGCTTCCTCGGCGAAGACGGCTCGGGCAACACCTGCTTGCCGCTGTCGTTCCCCGGCGAGCCCAGCGGATACGACTATCCCAATCCGTTGTCGTCGAACTATCGCCAGCCGGTCGCGTATCTCGATCTGCAGGCGATCGACGGCGCGACGAAGATCGCTCCGAACTTCCGGCTCGACGAGTTCGCCCAGGTCGCGAAGGGGCGCTATGCGGTCGTGCAGCCGCACGCGGTCGCACGCATGCAGACGATCCGTCAGCAGCTGGGCCCGGTGAACATCAACTCGGGCTATCGCTCGCCCGGCTACAACGCGCAGATCGACGGCTCGGCCACGAGCTCGCGCCACATGTTCGGCGACGGCTTCGACTTCAAGGGCACCAACGCGTCGATCAACACCGCCGAGAGCAAGTGCACCAACAACGCGGGCTTCCTGGTCGAGTACAACACGCACGTGCACTGCGATTGGCGCAACACGCCGGTCGACACGTTGTTCTTCGGCTCGCTCGCGGTCGCCGACGGTGACTTGGCATTCACCGACATGCCGTTCGGCGCCGAGCTCGTCGAAGACGGTGGCGTGTGGACGGCGCCGGCGAGCGGATTCGACGAGGGCGAGCCCCTGCGGCGCTGGACCGCCTACGACGACCGCGGTGAAATCGTCGACGAGGCGATCGGCGATACATACGAAGCACCGGTCGGTGCGACGCACATCGAGGTGTTGGTCGGTGCGGTCGTGCGGGTGAGCGCCGATATCGAGTAGGGCGTTGCGAGCCCGCGGGGATCGGGGTAAGAGCGCAGCCATGCGCACCCCGATCCTCGTTGCTGCTCTGGCGCTCGCACTCGGCTGCAACGTCAAGTACTCGTCGTCCTCCACCGCGTCGAACAATCCGGAGCCCGCGGCCGATCCGAATGCGGGCAAGCCGATCGAGACGGCGGAGCCCGCAGGCAAGCCGATCGAGAAGCCCGATCCCGAGGCCGAGAAGAAGGCGAAGGAGAAGGCCGAGTACGACAAGGCGATGAAGGAGCTCGAGGACGCGTCGGCGAAGGAAGCCGCGCGTTGGACCCCCGAGATGCGCGCCGAGGTCGTCAAGCTGACCTCGACGAAGTGGCCCAACGCGAAGAAGGGGCTCACCGTCGCGCTCGCCGGTTCGTACCGCATGCCCGGCAACAAGGAGCGCGACAAGGATCGCCATCCGGTGAAGACGATGGAGGTGTTCGGCCTTCGTCCCGACATGCGCGTGTTCGAGGTCGGTCCGGGCGCGGGTTGGTGGACGGAGCTGCTCGCAGTCGTGCTCGCGCAGAAGGGCAAGCTCGTCATCGCGGGCTTCGATGCGAAGAGCGACGATCTGCGCGTCGCATACAACGGTCGTGCGCAGGAGCTGAAGTTCGGCAATGCGCCGGAGCTGTACGGAAAGCTGGAGCTGTTGCCGGGCTCGCCGGGCAACTACAACTTCGGCGAGCCCGACTCGCTCGACATGGTGCTCAACATGCGCATGACGCATAACCTCGTGAACTCGGGCAACCTCGAGAAGTTCCTCGGGGCGGCGTTCATCGCGTTGAAGCCCGGCGGCGTGCTGGCGATCGAGCAGCATCGCGCGGCCGAGGGTGCCGATCCGAAGACGTCGTCCGAGAAGGGCTACGTGCCGGAGAAGTGGCTCATCGAGCAGGTCGAAGCCGCGGGCTTCAAGCTCGAGAAGAAGTCCGAGGTGAACGCGAACCCGAAGGACACCAAGGACTATCCGCAGGGCGTGTGGACGCTGCCGCCGAGCTTCGCGGAGGGCGACAAGGACAAGGCGAAGTACGAGGCGATCGGCGAGAGCGATCGCATGACGCTGAAGTTCGTGAAGCCGAAGGCGAAGAAGGCGACGCCGGCAGCGAGCGGTGACATCAAGGGCAAGGTCGCGCCGAAGACCGAGCCCGAGCCGGCGAAGCCGGTCGAGCCCGCACCGGGCAAGGCCGTCGCACCGGCGAAGGGCAAGGCCATCGCGCCCAAGGCCGCCGAAGGCGAGAAGACGAAGTGAAGCTGCGCTTCGCAGTGGTCGCGATCGGGATGCTCGCCTCTTCGGCGAGCGCCCGCGCCGATCTCATCTCCGACGAAGAAGCGGTCTGCCAAGGGAAGAAGAAGGGCGACGCATGCGAGGCCGGTGGCAAGACCGGCACGTGCGTCGACTCGACCTGCGGCTTCAACGACTACAGCAACGGGCCGCCGCCGAAGCGCGGTGAGAAGCCGTGCTTGCTGTGCGATCCATCGGCTGCGCCCGCGAAGGAAGCGACGCCGGCGAAGGTCGACGAGAAGGCGAAGCCCACCGCCGAAGGCGGTGCCAAAGCGGACACGAAGTCCGAGGTGCCGCAGACCAAAGGTGGCTGCAGCATCGATGGTGCGCTCGGGCCCGGCTCGCTCGCGCTCGGCGTGATGCTGCTCGTGCTGGCTCGACGCGCGCGCCGAAGCGGCCCGCGCTAGGCCGCGTTCAAGCGACGACGCGGGCGCGCCGATGGGCACGCCATGCGTCGCGCTCTCCTCGTTCCGACGGTGCTCGCTCTCTTCGCCGGCTGCGGCCGCACCGATGTCGTCATCGATCCGGGCGCCGACATCGTCGAGCGCGAAGTGACGCTCGACGACGGCGACGACGTGTGGCTCGAAGTGCTCGTCGAAGAGGACTTCGCGCTGCTCGACGCGGTAAACGCCATCGAAGACGGCATCACGCTCGACGGCCTCGTCGACACCGTCGCGATGGGCGAGCCCCACGAGCTCGTGCTCGACACCCGCGAAGAAGCGACGTTGATCGTCGAAGTCTCGGGCGAAGCCCGCGCGTGGGTGTATCGCTGATCAGCTGCAGATCGCGTCGGTGTCGAACTCGGCGTCGTAGTCGACGCCGGGGACTTCGAAGCCGCGCGTGCGCGCGTACTCGGTGAGGAAGCGATCGAAGAGTGCGGCCGGGAACGGCTGACCGGGAATCGAGGCCTCGAAGCGGCGCGCGAGCTCGGCCTGAACGTCGGGCGCGAGCTCGCGATCGTCCATGCGCAACAACCCTTCGCCGTCGAGCGTGGGGCCGGCCTCGCCGAAGTGCTCGGCGAACATGCGCTGCATCGATGCGAGCGGATCCTCGAAGCGATCGCCCATCACGTCGAGCAGGTGCGCCATGTAGAACGGCACGCCGGGGATGCCACCGCTCGCCTCGGTGACCACCGCGGGGCCTTCCACTGCGACCGCACGACCCTCGAGATCGCGCTTCAGCTGGTGATCGAGCGCCTTCGTGGTGAACTCGAGGTCCGCCTTCGCGAGCCCGATGAGGCCCTTGCGATACGTGCCTTCGTTGAGCGGGTTGCCGCGGTAGCTGATCGTCGCGAGCTGGAAGCCGCGCGCGAGCACGCCGGCGTCGCGCAGCGCGTGTACCCACGCTTCGACCACACTGCCGCCCATCACGAAGATCGTGTTGATCGCTTCCTCGGGCGAGCCCGGCCCGAGCTCGAGCGTCGCGACCTTCGGGCCTTCCTCCCCGTCGCGGCCGGCCATCGTCTTGATCACGATGCTGCCGCCGAGCGGACGCAATGCACTGCTCACTGCGTTGCCGGTGCGCGGATCGATCGCGCGCGGAGCCGCCAACGCCCACACGATGCCATCGAGCTTGCCACCCATGTGCCCGCGAATGTCGTCGATCGCCTGCTGTCGCACCGCGGGATCGAACGCGTCGCCGACGATCGATCGCGCCACCAATCCGCGCGCCCGCAGCTCGCGCTCGATCGCATGCGTGCGATGCCAGCCCGGCGATCCGATCTTGCGGATCTTGTTGCTGCTCTCGGGATTCGGCAGCGCATCGAACGACACGTCGAGCGTGTGCGCGCCACGGATCGCACCGAGCACGACCCGGGCTGCGCTGCCGAAGCCACCGGAGCCGCCGACCACGAGCCAATTCCCGCCGCTGCCGGGGGCCGGTCGCGAAGCCGGGCTCGCGCGCTCGACCATCGCCGTGGCGCCGCGCTGCGTGCCGACCGGATGGAAGTTGCCGGGATGGATCACGTTGCCGAGCGCGGGCACGAAGCGGAACTGGAACTTCGGGATCGAGAGCAGCATGGCGATAGGGCGCATACCACAGCGCGCAGTGCTTGAGTCGAGGATCGCTTTGGGCTATGCCGAACGCGATGAGGAAGGCGGCGCTCTCGCTCGCGATCGTGCTCGGTGCCGCGTGCGGAACGAAGCAGGGCACCAAGCTGAACGAGGTGAAGCCGCCTGCACCGCCGGCGGCGATCCCCGAGACGTGGGACATGAGCGATGCGAGCACGCTGCCGGCGCAGCGCGACGTCGCGATGGCCGCGTGCGAGTGGTTGCTCGACGTCGCGCCGGCCACCGCGAACAGCAAGGAGTGGGTGCGCACCCGCGACTTCGCGCTCGATTGGATCGAAGCGTCGAAGGAACCGGAGATCCCGGTGGTGCAGCCGATCGTCGCGTACGTCGCGACCGATCGCCGCTTTCTCTACGGCGTGTACATGCGCGGCGCGTATCAGTGCGGCAAGGCGAAGTGGGTGCTGGCGAATCCCTCGGGCGATCCGCTGTCGTACGATGCCGAGGTCGCGGGCATCGCAGCGATGGACCGCTTGATGCGCGCGCTGCAGAAGTGGGATCCGAAGACGTACTCGCGCCGGCTCGCGAAGCTCCTGCGCAAGCAGAAGAGCGGCAAGCTCGAGCTCTTCTTGAACAAGATCGTCGCGAAGGCCGGCAAGGGCGCCTCGCGCAAGAAGAAGTGAGTCAGCCGCAGAAGCCGAGGCCGTCGGGGCCCGGCACGGCGTCGCCGAGCGGCTGACACGCTCCGCCTTCGCACGGGTTCGCGTCGCTGCACAGCGGTGCGCAACACGACTCGAAGCAACAGCCTTCGACCAGCCCACCGGGCGCGCAGTAGAGCCCGTCGGCGCACGAGTCGTTCTGCAAGCAGTGCTCGCCGCGCGTGTGCCCGCCTTCTTCGAGGCAACCGAAGCCGCGCGCGGTCGGCTGACAGCTGTGATGACCCGGGCACGCCGCGGGATCGAACGGATCGCACGGCGCCGCGCAGTAGGCCACGATCATCTCGTCGTCGATCACGCAGATCGTGTCGACCGGACAGATCGGATTCGCGAACGCGCCGGTGCACAGCGGCAAGCACGTGCCGTTGCCGTCGTCGTCGGGCAGGCCGCACCACGAGCTCGGCCCGCACGGATCGTCCGAGCCCGCCTCGCAGCTCTCGCCGTCGGCGAGCGGCTCGGGTGCGATCGGCACGCAGTCGCGGGTGGAGAAGCCGAACACGGGCACGCACTTCTCGCCCTTGTCGCAATTCTGTTCGAACAGATCGCAGGTGGGCTCGGACGGACCGACGTCGAAGTCACCACCAAACGTGTCGCTGTCGAGATCGGTCGCGCACGCGTCGGTCGTGCCGCTCGAGTCGACCGACGTCGTGAGCGTCGTCGACGTGCCCGTCGCTTCACCGACGGTCGTGCCCACGCTGGTGCCGAGCGTCGTCGTGCTGCCATCGTGGCCCGTCGATCCGCCGCCGCTCTCGCTGCTGTCGCCGACGCTCGTCGTGGGCCCGCACCCGAGGACCCACGCGAACACCACGAATCCAACCCGCACCATCCCCATGGACAGGCAGACTCCGCGACTGCGCCCGAACGGCTCAGCCAGCTTCAGCACCGGCTTCGGCACCGGCTTCGGCACCCGCTTCGGCACCGGCATCGTCGGCGGGCGGCGTCTCCGCTTCGGGGCAGGTCGCCGCGCAGCTCTTCTCGCGATCTTCGACCGCTTGATCCTTGAACTGATCGCCCTCGAGGCACTTCGCGATGCACTCGGGACCGACCGGATTCGGATTCGCATCCACGGTCGGCGTCAGCTCGCCCTTGTTGCCGCCGTGCGGCACCTCGGTTTCTTTCTTCGGCCCACACGAGGCCAAGCCGAGCACCAGCACCAACGACGGGATGAGCGATCGAATCATCGCGCGCGAGCATACACGCGATCGCAGCTTCCCGGCACATTCCGCACCGGGAAGCCATTGCGCGATCGAACGCGGCTCACTCGCCGGTGATGATCGTGCAGTGCTGCTGGTACACGACGCCGAGGATGTCGAGCGTCTTGTAGTCGAGCGTGTCGACGCGGGTGATCCCGCCCGCCTTCTTGGCGCCGTCGAGGCTCATGTCGCCCCACGAGGCGATCGCGAGCACGCCGGAGGCGCAGGCCTTGCCGGTCTTCGGGCCCGGACGAGCGGCCTCGGAGACCTCGACCTCGGTGCGGGGGTTGATGCCCTTGGCGCCCGCGTAGATGCCACCGACGGGCGGCATGTACCCGGCAGCGCCCGCGCAGCCGGCCGAGAGAACACAAGCGGTGAGGAGGAGGGAGATGCGTGCGCGCATGATGGATGCTCCGTTTGGAAAATGGCGGCGATCGAGTGTTTGGGGACAATCCGCCGCGGCGGACTGTAGGACGGGCTCGTCGAACGCGTCAAGTTCCGCAAGCCTTCGAAGGTGTTGCAAAAGCACATCTACTCCGGCAGTGCACCCTGTCCTTCACGCAGCACTTCGATCGCATCGTCGACCAAACGCAAGACGGTGGATGGATTGGGCATCAGCACGCCACCATCGACGACGACCTGGACATCGCGTGCAAATCGACGCTCGAGATCCTCGGCATCCTCGAGCGCGATCTCGTCCTCGGCCGGCGTCACTGAGCCGGTGAGCAGCGGTTCGTCGAGCAACTCGACGAGCATGCGACACACCGCGTGATCGGGCACCCGCAGACCGACCTCGTGGTTCTTGTTCTTCATCGCGCGCGGCACGTCGGACGTCGCGCGCAACACCATCGTGTACGGCCCCGGGAGCAGGCGTCGAATCGTGCGAAAGACTTGGTTGCCGACGTGCCCATAACGCGCGAGCTCGGCCAGATCACGCACGAGCATCGTGAGCGGCTTGGGGTGCTTCTCGTTCATGCCCTTCAAGCGCCGCAGCGTGTTGATGCCGCGCAACGACGACAACGCGCAACCGAACGCGTAACCGGTGTCGGTCGGATAGACGATGACTTGGTCGTCCTTCAGCGCCTCGATCGCCGGCCGCAGGCTGCGGGGCGCGGGGCGCTCGGATTCGATGCGCACGAGCATTTGCGAAGGCAGGGAAAGGCGGCGCTTTGTTGCACGAACTGGCGTTCGGCTCAAGCGGCGCTCGCCCGCCGCTTCGCCAGCCACGCGCGCGCTCGATCGGCGACCAAGAGCGCACCCTCGGCCGCGAGGATGAACGCGTAGGGGTCGTAGGGCGTGCGCAACCGAATGGTGCCGAAGAAGATGGCGGCCACCACGATCGAGCTGAAGAGCTGCCACGCCACGACGGTGAGCGCGGGCCGGCGACGGATCCAATAGATCGCCGCGAACATGCCGATCATCGACGGTGCCCACACGACGATCGCGAAGAACGCGTGATAGACGTCGAGGATCGGCAAGAAGCGCTCGCGCCCGCGCTCCATCTCCGGCCACTGGCGATCGACGAACCACGACAGCGCGACGTTGATGATGCTGCGATGGATCTGCCCGAGCACCCCGGTCTTCTCGTAGCAGCGCCGGCGGATCTCGCGATGCACCTCGGGGTCGCCGACATAACCGACGAAGCGGATCGTCTCGCCGCCGAGCGCAGGTCGCAGCGCGAGCGGATGCCACGACGGCAGCTTCGCCGCGAGCCGGAAGTTGGGCAGGCTGACGCGCCGACCGTCGTTGGTGTTGTGCTTCTTCTCGGAGCGCTCGAGATCGCGTTGGTTGATGAACGCCTGCGTGACGATGTTGTGGCAGCGCCCGGCGGTGAGGTTCATGTTCGCGTTCTCGGCGACGCCCGCCCAGTAACCGGTGTGGTAGTGGAAGCGCCACGCCGAGAACGCGAGCATTGCGACGAGCGGCAGCGCGACGAGCCCGATCTGCACGAGCCGCACCTGCGGTAGGCGCTTGCGATTGAGCAGCCACGTCGCGAGCACGAGCACGAAGAACAGCGCGGACTGGGGGCGCACCGCGAACGCGATCGCCGACGTGATGCCCGCGAGCCAGCCGAGCCGACCGTCTTGCAAGACGATCACGAGCAACAGCGTCGACGCGAGCGCGAAGAAGAGGAACGGGGTCTCGCTGAGGAAGTAGCCCGCGTTCGACAGGTTGGGATGCCACAAGAGCATCGCCGTGCCGACGATCTCGGGCACGTGCTTGCGATCGGTGACGCGCGCCGCGAGCAGGTACGAAAGCGGCACTGCGCCGGCGGCGAGCAGCGCCCAGAACGCCGCCGCCGCGCGCAGCGAGTCGACGCCGAACAGCTTCAGCGGGATCGCGAGCAGCACGTGGGTACCCCACGCTTGCCACGCGAACGTGCGATCACCTGGTTGCCAACCCTGCTCGGCGAGCTCGGTCGCGCGCTCGAGGTACTTCTTCATGTCGCTGAACACGTAGTCGCCGGGTGGATGCACCCACAGCACCCAGACGAGCCGCGTGACGAGTGCGAGCACGAACAACGCGATGAGCCACCGCCGCCGCCGCACGGCCGCGCGATCGGACGCGGCGGGGCCGAGGTGCGCGCGGGACATGGCCGAAGCCTGCTACATTCGCGCTCCCATGTCGGCACCGCTTCTCGTGCAGCCACCGTCGGTCTTCCACCGGCGTCGCGCCGCGCTGGCGCGCGCGCTGGGCTCGCGTGCCGCGCTGCTCTTCTCGGGGGGCCGGCGCGCGCGCAACTACACCGCGAACCCCTACCCGCTGCGCGTCGACAGCCACTTCCTCTACTTGGTCGGCGCGCAGCTGACCGATGCGGTGCTCTTGGTCGAAGCCGGCAGGAGCGAGCTGTTCATGCCCGAGCCGGAGCCCGACGACGCGCTGTGGCACGGCGCGCTGCCGGGCTTCGCCGAGATCGCGAAGCTCACCGGGGTCGATCGCGTGCGTCCGCTCGCGGAGCTGCACGTGGAGATCGGCAGCCGCGGTGCCGAGCACGTCGCCACCCTGCCCTCGCTCGATCCGCACACGCGCAATCGTCAGCGCGCGTGGCTCGTGCGTGCGTGGCCCGACGACGCGCCCCCGAAGATCGACGCGCTCGGTCACCTCGATCTCGAGCTCGCCGACGCGATGATCGAGCTGCGGCTCGCGCACGACGAAGGGGCGCTCGAGATGATGCGCGCCGCGATCGTCGGCACCACGCGCGCGCACCTGGCCGGCATGGCGGTGACGCGCCCCGGCATCCTCGAGCACGACGTGCGCGCGGCGATGGAGCGCGAGCTCATCGCGTGCGGCATGGACACCGCGTACGGCAGCATCGTCACCGTGCACGGCGAGGTGCTGCACAACAACAGCTATCACCGCACGCTCGCGCAAGGTGATCTGTTGCTCGCCGACGTCGGTGGCGAGCACCACGGTTGGGCCAGCGACGTCACGCGCACGTGGCCGGTGTCGGGGCAGTTCTCGCCGACGCAGCGGGCGCTCTACGACATCGTGCTCGCGGCCAACGAAGCCGCGATCGCACGCGTGCGCACCGGCGTGCGCTATCGCGACGTGCACCTCGCCGCAGCGCGGGTGCTCGCGCGCGGCCTCGTCGACGAGAAGATCCTGCGCGGCGATCCCGATGCGCTGGTCGAGCGCGGCGTGCATGCGCTGTTGTTCCCGCACGGCGTCGGACACCTGCTCGGGCTCGACGTGCACGACATGGAAGACCTCGGCGACCGCGCCGGCTATGCGCGCGGGCGTGCACGCAGCCCGCAGTTCGGGCTCGGCTATCTGCGGCTCGATCGCGATCTGCAACCGGGCATGGTGGTGACCATCGAGCCGGGGCTCTACCTGGTCGACGCGATCCTGAACGACGACGCGCTCGCGGGGCCGTTCGTGCGCGACGGCTCGTTCGATCGCGAGCGGCTGCGCGACTTCGCGGACGTGCGTGGCATTCGAATCGAAGACGATGTGCTCTGCACACCCACTGAACCCGTGGTGCTCACGGCCGCGATCCCCAAGCTGGCCGCGGACGTGGCTGCACGCGTGGGCATCGGGAAAACCTGATAGGCTGGTCGAGCCCATGCGCCTCCCTGCCTTGGTCTTGTCCTCTTGCGTGCTGGCCGTCGGCTGCACCGACGATCTGACCGCGCCGTACAACTACCAGCTCGGCACGGACAGCGACACGACCACCGGCGATCCGCTGATGGTCGATTGCAGCGATTTGGGCATGGGTGCGGTCGGTGCGACGTACATGCGCACGATCACCGCGAGCGGCGGCGAGTCGCCCTACAGCTTCAGCGCACCGGTCGTGCCCGACGGGCTCTCGCTCGATCAACAAGGCGATCTCGGCGGCGTGCCCACGATGGTGGGCAGCAACACGATCGACGTCACGGTGAGCGATGCCAACGGCGCGACTGCGATGGCCAGCTGTCCGCTCGACATCGGCCCGCAGCTCGCGGTCACTCCGCTCGCGCTCGATGCCGTGCCGTACTGCCTCACCGGTGCCGACACGCTGCTGAACCACGTCGCCGCGGGCACCGGCGACGGCTCGCCGATCACCTGCGACACGCCCGGTGGCAGCGGCAACGGCAAGCTGCCCGCGGGCATCTCGGTCAACGCCGACACCTGCGCGATCGAGGGCACCACCACCGAGACGCGGCTGGGCACGTGGGCGTTCGTCGTGCGCGGCACGCAATCGGGCTCCGAAGTCTTCATGCCGTACTGCGTCACGCAGGCCACACCGGCGGCAGGCACGTTCGACATCGTCGTCGATCACACCGGCATGCCCGGGCAGACGCTCGTGCCGCTGATGCGCACGTTCAACCCCGATGCGGCCACGATGATCGGCGACGGCGTGATGGATCCGCTGTTCACGATCACCGACATGGACTCGTGTGGCATGAACACGTGCGCGTACGGGTACAACTACTTCATCAACGCGTCGCCGTTCGATGCGATGAACGGCATCGGCATCACCAGCGCGCTCTTGCTCGATGCGATGGACCGTCCGATCGGCTTCACGCACACCTTCACGATCGGCGGTCCGATGGTGACCGACGAGTTCAAGACGCGGCCGTGGGTCGTGAACCTCGACTGGGACTACTGCCTCGCCGACACGACGCCGGAGTGCGCGGACGATCAGATCGGTCCCAACGCGAACGGCTTCCTCGAGTTCTCGGTGATCATGGTGCCGATGCCGCCGTGAGCACGGCCGCACAAAATCTCCGTGACGAGCGCATCGCACGGGTCATCGATCGCGAGGTCGCGCCGTTGTGGCACGACCGCTTCGCGCGGATGATCTGGCGCCATCTCGGCGCCGATCTGTCGTCGCCGGAGCTCGTGCTCGACGTGTGCTGCGGTGCCGGGCGCACCACCGGCGAGATCCTCGAGCGCTTTCCGAAGGCGCGCGTGATGGCGATCGAGCCCGACGCGACCTTGCGCGAGCTGGCCAAGGCGCGCACCGCCGAGCACAAGGAGCGCGTGTACCTCAAGGCGGGCGAGCTCGCCGACGTCGCGGCCTTGCCGGCGGCGAGCTACGACCTCGTCATCGCGAACCTCGTGCTCGACGAGCTCGCACACACCACCGAAGTGTTGCGCGAGCTCGTGCGCGTCACGAAGCCCGGAGGTCAGGTGCTCGCGACGTTGCCGCTCGACGGCACCTGGTCCGAGGCCGAAGACCTCTACCGCGAGGTGTTGCGCGACGCGAAGCTCAAGGACGTCGTGCGACGGCTGCGACGCCTCGCCGGCCTGCGTCCCACCGGGCACGAGCTCGCGAAGGCGCTCGGTGACGTCGGCATCCGCACCGATCACTTCGTGATCGAGCAAGAGCGCTTCGAGCTGTTGTTCTCGAGCGGGCGCGAGTTCCTGTTCTCGCCGGTGGTCGAGCTGGGGCCCTTGCGCTTGTGGAAGTCGATCATCGGCGACTCCGGCAAGCCGCAGGAGTTGTTCTGGCGGTTGAAGGAATCGATCGACACCTACTTCGCGGGCCACGTGCTCGCGGTCACCGTGGTCGCGGGGCTCGTGCGACTGCGCGTGCCGGTCTCCGGTGCAGCGGCGGCCCACGGTGCGGCCGAGACCGCCGGCGAGTACTGGCGACGCTGGCCCGAGCTCGATGCGCTGTGGCAGGCGCGCGAGCGACTCGAGCGCGCGGCGCAGCTCACCCCGCCCGCGGAGCTCGATCTCGACATCGACATCGACACCGAAACGCCGTCGTCCGAACAGCCGGTGCCGGTCGTCGATCCTTCGGCCTCGCAATCGTCGATGGCGTTGTCGGCCGAAGACCAGGCCATCTTCGCGCTGCTCGAGCAGCCGGTGCAGCAGGCCAAGGACAACGAAGAGCTCGATGCGTTGCTCGATCAGGTGCTCGAGTTCGCTGCACCACGCGACGAGATCACCGAGCTCGACGAGGACGAGCTCGAAGAAGAGCCCGACGAGGACGAGCCGGTCGAGCCACCGCGCCGCGCGGGCGACACGCTGCAGCGCATCCGTGCGCTCATCCCCCCGCCGCCCACGATTCCACCGCCGCTGCCGGGCAAGAAGCCGCGCTGACAGTTCCTCTTAAAGTGCGCCGCCGCGACTGCGACGTAGGTGGCGTTGGCGTATCCTGAGCGGGATGGGACGCTCCCGCGATGCGACCTCCGTGGTGGTGCTCGAGCCTTCCTCTGCTGCGCCGCGGCTGGGCACGGAGCTGTCGAAGATCGTCGGCTTCGACGAGCACGGCGCACCGCTCGTGGAGATCGACGGCCGCAAGGTGATCGCACGCGCCACCACTGCGGTGTCGCGCGACGACCTCGGACGCGAAGCCACCGTGACGTTCCTCGACGGTGATCCTGCGCGGCCGGTGATCACCGGCCTGTTCGTCGATCCCGCGGCACCGGTGCGTCGCCGTCGCGTGAAGCTCAAGGCCGAAGAGCTCGATCTCGAAGCCGCCGCCCAGCTCACGCTCACCTGCGGCAAGGCGAGCATCACCCTGCATCGCGACGGCAAGGTCGTGATCCGCGGCGTCGACGTGGTGAGCCGTGCATCGGGCACGAACCGCATCCGCGGCGGAACGATCGAGCTCAACTGACGGCGGCACCGCGCCATGCCGCATCCTCGCCTCGACAACAAGACGCCCTACGTCGTCGAGCCGCTGTTCTTCGACGACGAAGACGGCGATCCGGTCGCGGTGATCGTGGCGAAGGCGACGTTCGAGCTGCAGAACCATCGCCAGCTCGCGCTGCTCGAAGAGCAACCCGGGCTCGAGCTCGCGGGCGTCTGCTACGGCGAGGATCCCGGCACGTCCTGCTACAAGCTCGAGCCCGAGGTCGCGCCGTTCAAGCCCGCGACCGACGTCGTCGCGATCGGTCATGCGCACGCGATGCGACCGAACACCACGATGGTCGACGTCGGTCTCGACGTCGGGCCGGTGCGGAAGATCGCGCGCGTGTTCGGCGAGCGCCTCTGGTATCGCAGCGGTGCGGGCTTCGAGCTCACCGCGCCGCGGCCGTTCGAGAAGATGCCCGTTACGTTCGAGCGCGCATTCGGTGGTTGGGATCGCTCGGCACCGGATCCGGCGCACCACGCTTGCGAGCTGCGCAATCCGATTGGACGCGGCTTCCATGCGCGCCACGGCGTCGGCATCAAGGAAGACTTCGCGCCCAACGTCGAAGATCCCGAGCACCCGATCCGCGACTATCGCGAGCATCCGGCACCGGTCGGCTTCGGCTTCACCTCGGCGCACTGGCATCCGCGGGTGAAGTACGCGGGCACCTACGACGAGGTCTGGGACAAGACGCGCAAGCCGAAGCTGCCGAAGGACTTCGACGTGCGCTTCTTCAGCGCGGCGGCGAGTGGGCTCGTCGTGCCCGGCTATCTGCGCGGCGACGAGCCGGTGCGCACGGTCGGCTTCTCGCCGCTCGGCTCGTTCGCGTTCGCGCTGCCCGGCCTGCCGCCGCCACGCATTCGCATGAGCATGCTCGGGCAGCCTGACCCCGCGCTGGATCCGAAGCTCGACACCGTCATCGTCGATTTCGACGAGCTGCGCGTCACGCTGATGTGGCGCTGTCGCGCGAAGATTCCCGAAGGCCCGCACGACGTGTACGAAGTCCTCGCGGAGTCGCCCGAGGCGCTGCGATTCCCGCGTGCCACCACCGATCCCTCGCGCGCGCGCGCGGCTGCGAACTGAGAGGAGACCACCATGGGAGTCACCGTCGGAGCCAACGCGATGTCCGTCGTCCACGCCGGGAGCAGCGGCACCACGATCGCGTTTCCCGACGCGTGCAAGACCCCGACTCCGCCGGGGCCGCCGCTGCCGATCCCGTACCCCAACGTCGCGAAGTCGTCGGACGCGGACAAGTGCGCGTCGAAGGTGAAGGCCGACGGCAATCCGATGTGCGTGAAGGACTCGGTGTTCAGCACCAGCACCGGCGACGAGGCCGGTAGCGTGGGCGGGCTCATCTCGAGCAAGACGAAGGGGAAGGCCGAGTTCGTGAACTTCTCGTTCGACGTGAAGGCCGAGGGCAAGAACGTGCCGCGCGCGATGGACATGATGCTGCACAACGACAAGAACACGCCGCCCGTGCCGCTGTTGCAGGGGCCGGTGATCGTGATCCCCGGCTCGAATCCCGACGAGAACAAGTGCCTCGTCTGCAACGAGAACATGTGAACCGTCGATTCCTGCGCTCGCTGCACGAGCAACACGTCGAAGAGATCGCGATCCTCTACGAGCGTCGCCGCGGGTTGCTCGACGACGTGGAGATCGGCCTGCACGATCTCGTGTCGATCGAAGATCGCATCGAGGCGCATCTCGATGCGTTGGTCGTGGGGGCCGACCCGGCGTTGAAGCTGTGCGCGGAGCTCTCGCTCGGCGGCGAGCCCGGTGAGCGCTTCGTCGCGATCGCATTGTTGTTGCGGCAGAAGCGTCGCGATCTGCTCGAGGCCGCGCTGCCGACGTTCGAGGAGAGCGACGCGCCGGCGGAAGCAGCCGCGGACGACGAGGACGATTTCGCCGGCATGCCGGGGCTCGAGGAGCTCGATCAGATCGAGCGCGGGCCGATCACGGAAGACGACCCGGCATTCGGTGCCGAGGACGACGACGCAGCGCCCGAGCACGAAGCGCCGGCCGCCGACGAAGCGCCGTCCGAAGCCGCTGCGGAGCTGACGCTCGCGGATGCGCTCACCGATGCGCTGCGCTTCGAGGCCACGCCGGACTGGCAGCCGGTGTACGAGCGCGTGATCGCGGGCGGGCTGCCGGTCGCGCGCAACGCATTCGTCGCCGCCGCGGCTGCGCGTGGATTGACGCTCGGCCCCGCGATCGTCGCGACCGCGCAACGTAGCGAGCCCGCCACGCTCGCGCCGCTGCTGTGGGCGCTCGGTCGCCTGCGCGAGCGCACTGCAGCGACGTTGTTGTCCGAGCACGCGCGTGCGATGGATGGCGCGCTCGCACCGATCGCAACGCTCGCGCTGTTGCGATCGGGCGATCCCTCGGTGGTGGAGCACGTCGCACGGCTCGCGCCGTCGCATCCGTGGGCGTGCTCGCTGCTCGCGATCGCGGGTGGGCCCGCACACGCAGCGATCGTGCAAGGCTGCCTCGCACGCGCGCAGGTCACTGCGGTGGAGATCGGTGCGGCGGGTTTGTTCGGGGACGTGACCGTGGTGCCGCGATTGATCGAGCTGCTCGGCAAGGGCGTGCATGCGGCTACGACGGCGCAGGCGCTGCACCTCATCACGGGCGCGGCGGTCGGCGAGAAGGTGATCGTGGAGGTGAAGGATCCCGAGCCGCTCGCGAACGGCCAGCCCGATCCGCGCGACCGCGTCGAGATCACGCGCTTGGCCGAAGACGCCGCGAAGTGGAACGCGTGGTGGTCCGCGCGACGCAGTGCGTTCGAGCCGCGTCGACGCTACCGCTTGGGCCAGCTCGCCTCCCCGGTGTCGCTGGGCCAGACGCTGCATCAGTTCGTGCTACGCCGATGGCTGCGCCAACTCGCCGCCGAAGAGATCGGCGTGCGCTACAAACCCCGCCACGATCTCGACGTCGACATGCTCGTGCGCACGCAGCTGACTGCGATGGCCGAGCTTTCGGGCATCCACCAAGGCGACCCGATCGTGAGCCACGCCGACGGCGCTTGGTTGTTCACGCGCCAGCAGCAGCGCTGAGGCGCTCTTTCAGGGGCGCTTGGTCGGCTGGAAGTCCAGCGATCGCCAAGCATCGGGGTGATATGCGAAGACGTTGTCGGCGCACATCATCGGCGGTACGCGCGGAACGACGAGTCCACCCAGCGACATGCCGTCGCGCTCTGCCAGGCGCAACAGCGCGAGGCCCTCGGGCCAGACCGGCAGCAGCCACGCCATCTGTTCGGCGGTGAGCTTCTGTTGTTTGTGGCGCCGCAGCAGCTCGGCTTCGCGATTGTCGCTCATCGTGACGATCGCCGCCTCGAATGCACCCTGGTCACCGCCGCGCAGCGCTCGGCAGAGATCATGACGTGGATCGAGGTTCCCCTCGAGGACCACCGTCCAGCGATCGAGCAGCTGTTGTTGCTCGTCCGCAGGTGCATCGAGAAAGTAGCGCTGCATCAAGAACGCCACATACAGATAGTCGTCCTCGTGCTCGCGACTGGGGTTGTGGCTCATGCGACTGAGCGTGGCGATCTCCCGCGCCGCGTCCCAGTACTGCGCCGAGACGGCGTCCCAGAAGCACCCCGCGAGGCTCGTGACCTTCTCGTCGTCGTTCGTCGAACGCCGCAACCCGAACGCGTATGCCGAGGTCGACTGCATCTGCGCGAGGTGAAGCGGCTGCACCACGCCACCGAGCAACAGCTCGCTGATTCCACGCGAGCGGTAGGTCGTGCCGATGGCGTGCGCGTGATCGAGCTCGCCGAGCGTGCCGGCGGCGAACGCCGGGATCGCATTCGCGAGCATGAACTCGGCGTTGTCGATGGCAGTGCTGAGCTCGAGCGACATGAGTCTGCTCAGGAGATCGCCACCGGGCGGAACCGGAGGTTCGTGAAGGCCTGCGCCTGGATGAACGCTACCAAGCGCTCGCTGAAGAAGTACCCGACCACGCATTGCGCACGGAACAGGTCGCGGTCGGTGGGCACGAGCGAGCCGCGTAGGTACCACTTCCCCCAGGGGTTCACCCAAGGATTGGCACTCTTGTCCATGTCCGAGTTCTGGCGGTCTACGCAATCGACCTTGCCGAGCGGGTTCAAGATCGAATAGTCGTCGGAGTGTACGCGCTGCTTCTCGTTGATGAGCCGCGCAGGCAACACCTCGTGTCCGCCGACGAGAAAGTCGGTCACGATGACGTCCGCGCAGCCGCGTCGCAGCACCAACAGGTTGTCGGTGTTGCTGACATAGTCGGAGAGCAGTAGCCCGCCTTCGTCCTCGTCCATTTGCAGATCGAGCACGTCGAGGTCGAGCCGTGTCATGTCCGGCGCTGCGGGAAGTCCTTCGCTGAGCGCGCCTCCGCACGGAATCATCGGATTCACGAAGCAGTAGCGTCGATCGGTTTCGATGGTCTCGAGTTGGAAGATCTTCATGACGGTCAGCCTGCAAGCGTCTTGTTGACCTGGCGCATGAGCTGGGCACGGATCATGTCGAGTGATTTTTTCGCGGCTCGCTTCGACACCGCCATGCCGATGATGGCCTCGTAGGTCGCCTTCGAGAGCGGCTCGAGCGTGGGCTTCATGGGGGGCGGGTCGGGATCGTCGTCGTCGTGCTTGAGCGCGGCGACCTGCGAGGCCAGGCTCGTGTAGCCGCTCTGGAACCGCGCTTTGAGCTGGGTCTCGACCGACCGGCGATAGTCGGGGTGATCGGCCTGGCCGTCGGTGTGGATCGGCAGCCCGAGCACCTCGGAGTCTTCGAGCAACAAGGGGAGCACGATCATGTTGGGCCGATCGTTGTTGTTGTAAGGCTCCCCGAGCAAACCGCCGATCACGATGTTGCGCATGCGCTCCTGGTTGGGCTTCGCGTTCTCGCACACCTTGTCGATGGACTGTTCGAGATTGCTCGAAGGGATGATGTGGTGCGCGTTGTGTTTGAAGGGATGCGCCGAGGTATAGAAGGGCTTGACGTTGGCTACGCCGACCTTCTTGCGGCTGGTCGAACCGACCGCGCCGACCACTCCTCCGGCCTTCTTCAGCTCCTTCAGATACTTCATCGACCGGTAGAGCCGCGTCGGCTTGACCATCTCGTAGTCGTTGTACGGCACGCGATTCTCGCCGCGCGCCTGCTCTGCGGCGTGGTAGCGGTGGGAGTGCGGATCGCCCGGGTCGTACTTGCTCGTGCAATAGACGATGCAGCCGCCGCCCTTCTTGTTGTGGGCCTTGTGGGTCTTTACGAACTCCCTGTGCTTCTTGCTCATGAGCTCACGCCTTCGCGACCAGCGCGGCGCCGACACGGCCCGCTGGATCGCTGCTCGTGACGAGCACTGAAGCGCCACCTGCGTAGCCGCGCTGCAACGACTTGGTCGCGACCGCGATCTGCAGCGCAGGCATCGCGGTGCCGGGATCACCGGTGCTCACGATCGGCAGCACCATGTTGTCCATGTGCCAGCGCGCGTGGCCGACGCGTTGCTGTGCGGCCGCGAGCTCGCGCGCACGCCAGACCTCGCCGTTCAAGTCGCTGACGAAGCTCGCCGCACCGTGCTCGAGCAGCGCTGCTCGCTCGAGCACTGAAAGTGCGGCGCGACCGAGTCCGACGCCACCTGGTCCTTTGTCGGCGCTCCGCTCGGGATCGAGATTGGTGGCGACGGTGTGGAGATTCGCCATCGGCACCGCGCCCCGCTGCTTCGCTGCACGTGGATGCTCGAGCAGGATCGCGATCGATGCTTCGCCGGGCGAGAGTCCCACCGGGTTCATATCGTTCTTCAGGCAGCTCGCCTCGTCGAGCCAGCGCAGGGCGGGGAGGTCGACGAGCGAATCGGTGGCGAGCACGATGATCCGATCGATGCCTGCGACCTGCCAATCGGCGGCGCGCATCACCTCGAGGACACCGTGACGACCGCGGGCCAGTACGCTCGCGCGTCTCGGTGAGAACACGGAGGCGACACGACGCAACACCGGATCGCGGAACCTCGCGCTCAGCTCCGCTTCATCGAGCCCGGGATCCCACTCGAAGCGTTCGTCGATCTCCGGGACGATCAGCTCGCACACCGTCGAGGCCCAGAAGTGCGGCTCGGCCTTCGGCGTGGGCAGCCGTGCGGACGTGCACAGATCTTCGATCGCGGCGACCGCGAGTTGGATCCACCGGCCCACGCCGGAGAAGCCCTTCGCGAGATCGGGCACGACGTGGCCCGTGGTCGGCGCGACGCTGTAGTCGAGATACGCGTGCGACTCGTGGCCGTCGAGATCCGAGGGGCGCGCGATGCCGGCGCGGATCGATGCGCACGTCGTCGCGGCGTCGAGGCCCACCGACGTGACCGCACCCAAGCCGGTGATCCACGCCGATGCGAGGGAGATGGCCGAGCTCATTGCGGGGAGCCGACACGACGGTAGCACGGCTACACGACGTGGGGCCCCCCGCGCCTCGCAGGTTTAAGATCACTGCGGGCAGAGCTGCTCGGTCGGGCCCGCGTTCGCGGTTGCGAGGCAGAGCTCGCCGACCGCGACCGTGCAACCGTCGACGTCCGAGAGGCCGTCGCCGACCTGCTCGTAGAGCGCGTAGTCGCCGAAGCCCTCGTCGGCGTGCAGACCGACGACGGCGTACGACTCGGCCTGCAGGCCGACGAACGCGTAGCGCGGCACCGAGTCGATCGCCTGGGCCTCGTGGATCACGTGGAAGCCCGCGCCGCTGGTCGCCTGTTGCACCGCGCAGTCGTGCGCGGCTTGCCAGTCGGCGAGCGGATCGTCGAGCGTGAGGTTGCCGCAGTCGACACCCGCATCTTCGGTCGCGGCGGCGCGCAACGCCACCCACTCTTCGAACGGCACCGCGCACGGGTTGTCGAAGCCGCAGGTCAACGCGCATGCGCCGAGGCTCGCATCGCTCGCGGGGATCCAGTCGCCGGCCGGACGACCACCGCCGCAGAAGACGTCGGTGAGGCCGAAGACTTCGAACGTCGTGCCACCGTCGATGTCGCGCGCGATCGCGGTGGTCAGCTGCAGCCCGTGATCCGTGGTCGCGCACGGCTCCGGTCCGCAACCCTCTTCGGGGTTGTAGTCGATCGTCAAGCAGCGCCCCTCGGGCTCCGAGATGTTGCATGCGTCGCCGTCGATCGACATCGTGTAGAGCTCGATCCACCGGCAGAACTGCGGCGGTTGTTCGGGCGCCGCAGCATTGCACGCGGTCTCGTCCGCGTGACCGCCACACCAATCGGTGGGGACGGCATCGACGGGCAGGCAGACCGGTCGTGGGAACGGACCGAGGTTGCTCGCGCACACGCACGCGCCGTCTTCTTCGACACACGCGAGGCCGGGCGAGCCGACCGCAGCACACACTTCGTCGGTGCCGCAATCCGCTGCGCTGTCGCAGGTCGGACGCATGCAGCAGTTCTCGTCGAAGTCGAGACCGCCGCACGCTCCGAACGACACGCCGTCGTAGGGGGACGTGCAGGTGAATGCGTTGCTGGGTGGGCAGCTCGACGGGTCCGTCGTCGGATCGACGTTGCCGCTGCTCGACGGATCGTCGCCCGAGCTGCTGCTCTCGCCCGCGCCGAGCGATTGCGAAGGGGGGATGGTGCATGCGGGGGCGAGCCCCGCACAGAGGATCAGAAGCCAAGTCGACCGAAGCATGACCCTTGGTGTCGCGACCCTCCCCGAAGTATCAACTATGCTGCGAGCGCGCGAATGGGGCCATCGTCCGGGCTGGTGCTGCTGCTCGGCGCGTTCGCGCCGCCCGCCGCGGCGATCGAGGTGCAGTGGGAGGCGCCCGCGGGTTGCCCGGATCGCGAGGCGCTGCGCGCTCGCCTCGACGCGCGCGTCGGGCCCGATGCGCAGGGGCCCGCAGCGGTCCACGGCACGGTGGTCGCGTCGCCGAGTGGCTATGTGCTCGCGCTCGAGCTCGCGATCGCGGGCAGCTCGACGCAGCGGACGCTCGAAGCCGCGACCTGCGACGAGCTCGTCGACGCGGCCGCACTCATCGTCGCGGTCGCGCTCGATCCGGTGTTCGCGGTCGCCGAGCCGTCGATCGCGGAGGTGATCGCGGCGCCCGAGGCCGCGCCGACACGCGCGACGACGCGCTCGCAGGTCGCGATCGCGCCCACGCCCGTCGAGCCACCGACGCGTCGTCGTCCTACGCTGCGCACGCTCGGGCTCGCGCTGCGTCCGACCGTCGGCGTGTGGTTCGGCGCCGTGCCGCGCGCGGCCGCGACGATCGGCTTCGACGTCGTGTTTCCTGCGCGTCGATCGCTGCGCGCCGAGCTCGGCGTGCTCGCGATCCCACGGCAGCGCGTCGCGATCACCGGTGGTGGTGCGAATCTGTGGCTCGCGAGCGCAGTGCTGCGCGCTTGCTTCGCGCCCGCGGTCGGACGCGTGCGACCGATGGGCTGCGCGGGGATCGGCGCGGGTGCGATCGGTGGACGCGGGTTCGGCGACGGCATCGTGCCCAGCGCGGGTGTGCAGCCATGGGCCGCGATCACCGGAGGCGCGGGCCTCGGCATCGCGCTCACGCGTCGCTTCGAGATCGTGGTGCGTGGCGAGGGCCACATCCATCTCCACCAGCCGGGCTTCCACCTCGAGGGCATCGGCAGTCTCCACCGCGTCGGCGCGACCAGCGTGACCGCGCTCGCGGGCTTGCAGGCCGTGCTACCGTGAGCTCTGCAGCGCCTCGCGCTTTTTCGTGGAAGGCTGAGAGATCGTGACCGCTCGCGACACCAAGCGAGAAATGGACGCCGCCGCCGAGGTCGCGCTCGACGCGATCTATCGCGAGCACTTCGAGTTCGTCTCGTGCGTGCTGCATCGCTTCGGCGTCGCGACGGCCGATCTCGACGACGCGACGCAGGACGTGTTCGTGGTCGCGCACGGCAAGCTCGACGACTTCGAGGGTCGCGCGGCGGTGCGCACGTGGCTGTACTCGATCGCGATGCGCGTCGCCTCGAACCGGCGGCGCAAGCACGCGCGCCGCGATGTGCTGCTGTCGCGGATGCCTCGCGCGGTGCCCGAGGATCTCGAGGAGATGGCGGCGCGCGGACAAGCGCGCGCGATCCTGCATTCGCTCATCGATCGGCTCGACGAGCACAAGCGTGTGGTGTTCGTGCTCGCGGAGCTCGAAGAGCTCACGGTGCCGACGATCGCGAGCATC
>DASZPU010001077.1:0-2413 GCA_035550195.1 Nannocystaceae bacterium
GCGTGGCTCGGCGCCGCGATCGCGATCGCGAACGCGTTCACGACCGCGGCCACGGCCGCCGAGCGCTCGGCTCCGCGGCGTGCGCGACCCCCGGTCGCCGACGACGACAGCGAGGACGCCCGCGCGCTGGAGATCGCCCGGGTCGACATCGTCGGGCGCGAGCAGGTCTCGCTGCGGCAGATCGAGGCGATCCTCGCGCGCGAAGGCCTGGTGCGCGGCGCCGAGGTGCTGGTGCCCACGGATCCCCGCATCAAGCGCGTGCGGGAGCGGCTGCGCGCGACCGGGTACTTCGACTCGGTGACGCTCAAGCTCGTGCCGGTCGAGCACAGCACCTCGAACGTGGTGCTGGTGATCGAGCTGCACGAGCGCAGCAGCGTCGCGGTGCAGGAGCTCTACCTCGGCAGCTCGCGCATGACGCCCTTCCACGGCGGCATCGCGGTGTCGGAGCGCAACTTCCTCGGCCGCGGTGTGCACATCGGCGGTGCGCTCGTGTGGGGCACGCTGCCGCGCATCGACCAGAGCCGCCGCCAGCAGTCGTACAAGATCTTCGCGGAGATCCCTCGGCTCGGCAACGCGCCGCTCGGCGTGCGTGCGAGCGGGTGGGTGATCTCGGCCGCCGAGCCCTATCGCGTCGCGGGTCGTGCCGACGATCCCGATCCGGAGAACTTCCGTGCGGTCGACGTGGGGCGGATCGGCGGCGACGTCGGCGTCACGTTCCCGGTGTTGCCCACGCTCACGCTCGGCGTCGACTACCGCTTCGAGCGCGTCGATGCGCTGTTGCCGGTGACCCCGACGTGGGTGCATCCCGACGGCACGAGCGAGCCGGTCGATCTGCATCTGCGTGGCGGCACGCATCGGCTCACGTCGGCGCACTTCGGCTTGGTCTGGGATGCGCGCGACGAAGTGATCCTCGCGGGCAAGGGCGCGCGCGTGGCCTTCGATCTCTCGCTGTCGTCGCCCGCGATCGGCTCGCAGTACGAGTACGTCAAGCTGGTGATCGCGGGCGCGTACAGCTTTCGTTTGCCGTGGAAGCACTGGCTCACGCCGAGCGTGAGCGGGGGACAGATCGCCGGGCGTGCGCCGATCTTCGAGCTGTTCTACGCGGGTGATCTCAGCGCGTGGACGCCGGGCCGCGAGCAGGGCGTGCGCTACTCGACGCGCAATCCGATCGACGTGTTCCGCAGCGGCATCGACCAGCGCACGTTCGGTGTGCTCTTCGGACGCGGCGATCTCGAGTACACGATTCCGCTCTTCCGACGCGCGCGCACGCGGCGAGTCTACGGCGGTGATCTGTTCATCTCGGCGGGCGTGTTCACGCTCGCGGGGTCGGCCGAGGAGCGCAGGGCGCAGAAGGCCGCGAAGCAGCGCGTCGCACCGGCGGGCTTCAACGCGAACCTCGGCACGCGGCTGGACACTGCGATCGGCACGATCGTGATCTCGGTCGGCAACCTCTTGCGGAGGACGCCGCTGTGAAGCGCCGTCGCCTCTTGCTCGGGTTGTTGACGACGCCGCTCGTGGCGTTCGTGCGACCGGCCGATCTGCCCAAGCGCAAGGCCAGCTTCGAAGAGGTCGGCAACTCCGTGCTGATGACGGTGAGCCTGCCGACGCTCTTCCGTCGCACGGATCGCGACGCGCTCGACTCGATCGACTCCGGCTTCGACACCACGCTGCACTTCACCCTGAAGGTGTGGCAGGTCGGCAAGAAGACGCTCATCGACACGCGCGAGCTGCTGGTCGTCATCCGCTACGATCCCTGGAAGAAGAAGTACGTCGTGCGCCGGCGCGAGAGCGGCGTGTGGAGCAGTCGCACGTTCATCGAGCGCGACGACGCGATCGCGGCGGCGGTGAAGCTCGACCGCGTGCGCGTGGCCGCGGCGAACCAACTCGAGCGCGGCCAGAGCGGGCCGTACTACTTCGTCGAGATCCTCGCGCAGCGCAACCCGCTGGATCCGCCCGCCGACTTCGCGGGCTCGACCAGCGCGCAGGGCCGCGACCTCGAGTGGTTCGGGCAGCTGGTCGACGTGCTCGCGGGTGAACGACCCGAGGCGGAAGAGACCGTCCACGTGCGCTCCAACTGGTTCTTCTTGGAGGCGCAATGAGCAAGCGCAAGAAGAGCATGGTGCCGTGGTGGGGCCGGCTCGAGCTGCGCGTGATCGCTGCGCTGGTGCTCATCGGTACGCTCTGCGTGGGCTCGTCTGCCTACCTCGTGCAGCTGACCGTGGCGTACTTCGACGGGCGCTGGGCCGGTGCGCTCGACGAGGCGATGAAGCGCACCGACGACGTCGCGGAGTTCCACCGTCGACTGGTGGACGCGAAGATCGCCGAGTTCGAGGCCCGCGCGCGGGCGCTCGCGCTCGAGCTCGCGCTCGGCGACACGCAGCCGTCGCCCTCGGCCGATCGCGAGCGGCTCGTC
>DASZPU010001078.1:0-1571 GCA_035550195.1 Nannocystaceae bacterium
GGCCGCGAATCTCGGCTCCGACTGCAGCACCGCGCACGAGGACTACTACGCGTGCCTGTCGGGGCTCGAGTGCGCGGCGTTCGAAGACGTGACGATCGCGTGCAGCGAGCAGAAGGAAGCGATCGCGCACGTGTGCGGTGGCGGCGGCGGCGACGACACGAGCAGCAGCACCGGATGAGCCTTGCCAGCGCGGCTCGTTCCGCGGCAGGCTCTCGCGCATGACGCTCGCGCTGCTCGTGCGGCTCGGTCGCGTGTCGAACCTGCCGACCGTGTGCACCAACGTGCTCGCGGGGTTGGTGCTCGCCGGCGCGACGCCGACTGCACCGCTCGTGCTCGCGTTGTGGCTCGCCGCCTCCGCGCTCTATGTCGCGGGCATGGTGCTCAACGACGTGTACGACGCCGACATCGACGCGCGCGAGCGACCCGAGCGTCCGATCCCGGCCGGGCAGATCGGCCGTGCCGAGGCCTCGCGGTGGGGCCATGGCTTGCTCGCGCTCGGTGTCGCGATCGCGGCGGTCGCCGGCTTCGCGTTCGCCGACAGTGCGCGTCCGCTGCTCGCTGCCGTGATCACGGCGACGCTCGTCGTCGTCTACGATCGCAACCACAAGGGCAACCCCTTCGCACCGGCGATCATGGGTCTGTGTCGCATGGGCGTGTATTCGATCGCGGCGAGCTTCGCCGCATCGGGGCTCGGCGATGCGTGGGCCGGCGGCATGCTGCTCGCGGCGTACGTGCTCGGGCTGACCTACGTCGCCGGCTTCGAGAACCGCTCGACCGTCGGCAAGGCGTGGCCGCTCGCGACGCTCTTCGCTCCGGTCGCGTGGACGCTGTGGCACGCACCCGCGTCGCTGCACACCTGGACGATCGCGGGCGCGCTCGCGCTGTGGATCGTGCGCGCGATCGGCCTCGCCCGCGTCGGACGCCCCGAAGCGACGCGCAAAGCGGTCGTGTCGCTCATCGCCGGCATCGCGTTGCTCGACGCCGCCGCGATCGCGGGCCGCGGTCACACCGGGCTCGCGCTCGTGGCCGTGGCGGGCTTCGTGCTGACGCTCGCGCTGCAGCGACGTGTCGCCGGCACGTGATCGGGTAGGCTCTGCGATCGAGTGGCGGTGCATCGCATAGTGCGGCGGTTGCCGGCGCGCCGGCAGCAGCGAATGCTCGCCCTCGAGACGCCGCGCTTCACCGCGCTGCAGCTCGGCGCCGGAGATTCGGGCGCGACGTTCGGTGTGCTGCTGGTGTTCTCGCTGCTCGCGACGCTGGCGAACTTCGCACTGGGCCGCTGGTTCGACGCCCCCGCACCGCTCGGTCCCGTGGGCGTCGTCGCCACCGCGGGCGTGGCGACGGTCGGATGGCTGACGCTGCGCACGCTGCTCGACCCGGCGCGTCGCATCGCGCCCGCGATCGATCGCCGCATGCTCGCGGCCGCACTGACGCGCGAGCTCGAGGTCGGCGGCCAGGACCGTGCGGAGATCGAGACGATCGCGTGCACGGCGACGCGCGCATGGGCCCGCTTCGTCGACGGCGAGGCGACGCTGCTCGTGCTGGAATGCGACGCATCGTCGTGGCTCGCG
>DASZPU010001079.1:0-9978 GCA_035550195.1 Nannocystaceae bacterium
ACCGCGAGGATCGCATCGTGTTCCACAAGAACCAGGTGATCGCGCAGGCGAAGCAGCAAGCGATCGCGCTCGCGCAGAGCAACTACGTGCCGCCCGATCGCAACGAAGCGATCACGGTGGTCGGCTCGGGCCGCGGTGCGAGCTTCCTGATGGGCGCCGCGCTCTTCCACTGGGGCGGCTACGCGAGCGCGCACGACAAGCTCGTCGCCGAGAAGATCGGCCACGTGCTGTCGGGCGGCATGCGTCCGCCCGGCACGAAGCTGGTCGCGCAGGATCTACTCGACCTCGAGCGCGAAGCGTTCGTCTCGCTGTGCGGCGAAGAGAAGACCCGCGCGCGCATCAAGCACACCCTCACCACCGGCAAGCCGCTCAGGAACTAGCCATGGCCGAACTCCAAGAAGCAGTCATCGTCGCCGCCCGTCGCAGCGCAGTCGGGCGCGCGCTCAAGGGCAGCCTCGCCACCACGCGTCCCGACGACATCGCGGCGCAGGTCATCAAGGGCACGCTCGCCGATGTGAAGGGTCTGCCGCTCGATCGCATCGACGACGTCGTGCTCGGCTGCGCGATGCCGGAGGCCGAGCAAGGCCTCAACGTCGCGCGCCCCATCGCGTTGCTCGCGGGCCTGCCCGACGAGTGCTCCGCGATGACCGTCAATCGCTTCTGCAGCTCCGGGCTGCAGGCGCTCGCGATCGTCGCGGAGCGCATCATGACCGGGCAGATCGACTGCGGCCTCGCGGGCGGCATCGAGTCGATGAGCATGGTGCCGATGGGCGGCAACAAGGCCGTGCTCAACCCCGACATCGTGCGCACGCGCCCCGAGATCTACATCTCGATGGGGCTCACCGCGGAGAACGTCGCGCAGCGCTTCGAGGTGTCGCGCGCCGATCAGGACGCGTTCGCGCTCGACAGCCACAAGAAGGCGATCGCGGCCCAGCAGGCCGGCAACTTCGACGACGAGATCGTGCCGCTCACCACCGCGAGCGGGGCGAAGTTCGACGTCGACGAGTGCCCGCGCGGCGACACCGATCTCGCGGCACTCGCAGCGCTCAAGCCGGTCTTCCACGTGAAGGGCTCGGTCACGGCGGGCAACAGCTCGCCGATCAACGACGGCGCCGCGGCGATCGTCGTGACCTCGGCGAAGCTCGCGAAGGATCTCGGCCTGCGTCCGCGGGCGCGCTTCGTCGGCTTCGCGACCGCAGGTGTGGCACCGGAGATCATGGGCATCGGCCCGATCGCCGCAGTGCCGAAGCTGCTCGCGCGCACCGGCGTCGCGCTCGGCGACATCGACGTCATCGAGCTCAACGAGGCGTTCGCATCGCAGTCGCTGGCGGTGATCCGCAAGCTCGGCCTCGACCCCGCGAAGGTGAACCGAAACGGCGGCGCGATCGCCTTGGGCCATCCACTCGGATGCACCGGTGCGAAGCTCGTCGCGACGGCGCTGCATCAGCTCGAGCGGCAGAACGGCCGCTATGCGCTCATCACGATGTGCATCGGTGGAGGCATGGGCGCGGCCGGTTTGATCGAACGGCTTTGAGGCTCACGCTCTGATCCGACAAAACGCGTGCACGCTGCGCCGGGGGCTCGACGCCCCACGAAGGCGCGCGAAAAAAATCCTGCATCTGCGAACGCTTGCACGCTTCGCGCGTGACACCGCGCTCAGAAGGTGTCACGCAAGCTACGTATCCTTCGGCCGATTTAAGGCCACCTCGTTCACCACCCGCGGGGCTCGGGCGGTTGGGCGTCGGTCCCCATGTGGAGCAGCAGCACGCAGACACGCATCGATCTCGGTGGCGCCGCCGCGGGCGTGCCGTCGCCGATCGAGGAAGACCGCTCGCTGCCGATGCCGCACAGCACCGGCCCCGTGCGCGTGCCGGTGCGCGAGCACGAGATCGGTGATCGCGTCGGTCGCTACGTGCTCGAGCAGCGCATCGGCGAAGGCGGCATGGGTGTCGTGTGGCGCGCGCACGATCCCGAGGTCGGTCGTCGCGTCGCGCTGAAGTTCGTGCGCACGCAAGGTGGCAGCGTCGATGCGAAGCTGTGGTCGCGGCTGCGTCGCGAGGCGCAGGCGCTCGCACGCGTGCATCACCCCGGCGTCGTCGGCCTCTACGACATGGGCCAGGACAACCACGGTGCATGGCTCGCGCTCGAGCACGTGCACGGTCTGCATCTGCGGCGATGGCTGCACCGACGCCTGCGCACACCGACGCAGATCGCCGAGGTCATCGCGCGCACGGCCGATGCGTTGGGCGCGGTGCATCGCGCGGGGCTGCTGCACCGCGATCTCAAGCCGACCAACATCCTCGTGGGCGACGGCGCGGCGCTCTACGCCGACGATCCCACGTCGATCGATCTCGTCGGTCGCGTCGTGCTCGTCGACTTCGGGCTCGCGCTCGGCTTCGCGGACGCCGACACCGCCCGCGGTCGCACCAACGACGAAGACACGACGCTGCGCACACGCTTGACGCGATCGAACATGATCGTCGGCACCACGAACTACATGTCGCCCGAGCAGCTGCTCGGCCGCGATCTCGACACGCGTGCCGATCTCTTCTCGCTCTGCGTCACCGCGTACGAAGCGATCTACGATCAGCGTCCGTTCCCGGGGAAGACGCCCTACGAGCTCGCGATGGCGTTCGAGTCGAAGCAGCCCGCGACGTTCCCGGCGCGCGAGGGCGTCCCGCGCCACGTCGAGCGCGCGCTGCGGATGGGGCTCGCGCTCGATCCCACGCAGCGCTTCGCGACCGCCGACGAGCTCGCCGCCGCGTTGCGTCCGCCGAAGCGTTCGCATCCGCGCGCACTGGTGCCCTGGCTGGTGTCGGCCGCGCTCGGCGGCCTGGTGAGCGCCGGGAGCTGGTGGGTGGCCGAAGCCGGCGAAACCCCGGCATCTCCCACCGCCAAGGCCCACGAAGCTGCCGCGGACCCGTGAGCCCACGCGTGTTTGCGGCGGATTCGTCCCGCGGATGTCCGACACGGATCGGGCCCGGCGGGGCCATGGCCTCGATTGCCCCGGCCCCGCGATGTCCGTCGATCTCCCCGAGCTCACCCGAGAAGACGCGGCCCTGCTCGCGCAGTTCCGCATGGACGAGAGCCCCTCGCCCGCGGTGGCCGATCGCGTGCATCGCCGCGTGCGCGCGCGACTGGCCGAAGTGGATTCGCAGCCGTCGCTCGTCTCGCGTTGGACGACGTGGCTGCGCATGGGCGGGCTCACCGTCGCGATCGCAGCCGCGGTGTTGCTGGTCGTCGCGGGCAGCTCGCGCTTGATCGGTCGCCTCTCCGCGGATCGCGAGACGCCGAACGCCGCGAGCGACACGCTGCAGCGCCGTGGTGCCGAGGGCATCGCGACGCCGCACGACCAAGCGTCGGTCGCACCGACGATCGCGACGCCGCCGAAGATCGTCGTGCCCGAGCCGGTCGCGCCCGCAACCACGGATGCGCCCGCCGAGTGGCCGGGCGTCGCCGATGCACTGGACGAGTCGCGCAACCGTGCGAAGCCGGGCAAGCCCGCGCCTGTCCCCGCAACTGTTAGCGTGGACGCGGCCGCGGAAATCAAGCTCGTGTCCGCCGCGAAGTCCGAGAAGGATGCGCAGGCTCGCCTCGACCTGATCCGCCAGCACGGCCGCGAGTTCGCCGGCGGCAAGCTCGGTCGCGAGGTCGCGATCCTCGAGATCCAGACCCTGTGCGCGCTCGGTCGCAAGGACGACGCGCAGTCGAAGGCGCGTACGTTCGTCGAGAAGAATCCCGGCTCCGCCTACGCGAGCATCGCAACGCGCGCGTGCAAGGAGCCCTGACGGCCGGCCACGGCCCTCCGTCATCGCGGTAGCCGATCGAGGATAGACGAGGTGTGATGTGGTGGATGCGGGAAGGCCGAAGCTCGTTTGCTTGCCGGGAGGACTCGACGCGGTGAGCGGGTCCGACGACGGCGCGAGCTTCGGCGCGATCTATCGCGAGCAGTTCGCGTTCGTGTATCGCATCCTGCGACGGCTCGGCGTACCGATGGAGGCGCTCGAGGACGCGGCGCAGGACGTGTTCGTCGTCGTGCATCGCCGCTGGGACTCCTACGATCCGCAGGTGCCGATCCGTAGCTGGCTGTTCGGCATCACGCGACGCGTCGCCGCCGACACGCGCAAGCGATTGCAGCGCGTGGCTTCGCGCGCGGAGACGCGGGCGGACGCGGAGCGCATCGGCGATCCGGCCGACGTCGCGGCGCGTGCCGAGGCCAGCGACTTCGTCGCGCGCTTCCTCGCCACGCTCGACGAGGACAAGCGCATCGTGTTCGTGCTCGCCGACATCGAGGGGCTCACGGCGCCGGAGATCGGTGCGGCGCTCGACGTGAACCTCAACACGATCTATGCGCGCCTGCGGGCCGCGCGGCTGCGCTTCCTGGCCGCGCGCGCCGAGTGGACCGGCAACGCCGCCGAAGTCGGCTGACCTTCGCGTAGCATCGCGACGGTGAAGCTGCGCGCGATCGGGCTCGTGCTCGCGTTGACCGCGTGCGGGCGCAAAGACGTCGAGCCGCCCGCGATCGATGCCTGCCTCGCGAAGGCCGACGCGCTGGCCGACGCCGATCGTGGGGTCGCGCGCGCGCTGTGCAGCGAGCTGAAGGCGCACGACGTACCGGGGGCGAGCGTCGCGATCGCGATCGATGGTGCGATCGCCCTGCAGTTCGCGAGCGGCCTGCGCTGCCGTGGCCGCGAAGGCGACGTCGCGATCGACACGCGCTTCCGCATCGGATCGATCACGAAGGCGATCACCGCCGCGGCCGCGCACGCGAAGCTCGGCGATCTCGATCGCCCGCTCGACGGTGGGCTCGCGACGTTGGTGGGCGCGACGCCGACGATGCGTCAGCTCCTCGATCACACCGCCGGTCTGCCCGACGTGTTGCCGAGCGAAGCGATGCGCGGGCTGCCGCATGCCGAGCAGCTGCGGATCCTCGTGGGCACGCCCGAACGCGCGGGCACGTGGCGCTACGCGAACGGTGGCTATGCGCTGGTCGGCGCGTGGCTCGAAGCCGAGACGCGCACGCGTTGGCAGGAGCTGGTCGACGACACCGTGCTGCGACCGCTGCACATGCAGCACGCGCGCGCGAGCGTGCCGCCGCGGCCCGGCGACGACGTGGCGTGCGGGCACCTCGACGGCGTCGCATACGACGTCGCGACCGACTGGGATCGCTTCGCGTTCGGCGTCGAAGCGGCCGCGCCGGCCGGAGCGATCCTCGCGTCCGCGGAAGATCTCGTGCACTTCGCGATCGCGCTCTCGGATCATCCGCCCGCCGACGCGCCCGCATGGACGCGCACGATGCTCGCAGCGGTACGCGGCACGAAGGTCGAGACCGGCCGCCGTTCCGGCGAGCGCTATGCGAGCGGCATCGTCGTCGAGACGCTGCCGTCGGGCGAGACGCTGCTGCGCCACTCCGGCCAGACCGGCGACTTCGCGGCCGAGCTCGCATGGGTGCCGGAGCGCGGCCTCGCGGTCGCAATCCTCTCGAACAACGGCGCACCGCTGCGCGCGACGCTGGCGGCCGGCCTGCAGCGCGGCGGCATAACCCATCACTTCTAGTTGTATGATGCCCCCGCCGCACGCGTGGACGGTCCCTCGCCATCGACGTTCTGTCCCGAGTGCGGTGCACCGGCACCGTTTCGCGGCACCACCGTCACGCGCGTGTGCGAGTACTGCGGCTCGACGATCGTGCGCACCGGCGTCGATCTGCGCCTGGTCGGGCGCGTCTCGGCGATCCTCGACAACGGCTCGCCGATCCTGCTGAACAGCCGCGGTCGTCATCGCGGCGTGCCGTTCGAGGTGAGCGGTCGCCTGCAGGTGGCCTACGGCCGCGGCACGTGGAACGAGTGGTTCCTGAGCTTCGCCGACGGCACCGTGGGCTGGCTCGCCGATGCGCTGGGTCAGTTCGCGATCGTGCAGCCGCGCGACGTGTCGATCGTCGCGAACCGCGTGCCGATGTTCCATCAGCTCGCGATCGGTGGCGTCTTGATGATCGACGGCGTCGCGCTCACCGTCGTCGATCGCCGCGCCGCAAAGTACCGCGGCTCGGAAGGCGAGCTCCCGTTCGTCGCCGTGCCCGACGTCCTGTTCCACTCCGCGGATCTCCGTGGCGAGCGCGGCGAGTTCGTCACGCTCGACTACGGTGAGCACGGCAATCACGCGCAACCGGTGCCGTACTTCGGCGTGTCGGTCGCGCTGGCGTCGACCGGCCTGTATCCGCTGCGCCGCTTCCAGGGCTGGCCCCCGCCCGCACCGCCAGGAGCCCCGCCGCGATGAACGAAGCCGCAGCTCCGGTGCCGCTGTTCCGCGAAGAAGCCCGCGTCGATGCGGTGCAGTGCCCGTCGTGCGGCGGTCCGATCACGCGCGCGGGCTTCGGTGCGATCGAGAAGGTGGTGTGTCCCTACTGTGGCAGCGAGCTCGCACCGGAGCCCAACGGTGCGCTCGCGATCATGCAGCAGGTGCGTCGCGCCCAACGTGCATCGATCTTGCCGTTGCATGCGCGCGGCGAGCTCGACGGCGCGACCTGGGAGATCATCGGCATCGTCTGGCGCGAGACCACCGCCGACGGCCACACGTATCCGTGGCAAGAGCTGCTGCTGTACCAGCCGTACCTCGGCTATCGCTGGCTGATCTTCTTCGTGTACGACCGGCACTGGGCGCTCGGTCGCCCGCTCGACGGCGCGCCGAAGCTCGGCAACACGATGGGCCACAAGCGTGCGTCGTTCGGCGGCACGTCGTTCAAGCACTTCCAGAGCTCGCTCACCCGCGTCACCTACGTCGAAGGCGAGTTCCCGTGGCAGGTGCGCGCCGGCGATCAGGCGGTCGCACACGACTACGTCGCACCCCCACGCGGCGTATCGGTGGAAGAGCAACGCACCGAAGACGGCGTCGATCTCTCGTTCACCGAGATGGAGCACCTCGAGGGTGCGCAGGTATGGGCGGCGTTCAAGCTGCGCGGCTCGCCGCCCTCGCCGAGCGACGTCGGTGCGTTCCAGCCCAATCGCTGGCGCCGCGGCGGCGCGATCACGTGGCTCTCCACCGCCGCGTTCGTCGGCCTGTGGTTGTTCGTGATGATCACCTACTCGGCCTCGCGCGACGTCGAGGTGGTGTTCCAACGCAGCGGCATCCCGTTCGAGCCGCTCACCGAAGAGATCCAGATCGGCCAGCCCGGCGAGGTCACCACCGTCGACGTGCAGCTCAGCGCACGCCCGCTCAGCAATGCGTGGGCGTTCGCCGAGGTGATCCTCGTGCCGCACGAAGGCGACGAAGCGATCGGCGTCGGCATCGAGGTCGACGAGTGGCACGGTGTCGAAGGCGGCGAGTCGTGGTCCGAGGGCAGCACCGTGAACACGGTCGCGCTCGGTGCGGTGCCGACCGGCGCGTACACGCTGCAGGTGATCCCACAGGCGGGCGAAGGCACGAGCACGGTGCCGCCCGCGAACCTCGTCTACGACATCCGCGTGCGCCGCGACGTCGTGCTCGTGCAGTACGTGCTCGTGCCCCTGCTCTTCATCCTCGGACTGCCGCTCACGCTCTTCGTGCTCGGCCTCGTGTTCGAGAGCCGCCGCTGGAAGAACAGCGACTACGCACCTTCGTCGTAAAGGAGACGCGATGCCGATCCTCAAACGCCACATCGTCTACTGGGTGCTCTCGGGCGGCTCGCTCGCGCTGCTCGGGCTCGAGGCACCTCGCGGCGCGCTGCTCACCGGCACGCCGGAGCGCGGGCAAGTCAGCAAGGACGGACAGTCGGTGCGCGGCCGTCCGGTGTTCATCTGGACCGGCGGCGGCTACCAAGGAGGCAAGTGATGGAGAACGCGATCGTCAATGCGCTGTTGTTCTCGGCGATGGGCTTCGCGCTGTTCGGGCTGGCCTTCTACGTGATCGTGAGGGTGGCACCGTTCTCGATCCGCAAGGAGATCGAGGAGGACCAGAACATCTCGCTCGGCATCATCATCGGCTCGGTGATCATCGGCATCTCGCTGATCATCAGCGCGGCGATCCACGGCTGATGGACGAGCCCGCGCCCGAGCCGGTCGTGGCGCCGCGCCGCGATCGTCTGCTGCTCGCGTCGGTGTTCGCGGTCGCGACCGCAGGCCTGGTGTACGAGCTCGTCAGCGCGACGATGGCGTCGTACCTGCTCGGCGACTCGGTCACGCAGTGGTCGCTGGTCATCGGCGTCTACCTCACCGCGATGGGGCTGGGCTCGTGGCTCAGCAAGGGCATCGAGCGCGACCTGCACGGCCGCTTCGTCGCGATCCAGCTCGGCGTCGCACTCGTCGGTGGTTGGTCGGCGGCGCTGCTCTTCCTCGGCTTCGCGCAGCTCGCCACGGTGCGCCCGCTCTTGTTCGGCATCCTCGCGCTGGTCGGCACGATGGTGGGACTCGAGATCCCGCTCTTGTTGCGCATCCTCGTGCGCGGCCACGCACTGAAGGACACCGTCGCGCGCGTGCTCGCGTTCGACTACGTGGGCTCGCTCGCGGCCAGCCTGCTCTTTCCATTGCTGCTCTTGCCCCACCTCGGGCTCGTGCGCACCAGCTTGATGTTCGGGCTCGTCAACGCCGTCGTCGCGCTGTGGTTCCTGCGCTCGTTCGCCGACGAGATCGGTGCGCTCGCACGCCGGCGCGCGCTCGCGTGGCTCACCTTCGTGCTGCTCGCGATCGGTTTCTGGGCGGCACCGCGCATCGAGCAGTTCGGCGAGGCCGAGCTCTACGATGCGCCGGTCGTGCTCTCGCAGCGCACGCCGTACCAGCGGCTCACGCTCACGCGCTGGCGCGACGACGTGCGGCTCTACATCGACGGCAACCTGCAGTTCTCCAGCACCGACGAGCACCGCTACCACGAGTCGCTCGTGCATCCCGTGCTCGCGCTCGCACCCGCGCGCGCCGACGGGCTCGCGGTGCTCGTGCTCGGCGGCGGCGACGGGCTCGCGTTGCGCGAGATCCTCCGCGATCCGCGGGTCGCGAGCATCGACCTCGTGGATCTCGATCCTGGCATGACCGAGCTGTTCTCGACGCACCCGGTGCTGCGCGAGCTCAACCAAGACGCGCTTTTCGACGCGCGCGTCACGATCCACAACTCCGACGCGATGGAGTGGCTGGTGGGCCATGCCGATCGGCGCTTCGACGTCGCGATCGTCGATCTGCCCGATCCCAACAACTTCTCGCTCGGCAAGCTCTACACGCGCGCGTTCTATCGCTTGCTCGCGACGCGCCTCGCCGACGACGCGCCGTTCGTGGTGCAGAGCACCTCGCCGTATCTCGCACCGCAGGCGTTCTGGTGCATCGTCCGCACGCTCGACGCCGCGGGGCTGCATCCGCTGCCGTACCACGTGCACGTGCCGTCCTTCGGGGACTGGGGCTACGTGCTCGCCGGCAAGCACGAGCTCGCACCGCCGATGCGCTTGCAGCCCGAGGTACCGCGGCGTTTCTTGAGCGACGCGATGCTGCCCGGCCTCTTCGTGTTTCCCACCGATCAGCAGCCGCCCGACGTCGGCGTCAACCAGCTCAACGATCAGCTGTTGGTGCACTACTACGAAGCCGACCTGCAGCAGCCGGGACGCCGCGGATGACGATCTCGCGGCGCTCCGTGCTCGGCGCGGGCGCTTGGCTCGCGGCCGGTTGTCCAGGTACGGCGACGCCGAGCCCCACGCTCGCGTTCGTGGGCCAGAGTCCCGAGCGCGGTCATCTGATCCGCGATGCGGCACTGCGTGGCCGTGCACCGAGCGAGCGACGACGCGCGTCGATCGTGATCGTGGGCGCCGGCGTCGCGGGGTTGTCGGCCGCGTGGCGACTGCAACGCGCGGGTGTGCGCGACTTCGTCGTGCTCGAGCTCGAGGACGACATCGGCGGCACCGCGCGCGGCGGCGAGCTGCCGCGCTCGCGCTATCCGATGGGCGCGCACTACCTGCCCGCGCCGCGCCCGGGCTTCGTCGCGCTCGAGACGTTGCTCGACGATCTCGGGCTCGTGGTCGCCCGCGATCGC
>DASZPU010001080.1:0-4845 GCA_035550195.1 Nannocystaceae bacterium
AACAACTTCAGCGGTGCCGGCACCGACCTCGTCGTGATGTCGGAGGAGCACTACAAGCTCGCGACGAATCCCCACCTCGTCACGATCCCGCTGTTCACACTCGCGGGCTTCCTCATGGCCGAGTCGCGCGCGGCCGATCGACTCGTGCGCGTGAGCCGAGCGCTGCTGGGTTGGCTGCCCGGCGGTCTCGGCATCGTGGTGGTCGCGTCGTGTGCGTTCTTCACCACGTTCACCGGTGCGTCGGGCGTCACCATCATCGCGCTCGGTGGGTTGATGCACCCGATCCTCGTGAAGGAGGGCTACCCCGAGAAGTTCTCGCTCGGCCTCATCACGTCGAGCGGCTCGATCGGCCTGCTCTTCCCACCGTCGCTGCCGATCATCCTCTACGGCATCGTCGGGCAGACCAGCATCGACGACCTGTTCATCGCCGGCATCATGCCGGGCCTCCTCTTCCTCGCGGTGCTCGGCGGCTACTGCCTGTGGACCGGGCGGCGCGACACGGTGAATCGCACGCCCTTCGATCTGCGCGAGGCGTTGTCGGCGAGCTGGCAGGCGAAGTGGGAGCTGCTGGTGCCGGTGGTCGTGATCGTCGGCATCTACGGCGTGCCGGGTGTCACCACCGGCCTCGTCACCATCGGCGAAGCCTCGGCGATCTGCGCCATCTACCTCGTGATCATCGAGGTGTTCGTCTACAAGGACATCGCGATCATCTCGCGGGACGGCAAGAAGCCCGACCTGCCCAAGGTGATCCGCGAGTCGCTCGTGATGGTCGGGGCCATCATGATGATCCTCGGGGTCGCGCTCGGTCTCACCAACTACCTGATCCAGGAGCAGGTGCCGACCAAGCTGTTCGAGGCCATCAACCCCTACATCACCAACCAGACCACCTTCCTCATCGCGCTCACGATCTTCTTGCTGATCGTCGGCTGCTTGATGGACATCTTCTCCGCGACCATCGTGGTCGTGCCGCTCATCACCCCGCTCGCCGCCGAGTACGGCGTCGATCCGGTACACCTCGGCATCATCTTCCTCGCCAACCTCGAGATCGGCTATCTGACGCCGCCGGTCGGCCTCAACCTGTTCATCTCGTCGCTCGCGTTCAATCGGCCAGTGGTGCAGCTCTATCGCATGACGCTGCCGTTCCTGATGCTGATGATGCTCGCGCTGCTCGCGATCACGTTCATCCCCGAGCTCTCGCTGTGGCTCGTGGACGTCGTGCGCCCCGACACACCATAGGCGCCACGCGAGCCCGACGTGGCTTCGCAAAGGCGGAGCGCGAGCACGACCGCCCGCACCAGGAAGAGCGCCGGACGGCGCGACCAAAGAAAAATGCTCGCGTCGTGATCGAGCGGGGCGGGGGCGGACACTACCGGTGTGGAGAGCATGAGCTGGCCCAGGATGGGCGGGTGCACACGCAGTGGTTGGGTCGGGGTGGGCGGCGTCGTTGGTCGGCGCCGTCCACCCTCGGTTGTATGATGCGCGCGTGCAGGTCTTCGTCACCGGTGGCTCGGGGTTCGTCGGCGGGCATCTGATCGAGGCGCTGGTCGGGCACGGGCATCGCGTGCGTGCGCTCGCGCGCTCCGATCGCAGCGCCGCAATCGTCGTCGGCTACGGTGCGGAGGCGGTGCGTGCCGATCTCGGCGAGCTCGCAGCGGAGCACGTGCGCGGCTGCGACGCGCTCGTGCACTCCGCCGCATTCGTCGAAGAGTGGGGCACGCGCGATCAGTTCTGGCAGGGCAACGTCGTCGGCACCGAGCGCGCGCTCGCGGCCGCCAAGGGCGGTGGCGTCGCGCGCTTCGTGCACGTCGGCACCGAAGCCGCGGTGTTCGACGGCCACGATCTCGTCGACATCGACGAAGACCATCCCTATCCCGCGAAGCAGCGCTTCCTCTACTCGGAGACGAAGGCCGAGGCGGAGCGGCGCGTGCTCGCGGCCGACGACGCGAGCATGGTCGCGCTCTCCGTGCGACCGCGGTTCATCTGGGGGCCGCGCGATACCTCGGTGTTGCCCGCGATCCTGCGCGCCGCGAAGGCCGGGCGCTTCGCGTGGATCGGCGGCGGGCGATCGCTCACCTCCACCGTGCACGTCGACAACGTCGTCGCGGCGCTCCTGTGCGCGCTCGAGCGCGGGCGCGGCGGGCGAGCCTACTTCGTCGCCGACGACGGCACGCGCACGTATCGCGACTTCATCGCTGCGCTCGCACGCACGCAGGGCGTCGAGCTCGGCGAGCGCGAGATCGCGGCCGGGGTCGCGCGCTCGATCGCCGCGGTGCTCGAGCCCATGTGGCGCACGCTTCGACGCACGTCGCCGCCCCCGGTCACGCGCTTCGCCGCCGCGATGATGTCGTGCACGGTCACGGTGAAGACCGATCGCGCGCGCGCCGAGCTGGGCTGGGCGCCGGTGATCGGCGTCGAGGACGGGCTCGCGCGCATGAAGTGACGCGGTTGCGCACGATCGTGCGCAACGCGTGTCGCGAGCGTGCACATCGAGTGCAGCGCGTGCGCATTTGCGGCGAGCGCCGCTCGGATCCCACAGTTGCTGCATGCGGTGGGCGTTCACGGTGTTGCTCGCAGGCGGATGTGCGATGGGGACCGGAGACGATCGCGGCGGGGTCGCGTACACGTCGGGCGGACCGGTGTCCGAGACCGGCAGCGAAGCCGAGCCCGACGACGAGAGCTCGTCGGACGACGCGATCGAGCCCGACAGCGCGAGCGGGCCATCGCCCACGCTGCCGATCCCACCCGACGACGACGACGGGGGCGAGAGCGAGTCGACCAGCGACGCGCCGATGCCGATCGACGACACCACGACCGGCGCACCTGAGCCCGACGACACCGGCACCGGTGCGCCCGACGATCCCGATCCCGGTGTCTTGCCGAACGACGGCCCGTGGTCGGAGTGCAGCGGAGCGAGCTGCGATCCCGGCTATGCGTGCATCGAGCCGGCGGAGGGTGCCGGTGGCGTGTGCACGGTCGGCTGCGTCGCGCAGGGCGACGCATCGGCTTGCCCCGCGGCGCCGGGCGAGATCGTCGCGCCGGTCTGCATCACCGTGCAAGGCATTCCATTGTGCGCGCTCGATTGCAGCGGCGGCCTGCAGTGCCCCAGCGGCTCGAGCTGCGTCGTCGACAACGACGACAACGGCGCGATCGCGGTGTGCCTGTGATGTGCACCGATCGCGAGAGCCGGCTGCGGTATGCTCGTGCGATGGCGGAGCAGGGCGACGACCCGCAGGCCACGGTCACGCGCCTGCGCGGTGAGCCGGCGAGCGGTACGCGTCGCACGTTGCTCGTGCTCGGACCCGGCTTCCAGACCAGCGTGCCGCTCGGCAACAGCGGCCAGATCACGGTGGGACGCTCGGGCGACAACCTCGTCGAGCTCGACGAGCCCGAGGTATCGCGGCGCCATCTCATCTTGCATCTCGGCGCGAGCGTGACGCTCGAGGATCTCGGCAGCGCCAACGGCACGAAGGTCGGCGGCGTCACGATCGCACCGAACAGCAAGCACCAGCTCGATGCCGGCGTGCCGGTGGAGATCGGCAACACGATGCTGGTCGTGCAGGAGCGCGGCATCGCGGCCTCGCCGCGGCGGCTCGCGTCGTGGGACTACTTCGAAGCGCGGCTCGACGAAGAGTGCCGTCGTGCGCGGCGTGCCGGCACGCGCTTCGCGGTGCTGCACGTGCGCTGTGGCGATCGCTCGGCGATCGCGGCGGTCGAGCGTCGGCTCGCGTCGCTGCAGCCGCGGCTCGACGTGATCGCGCGCTACGTGCCGGGCGAGTACGAAGTGCTGCTCGTCGGGGCCGATCGCGACGAAGCGATCGCGGCCGAGCGCAGCGTCGCCGCGGGGCTCGGCGGCGATGGTGTCGCGCTGCAGATCGGTCACGCGGTGTTTCCCGACGACGGCAGCGATCCCGATCGCTTGGTCGCGGCCGCAGCGTTGCGTGCCGACGGCGAGCACGATGCCGACGACGGCGGCCCTGCGCTCGTGGCCGAGTCGCGGGCGATGCGGGAGCTCCTGCGCACCATCGAGCGCATCGCGGTCGATGCGGTGCCGGTGCTCGTCGTCGGCGAGACCGGCACGGGCAAGGAGCTCGTCGCCGAGGAGATCCATCGCCGTTCGGGGCGGGCCGATCGTGCGCTCGTGCGCATCGACGGCGCGACGGTGCAGGGCGATCTCGCCGAGCAAGAGCCCGAGTGGCTGGCGCAGCGCGGCGGCACCATCGTGATCGACGAGGTGTGCGAGCTGCCCGCGGCGGCGCAGGCTCGACTCGCGCGGATCCTCGAGGCGGTCGAGCGCGCGGCCGAGCAAGGGCAGGAGCCGCCGCGCTTCGTCGCGACCACGCGCCACGACGTCGAGGCCGAGATCGCGGCGGGGCGCTTTCGCATCGATCTGTTCCACCGGCTCGACGGCGTCACGCTCGTGGTGCCGCCGGTGCGCCAACGCGACGGTGATCTCGTGCCGCTGGTCGAGCGCTTCGTCGGCGAGGCGTCCGCGCGGATCGGTCGCGCGGATCCACCGGTGATGAGCGACGCTGCGATGGCGCGGCTGGTCGGCTATCGCTGGCCCGGCAACGTACGCGAGCTCAGGAACGCGATCCGGCGTGCGGTGTTGCTCGCCGATGGGCCGGTGATCCTTCCGCAGCATCTGCCGCTCGAGAAGCTCACCGCGCAGCTCACCGAGGTCGAGCCGGCGAGCGACGGCGATGCGAGCCTCGCGGGTGTGCGCGAGCAGTTCCAGGCGCTCGAGCGCGCAGGCGCTCGGCATCGATCGCGCCGACGTGGCCGGCGAGATCGTGAAGCTTCCGCACGTGGGCAAGGGGCTCGACTGCCTATTGCTCGACACCGCGA
>DASZPU010001081.1:0-5620 GCA_035550195.1 Nannocystaceae bacterium
TCAAGCCCGACAACGTGCTGGTGGGTCGCGATGGTCGCCCACGCGTCGGCGACTTCGGGCTCGTGCGTGCGCAAGCATCACGGCCCGCCACGCCGGACCGCGACGTGCCCACGAGCACTGCGACGACGCATTCGAGCGAGCTCGCGGGCACGCCCGCGTACATGGCACCCGAGCTCTTCGACGCCGGGTCGCCGACCGCGAGCAGCGATCAATACGCATTCTGCGTCGCGCTGTTCGAGGCGCTGTACGGCGCGCGCCCGCATGCCGCGGTCGGCTTGCCCGCGCTCATCACCGCGCGCCTCGCCGCCGAAGTCGTCTTTCCCGCGCGTCCGCGCGTGCCGGCTGCAGTGCAACGTGTGCTCGCCCGCGGGCTCGCGCGCGATCCCTCGCGTCGGTTCCCCGCGATGAACGAGCTGCTCGACGCGCTCGCGCGTGCTCGTCGTCCGCGACGCGCTCCGTGGATCGTCGGCGGCGCGCTCGTGACCGCCGGCGCCGCGGTGTTCGTGGCCACGCGCAGCGATCGCGCCTCGGCGTGCGCCGACACGGACACGGTGATCGCGAGCCACTGGGACGACGCACGCAAGGCCAGCATCCGCGCCGCGCAGGGCGACGACGGCTTGCCGGCGGCCTACGCCGACGGTGTCGCCGATCGCGTCGAGCAAGGCGTCGACGACTGGGTCGCGAGCTGGCGCGAGGTGCATGCCGAAGCATGCGCCGCCGCGGATGCGGGCACACGCAGCGCGCAGCTGGTCGAGCGCGAGCTGCTCTGTCTCGAGCGCCGACGCTTCGAGCTCGATGCGCTGCTCGGCGCGCTGACGACCAGCACGAAGGCGGTCACCGGGCGCGCGCTGCAGGCCGTCGCGGCGCTGCCGAGCCCGACGATCTGTGGCGAGCTCGATCGCCTGGTCGACGACGTCACGCCGCCCGATGCCACGATCGCGTCCGCGGTCGCGGAGGTGCGGGCCGAGATCGCGCGCGCCAAGTCGACGCTCGACGTCGCGGCGGATCCCGACGCGGCGCTGCAGTACGCGGAAGCTGCGCTCGCGACCGCGCAGACGCTGGGCTACGCGCCGGTCGTCGCCGAGGCCGAGGTTCGCGTCGGCGCGTCGCAGATCGGCAAGGGTGACTTCGCGAGCGCACAGTCGGCGTACGAGCGCGCGTACTTCGATGCGCTCGCGGCCGGGCACGACGTGGTCGCGCTGCAGACCGCGGCCGCGTTGCTGCATCTCATCGGCGTGCGGCAGGGCCGTGCCAGCGATGCGTTGGTGTGGTGGGATCACGGCGAGGCGCTCTTGCGCAAGCGCGGTGCTTCACCGCGCGAAGCGTCGCAGCTGGAGAACTCGCGCACCGCGGTGCTCTCCGAGCTCGGCAAGTACGACGACGCACTCGCGGTCGGCCAACAGGCGGTCGCGCACGCGATCGAAGGCTACGGCAACGATCATCCCAACACCTTCAATCCGCTGCAGACGCTCGCGGGCGTGTACATCCACCTCGCGCGGTACGACGAAGCGCTCGTGACGTACCGTGAGGTGGTCGAGGGGCTCGAGCGGCTCTACGGCGAGGACCATCCCGCGACGGCCACCGCGATGCAGAACACTGCGATCGCGCTCGGCGATCTCGATCGCAACGCCGACGCGTTGGCCGAGCACCAGCGCGCGCTCGCGATCTTCCAGCGCACGCTCGGCGAAGACACGATGGAGGTGGGCTACACGCTCGCGAACATCGCCAACGTGCAGGGCCGGCTCGGTGATCACGCGGCCGCGTTGGCGTCGGCGCAGCGAGCCAAGCACGCGCTGTCGGCTGCGATCGGCCCCGAGCATCCGCGCACGATCATGCTCGGCGGGAACATCGGGCAGATCCACCTGCGGCTCGGTCAGCTCGAGTCCGCTCGCATCGCGCTCGAAGAAACCATCGCAGGGCTCGAGCGCGTCGATGCGCGGCACGCCGAGCTGCCCAACAACTTCGATCGGCTCGGCATGGTCGAGCTCGCCTACGGCGATTGCCAGCGCGCGCTCGACCATCATCGCCACGGGCAAGAGATCGCGACCGCGATCGGGTTGCCGACCTACACGATCGCGTATCAGCAGCTCAACTCCGGTATCGCGCTCGATTGCCTGGCGCGCCCCGAAGAAGCCGTCGTCGAGCTCGAGCGCGCGATCGCGGCGTTCACCGAGACCTACGGCGAGTCGTCGCAGCAGGTGCGGAACGCTCGCAAGGCGCTCGCGGGTGCGCAGGCCAGCGCGCGACGCTTCGACGACGCGCTGTCGCTCAGCGACAAAGTGCTCGGCGCATGCGAGGCGAGCGCGTGTGACGACGGCACGCGCGCGGACATCCTGGGCGTCCAGGCCGAGGCGTTGCTCGGGCTGGGCCGCGCCCGCGAAGCCCGCGTCGCCGCCGATCGAGCGCTCGCGCTACGCGAGGGCTCCGGCGGCAACGCGTGGGCGCTCGGCGACGTCCGCTGGCTCGCCGCGCGAGCACGTCACGCCGACGGTGTGGCGATCACCGAGCTCAGCGATCTGCTCACGAAGGCCCGCGCGTCGCTGCGTGCCGCGGGCGCGCGTGGCGAGGCTGCGCTTCTGCGTTGGCCCACGTGGGCACGCGAGCGCTGATCGAGTGCCTTCAGTGGAACACGCGGCGAATCCACGTGTCGAGGCCGCGGCGATCTTCCGGCCCGGCAAGCCGGCGCAGCGCTCGTGCCAGCTCGCCCGCGCTCGCGAAGCGGCGCTCGCGAGTCGGCTGCAGCGCGATCATCATGACGTCCTCGAGCTCGCTGGGGATGTCGGCGCGCAGCTTCGACGGCAGCGGCACCGCACCGATCGCGACGCGCGCGATGATCTGCTCGGGCTGCAAGCGACCGTAGAGGCGCGACCACGTCGCGAGCTCCCACAGCATCACGCCGAGCGCGTAGACGTCGCTGCGGCGATCGAGTGCGTCGCCGCGGCACTGCTCCGGTGACATGTACGCGAGCGTGCCGGCGTTGGGCAGCACGCGCGGGTCGGCGCGACGCAGACGACTCTGCGCGACGCCGAAGTCGACGATCTTCACCGTGCCGTCGTACGCGATCATCACGTTGCCGGGCGACACGTCGCAGTGCACCACGGACAGCGGCGCGCCATCGCGACCGGGACGGACATGCGCGTGCTCGAGCGCTTCGGCAGCCGCGGCGATCACCGCGATCGCGTGGCGCAGCGGCATGCGCACGCCGACGCGCTCGGCCTTGCGGATCACGTCGGTGAGCCCACGCCCGTGCACGAGCTCCATCGCGAAGTGACCTTCACGCGCAGCCGCCGACACATCGAGCGCGCGCACGATGCCGGGATGATCGAAGGCCTCGAGGATCGTCGCTTCGTGTGCGAAGAGCTCGCGCGCTTCGTCGACGTTGCGCAGGTGCGGACGGATCCGCTTCACCGCGATGAGCTCGGTCGCGCCGTCGTCACGCGAACGCTTCGCGACGAACAGCTCGGCCATGCCGCCGGCGGTCAGTCGACGCACCGGTCGATACGTGCCGATCCATGCTGGCAACGACGTCGGCGCCGGTGCGCTCGCTCGCTGCGCGAGCTCCGGTCCCGACCACGGCCACGTCTCGTCGACACCGCTGGCCGTACGGCCAGCCGCGATGGTCCCCCCGGAATTCGCCCGCACCAGGTAGATGTGCCGCGCGAACGTGCGCGGTTCATCGCCCCCACGCGAACGCGTGTCCGGAGCTTTCTCGTGCGCAGACTCTGCGATCCGGCGCACCGATGCTACGGGCAGACGAGCGGATGCGCGGCGATCCAAGGATCGAGCGCGTGCTCGGTCGCCCATGCGTGCGCGACGTCGGGCACCCGCAGATCCCACCAGATCTGTGCTGCGGAGCGGTCTTCCGGCAGCGAGTCGTCCGCCCCTTCGCGCTCGCCCAGGCAACGCTTCGCTGCCGCCGACTCCGCCCGCGCGAGCGCGCGCCACCACGCGAGCTCGCCTTCGTCGCCGAGCTGCAGTGCGGTCGCACGCGCGGCGAAGCGCAGCGCTTCGTCGCAGTGCTTCGCGCGTCGTGCCGCATTCGCAGCGATCACCGACGCACGCTGCACGACCTGCCGCACCTCGGTGCGCGGGTCGTCGCCGATCTCGTCGAGCACGCTGCGCAGTCGCGTCTCGGCCGCGTTCGCGTCGCCCTGCGCGAGCTCGACGAGCGCGAGATCCACGTCGTACGTGCGCGGGGTCGCCACCGACTCGCCGAGCTCGGTGTCCGCGATGCGCTCGCGTTCGATCGACGCGCGCGCGGCCGCGAAGCGTCCACAGCTGCGTGCGAGCGTCGCGAGATCGAGGCGCGCGGCGCTGCCCGGGCCGCGCTCACCGGCGTGCACGAGCGCGAGCTCGAGCAGCGCTTCGCTGCGCTGCCAGTCGCCGCGCACCATCGCGACCTGGCCCTGCGTCAGATAGGCCACCGCGCGCGCGGACTCGGGATGCGACTTGTTGCTCTCGATCGCCGCGATCTCGCGGCGGCCGTACGCCTCTGCACCCGCGAAGTCACCCTGGGTCACCGCGAGCACGGTGAGGTTGTGCACCGTGGAGATCGTGCGCGGATGATCGGGCCCGAGCAGTCGCTCGCGGATCTCCAGCGCCTCGCGCTGCGTCGTCGTCGCTTCGCGGTAGCGGCCGAGCTGGAACTGCGTGATGCCGAGCAGCGACAACCCGGATGCGATGTTGCCGGGTGCGCCTTGCCGACGATGGAACTCGAGCGCGCGTCGGATGAACGGCTCGGCCTCGCTGGGACGACTGCGCCGCAACAGCACGTTGCCGAGGTTCTGGGCGACCTGCGCCGCGAGTCGGCTCTCGGGACCGTAGTGACCGTCCGCGAGCACGAGCGCGGCGCGGAACTGCTGCTCGGCGGCCGCGAGGTCGTCGTCGTACAGCGCGACGATCGCATGTGCTTCGGTGAGCTCGGCTTCGATCGCGGGATTGTCGAGCCGACGCACCAGCGCATCCGCCTGGGGCAGCAGCGCCTTCGCCTCGGCCACGCGATCCTGATGGGTCGCGAGCACGTAGAGGAGCGTTCGCAACGCGCGTGCGTGCAGGTGGTCGTAGCCCAGCGACTCGGCGTCGTAGACCACGCGTTCGAGGATCGCGGCGGACTCGTCGTACTCGGCGAGGTAGTCGTGCAGGTAGCCGCGCGTCGCGAGCAGCTCGATGCGCAGCGGCGCGAAGTCCAGCGGTGCGGCCTCGGCTTCGAGCTTCGCGAGCTCGGCCAACGCTTCGCGGTAGCGGCCGGCGATCGAGATGCTCTCGATCGCGTCGAGGCGCGCGCGCAGATCTTCGACCACCACGATCTGTTCCGGTGGAGGCTCGAGCGATGCGGGACGCTCGCGCGCATCGGCGCACGCGCTCGGGGCCGGCAGCTCGGCGATCGCACTCGCGATCGCGGGTGCGCTGGCGTCGTCGGAGGTCTCGAGCTGATGCACCAGCGCATCGAACACCAGCCACTTGTGGCGCAGGCAACGTACTTGGGCATCGAGCTGCTGCCACGGCACCTTGCCGAGCTCGGGCACCGCTGCGCAGCGCTCGCGATACGCCTCGCCCCACCGGTTCGCGTACTCGTCGAGCTCGACGCGGATGCGCGCGCCGTCGACTGCGTCGCCGTGCG
>DASZPU010001082.1:0-7187 GCA_035550195.1 Nannocystaceae bacterium
CCCGGGCGCGGCGTTGGGCGGGAACTCGGTGGCGCGTACGGTGAGCTTCACGGTGCCGGTCGCGGCATCGACGATCGGTGCACGGCGCACGACCTTCGCGGTGAACTTCGCACCGTCGACGAGCGTGAGCTCGACCTCCGCATCGAGCTTCACCGTGGCGGCGTCGCGCTCGGGCAGGTGCAGATCGAGGTCGAGCACGCTCAAGTCCGCGATCGAGAACAACTGCGTGGCCGTGCCCGCGAGCACGCCGACGTCGACGAGGCGCGCGGTGATGGTGCCGGGAAACGGTGCGCGCACGGCCGTGAGCCCGACCTGGTGCTTGCTGAGCTTCAGCGCCGCCCGAGCTTCGTCGACGAGATAGCGCTGCTTGTCGATCTCTTCCTTCGAGATCGCACCGCCTTGCACCGACTGCAGCCGCTCGAGCTCGCGTTCGAGGTTGCCGAGCTGCAGCTTCGCTTGCGAGGCTTGCAGCGCGACGCTGCGCCCGTCGAGTCGCGCGAGCACCTCGCCGTCCTTCACCTTGTCGCCTTCTTCGACGAGGATCGCTTCGACGAGCGCGGGTTGAGTCGCGACGAGGTTCGCAGAGCGCAGCGCTCGCAGCGTGCCGGACGTGGTGTAGTGGCGCTCGATCGGTCGCGGCTCGAGCGACACCGTCGCCACCTTCAGCGCCGACTCGCCTTTCTTCGCTTCCGCGGCCCAGCTCTGCGAACCCGGCCCATTGCACGCCGGTGTGAGCGCCAAGCCCAGCACGAGCACGCAACGCAGCGGATGTGTCATGCTGCTCGAAGATGTCCGGGCGCGCGTCATCGGTCGCACCGTCGGTCGAGCTCTTGCTCGCGACCCACGTGTTTCCGGGGGAGTATATCGTCAAGGCGTTCGGACCTGGAGACGACGGCTTCCGCGCCGCAGTGCTCGCAGAGGCGGCGGAGGCGATCGGCGCGGAACGTGTGCGCAGCAGCGAGCGAGAATCGCGTCACGGCCGGAAGATCTGCATCACGCTCACACTCACCGTCGAAACCGTGCACGACGTCGTCCGTGTCTATGACCGGATCAGCGCGGTGCCACAGCTGTTGATGTTGCTGTGAGCGAAATCACTTCCTCGTCGTCGGGATGTCGGCAGGCTAGCCGTAGAACGTTGGTGATGCTCATGCGCAAGTCGATCAAGGCTGCTCTCTTGCTTCCGCTGCTCGTGCCGCTCGCAGGTGGCTGCAAGCCGAAAGCGATTCGCGGAGGCGAAGGCACCGAGAATCCCGATCTCGACGAAGGTGCGATGAGCACGGGTCTCGATCGCAAGGATCTCGACGACCTGATGAAGAAGAACATGGCGTCGCTGATGGCGTCGCCGATCTGGGCGCAGTGGCGTTCGGCGCAGCAGCCGGTGATCGCGATCTGGCCGATCAAGAACGACACCACCGAGCACCTCGACGATCAGATGCTCACGCTGCTCTCCGACATGGAGACCGAGTTCATCAACTCCGGCACGGTCGCAGTGGTGAGCCGCGAGCGTCAGGCCGAGATGATCGCCGAGGCGAACATCCAGCAGACCGCAGACTTCAATCCGGCACTCGCGGCGCAGATCGGCAAGCAGATCGGCGCGCAGTACTTCGTCACCGGCAAGCTGCAGGCGGTCGACGAGCGCATCAACAAGGAACGCCGCGTGCAGTACACGCTCTTCATGCAGGTCATCGAGGTCGAGACCAGCCTCGTGAAGTACCAGACGAAGAGCGAGCGCAGCAAGGCGATCGTCCGCTAGTCGAGCGCGTCGTGAAGCTCCCCCTCCGCAGCACGATCGCCGCGATCGCGCTCGCCGTGATCGGCTGTGCGACCTACTCGGATCGCACCGAAGCCGCTCGCGATGCGATGCAGCGTGGCGACGTCGCGGGCGGCGTGAAGGAGCTGAACAAGTTCCTCAAGGTGCGCAAGTCGGAGGAGCTGCCGAACAAGTGGAAGAAGGACTTCGAGCTCGTGATCCTCGAGCGCGCCACGATGTTGCAGGCGCTCGGGCTCTACGAGCTGTCGGCGCGCGACTACGAGGTCGCCGACAAGCAGCTCGAGCTCCTCGACATCGCGCGCGACGGCGCGGGCAAGCTCGGCAAGTACATCTACAGCGACAGCGCGACCAAGTACAAGACGTCGCCCACCGAGAAGCTGTCGATCAACGCGATGAACATGTGCAACTACCTCGCGCGCGGTGATCTCGACGGCGCGAAGATCGAAGCGAAGCGCTTCACGGTGATGCGCAAGTATCTCTCCGACTACGATCCCGAGCACGGGCACGGTGCGTTCGGATCGTATCTCGCGGGGTTCGTCTACGAGCAGCTCGGCGATGCCAACGAGGCGCTGCGCTACTACGACGAGGCGCTGCAGGATCAGGAGCTCGCGTCGTTGCGCGGGCCGATCGAGAAGCTCGCGAAGGTGGGCAGCTATCGCGGCGATCGCATCAAGGACTATCTGCCGCCGGAGCTGCAGGGGCCGGGCTTCACCGCGCCGCCGAAGAGCGATCCACCGAAGAGCGATCCGCCGGCGACCGATCCGCCGGCGACCGATCCACCGAGCGAAGCGCCGAAGTCCGACGCACCACCGGTGCAGCGCCCGAGCGGTGCGACACCGCCGACGCCACAGTCGATGCTCGGTGCACTGCCGTCATCGCCGGCATGGGCGGCCGCCGATGCGCCGAAGGCCGGCGAGCTGCTGGTGATCACGAAGACCGGACGCGTGCCGTTCAAGGTGCCGCGCCGGATCCCGATCGGGGCCGCGATCGGGCTCGCGGGTGCGTACGTCACCGGCGACACCACGCTGCTCGAGTACGGCATGTTCAAGGTCGTCACGTATCCCGAGCTCGTGCCGCATCGCACGATCTTCGAGGACGTCGAGATGTCGCTCGATGGTCACGAGCTCGATGCGGATCTCGCCACCGAGCTCACCGGTGAGCTCGTGCGCGAGTACGACGACATCAAGCCGAAGATCATCGGTGCTGCGATCACGCGCATGATCGCGCGGGCGGCCGCAGCCGAAGCGGGTCGCGCCGCGGGGCAGCAAGCGAAGGAAGGCGGGGGCATCATCGGCTTTCTCGCCGCGGCCGCGATCGAAGGCACGCTCGTCGCGTTGGATCGTCCCGACACGCGCAGCTGGACGACGCTGCCCGCGCGCATCTTCGTCGCCCGCGCGACGGTGCCGGCCGGCAAGCACGAGCTCGTCGTGAAAGTGCACGGCCCCGGCGGCTGGCAACGCCGCAAGATGCAGGTCGACGTGCCCGCGAGCGGCTTCGCGGTCGTCGACGTCACGACGCTGCGTTGATCATCTTCGCGACCTCGTCTGGGAGAGCGCAGGTCGGTCCGATCTGGCCATTGGTGGCCTTCCATGTCCGACCTCACCACCGAGGTCGGGCCGATCTGGCCACGGTTGGCCACTCTCGGCTGACCTGCATCAGGCGCGCAGGGCGGCAAGGCTTGCGTGGGCCTCGTCACGACTTGCGCGCGAGCGACGTGCGATGATGGGGCATGGCTCGTCGTCGCATCGGTCTGTCCTCGGTGATCGTCGCATCGACCATCGGCGCGGCGACGTGGATCGGCGTCGCACCGTCTGCGGAAGCGGCGGTGAGTGGTCGTCGCGGCATGGAGATCGAAGGCGCTCGCGATCGTCGCGGCTTCTTCATCGGCACCGGCGTCGCGTTCGGTGGCACCTTCTTCTGGTACGACGATTTCTTTCCCGCTGCGCGCGTCGATCTCACGCTCGGCGGTGGCGTCACGAAGCGACTCACGCTCGGCGTGAACCTGCACGTGCAGCCGTATCTGATGAAGCACACCGGCGTCGCGTTCGGTGGCGACATCGAGGCCACCGGCTATCTCTTCCGCGGGTTGTATCTGCGCCCCGCGCTCGGCATCGGCGGCGCGCCGCGACGCGGCCCCGACGACAACGAAGCGAAGGGCCTCACGATCGGCGTCGGCGGCTCGCTCGGCATCGGCTACGAGTTCTTCCTCAACGCCACCGCAGCGATGGGCGCCGGGTTCACCTACGACGCCCGCTTCATCCCGGGCTCGAAGTTCCCGCGCCAGACGCTGCTCGTCGGGCTGCGCTTCAGCTGGTACTGAGTCTTGGTCGCGCCCTCCGGCGCTCTTCCTCACCCGCGCAGTCGTCTCGCTTTCCGCCGTGGCAAAGCCACGTCGGGCTCGAGTCGCTCCTTTGCTACCCGACCGGCGGCAGCTCGGGGCAGCCGAACACGATGCTCACGGTCTCGACTTCGTCGGCTTTGATGGTGTCGCACGCGGGGCCGTAGAACGTGACCGTGTTCGTCGTCGGGTCGTAGTCCCAGCCGTTCATGTGCGACGGATCGCGGGGGATCTGCATCATGTCGAAGAACGCGTACAGCTCGTCCACGTCGGGCGGCGCTTCGTCGAGCACGAACACGCACGAGAGCACGTGACCGGCGATGTCGGCGAACGCCATCGCGAGCTGGTCGGCGTCGTCGGCCTGGTAGTACTGCGGATCGCCGGGCAGCGCGGTGCCGCCTTCCTGCGCCATCGCGTTCAGCTGATCGGGATCGACCTCGCCGCCGAAGCCGACCACGAACGTGCGGATCTCCGGGTCCTCGTTGCGCAGCGTCGTCACCGACGGTACCGGATCGTTGCACGTCGCCATGCCGTCGGTGACCAGCAAGATGTAGTTGTCGCGCGTGGTGTCCTCGAGCCCGGCGTAGTCGACCAGCGAGTCGAGGTTCTCCGCGATCGGTGTGCCGAACATGCACGTCGATGCATCGTCGAGGAACGTTTCGATCGTCGGCGACGTGCCCTCGGCGGGATCGGTGAACACCATGCCCTCGGTGCACTCGGCTCCGTCGTTGCAGCCCTGATCGAAGCCGGGGAAGAGCATCAGCCCCCAGCGCACGTCGTCGGCGTACTGCATCGTGATCTGATCGATCGCGTCGCGCGCGACATCCCACTTCGGCCCGCCCGCGACCTCGTCGAGCATGCTCGCGGAGCGATCGAGCACGATGAGCACGTTGGGCGGCACCGCTTCGCTGCCGAAGAGCTCGCTGTCGCAACCTTCGGTGCCGGCTTCGTCCGCGGAGCTCGCCATCGTCGGCTGCGTGCCGCCGAGATCGAGCTTCGGTCCGGTGCCCGCGGTCACGACGATGCCCGATGTGCCGCTCGATTCCGCGGAGTCGCCGGACGCCGAAGAAGGATCATGCGGGCAACCCAGCGCACAGACGCCCACAACCAATAGTCCCGCCCGGGAACGCATCCTTCAGTGATACGGCCGGATCGCGACGGACGCCAGTTCCACGCGCATCAACGCGCGGCTTTCGGCACGATGCCGATGTCGCCGGTCACGGCCGTACGCTTCAGCTCGATCTCGGCAGCGTCACGCGCGGACAACTCTTCGATCATGCGGTTGGCTTCGACGTTCACCGCGGACAAGAGGCCGCTCTTGCGCGAGTAGTTGATCGCGGTGTCGAGGTCCTTGCGCTTGAACGCGGTCTGACGCTCGAGGAACTCGAGCCGCTCGTCCATGCGCCGCTTGTGGATCCGCCGCGCGTCCTCGGGGCTCGACAGCACGTGCGGCACCATGATCATGAGCAGGTTCACCTTCTCGCGCCGGTGCTTCTTGGTCTTGAACAACCAACCGAGCAGCGGCAGCTTCATCAGCCCCGGCACACCCGAGCTCGTGTCGCTCTCCTTCTCGTGGATGAGCCCGCCGAGCACGATCGGTTGATCGTCGCGACCCAGCACGTCGTCGAGCTTGATCTTGCGCTTCGTCGTGCGCACGCCGAGGTCGAGCTGTTCGGCGAACTGTTCGTTCTCCAGCTCGACGTCGAGGCTCACCGACTTGTCGTCGTTGATGTGCGGCGTGACCTTCAAGCTGAGCTTGATGTCCTTGAGCTGCACCGAGGTCTGCGGCACGAGCGTGGTGCCTGCGCCCGCGACGTTGCTGAACGCACCTTGCACCGGGCGCTGCTCGCCGACCTCGATGAGCGCCTCCTTGTTGTCGGCGGTGTAGATGTGCGGCTCGCTGACGACGTTGATGTCCGAGTCGGACTGCAGCGCCTGGATGATCACGCCGAACGCCGGCAGGTCGGCGCCGGCCATCGTGATCTGCGGACCGAGCACGCCGGCGGCCAGGCCCGTGAGCAGATCGGGATCGAAGATCGTGCCGGTCGCGACCTCGCCGTTGGTCGCACCGAAGGCGGTGCTCGTGCCGGTGACGCCCTTCGTGCTGGTCTCGAACTGCCCGCCCATGTGCAGGCGTGCGCCGGCGCCGAGCTGCTTGTCGATCGACAGCTCGAGCAAGTAGACCTCGATGTAGACCTGCCTGCGTTCGATGTCGAGCTCGTCGATGACCGGCTTCAGCGCGAGATAGTCGGCCTGCGTCGCTTGGATGACGAGCGCGCGCGTCGAAGGATCCGCGCTGATGACGATCTCGCCGTTCACGCTCGTGCCGGTCGGCGCGGGCGTGGTGCTCGCGGTGCCGCCGCGTGCACCGGCCTTCTCGGTGCGCTTGGTCGCGAACTGACCGAGCACGTTCGCGACCTCGTCGGGATCGGCGTGCTTCAAGCGACGCACGAAGAAGCGCGCCGCACCGCCGGGCAGCGGCACGTCGATGCGCTCGATGAGGTTCGCGATGACCGCGTAGTCCTCTTGGCGCGCGATGATGATGAGCGTGCCGGTGTGTCCGTCGACGATCACGCGCGAGGCCATCGCGGCCTCGGTACGCGTCGCGGTCGGCGTCGCGCTGGGCTTCGCCGCGTTCTTGCCGTCGTTGCTCGGCGCGCTCGGCTTTGCGCGCGCAGCCGCGTTGGTCTCGGCGACTCCGAACACCGCGCGCACGGTGTCCGCGGTCGTCTCGGGATCGGCATGACGCAGCTGATAGAAGAAGATGTGCTCGGCGTTCGCGAGCGGTTGATCGAGCTCGCCGATCACCGCGAGCATGCGCTGCACGTTGTTGCCGGTATCGGTGATCACGAGCAGATCGCCCACCGCCTCGACGCTGCCCGCCTTCGTCTTCAGCCCATCGGCGAGGCTGCGTAGCTCCTCGCCACGGGCCCCTTTGACACGGTAGAGCTGCGTCACGTAGCGGTCGCTCGCGGGCGCGTGCTCGCCGGGCGTGTACAGCGGCAGCGCGCGCGACTTCGCGTCTGCCATTTCGACGATCTTGTAGAACTCGCCGGCGGGCTCGACCGTGAGGCCCAT
>DASZPU010001083.1:0-19046 GCA_035550195.1 Nannocystaceae bacterium
CCCCCCCCCCCCGCGACGGTGGGCGCGGAGCAGGCGGTGCACCCGAGAACGGATCTGCAACGGTGGGTGGCTGCACCTCCGCGACCGGATCGGCGTGCTCGCTCGGCGCGGGTGCGAGGCCGGGCTCGCTGGGCAAGACCGGCGGCGCACCGAGTGCACGCGGACGCTGCGGCGCGACGTCGGGCTCCGGCGTGATCGGTGTCGTCGGCTCGGGCGTGATCGGCTCCGGCGCGATCGGTGTCGTGGGCGCGGGTGCGATCGGCTCCGGCGTCGTCGGCTCGATCGGCGTCGGCACCTCCGTCGCCGGCGGCGGCGTCATCGATTTCGGGCGTTGGATCGGCGGCGGCTCGGCGAGCAAGCACGTCAGCACGACAGCGCTCCAGCACCCGAACATCCGCCTTTCAGCATTGCAGCTTCGCGCATGCGCTTCCAGCGAGGCGCTGCCCTCGCCGTCCGATCGCGCGAGAAACCCGTTCTAGCCGCCCTGCGGGCGCGATTTGACGGAAGGCTGGGCAGAGACAATAGTCCCTGCCGCATGCGCCACGTCGACTGGCTCCGCTACGGTCCATTCCACGTGCAGCTCGTGGTGATCCGCCGCTGCAACCTCAGCTGCGGCTACTGCAACGAGTTCGACGAGACCTCCGCGCCGGTGCCCACCGAGGAGCTGAAGCGGCGCATCGACAAGATCCGCGAGCTCGGCACGCTCGCGATCGAGTTCACCGGCGGCGAGCCGATGTTGCATCCCGACATCGTCGAGCTCATCGCGTACGCGACGAAGAAGGGCTTCGCGCAGCGCAAGGTGATCACCAATGCGTATCTGCTGAGCCCCGAGCGCGTGCGCGAGCTGAACCGCGCCGGGCTCACGCACATGCAGATCAGCCTCGACGGTGCGAAGCCCAACGACGTCACTGTCAAGGTGCTCAAGCCGCTCGAGACCAAGCTGCGCCACGTGAAGCAGAACGCCGACTTCATCGTCACGCTGTCGGCGGTGGTCGGTGCGGCGCCGCCGTCCGAGGTGCGCGAGGTGATCGACTTCGCGGAGAAGAACGGTTTTCGTCCGCGCGTGCTGCTCATCCACGACGGCGACGGGCAGTTCAAGCTCTCGCCCGAGGATCAGGCGCTGTACCGCGAGATCGAGCAGCGCCTCGGTCGACGCTGGCGACAGGCGTGGAACTACCGCACGCGTCTGCTCGAAGAAGGCAAGGCGCCGTTCAAGTGCCGCGCGGGCGCGCGCTATCTGTACGTCGACGAGTTCGGCAAGGTGCGCTGGTGCTCGCAGACGCGCGAGCATTGGGGCAAGGACTTGATGGACTACGGCCTCGACGATCTGCGCGAGCAGTTCAACACCGTGAAGACCTGCAACGAGAGCTGCACGGTCGGCTGCGTGCGCAACAACTCCAAGGTCGACGAGTGGCGCCCGCAGAACAAGGCGTTCGTCTCGTCGGTGCGTCGCCTCCCGGTCCTCTGAAATGGCGAAGCTCTACTTCCGCCACGGCGCGATGGACAGCGCCAAGACGATGAACTTGCTCGCGGTGGCGCACAACTATCGCAAGCAGGGCAAGAAGGTCGTGCTCATCGCACCCGAGCTCGACGATCGCTTCGGCCGCGGACGCATCTCGTCACGCGCCGGGCTCGAGGCCGACGCCGACCTGCTGGTCAAGGACGACACCATCCTCGACGCGAAGATGTTCGAGGGCGTCGACTGCATCCTCGTCGACGAGGTGCAGTTCGTGTCGCCCGCGATCGTCGACCAGCTCTGGCTGCTCAAGCTGCTGCTCGGCGTCCCGGTGATCTGCTACGGGCTGCGCACCGACTTCCGCACGCAGCTCTTCCCCGGCGCGCGGCGGCTGATGGAGCTCGCCGACAGCATCGAGGAGATCAAGGTCACCTGTCAGTACTGCACGCGCAAAGCGTGCTTCAACCTGCGCATGGTCGACGGCAAGGCCGTCGTCGAAGGCGAGCAGATCGTGCTCGGCGATGCACAGTACGCCCCGGTGTGCGGGCGTCACTATCTCGATGCCGCGGGCTGGGACGGCCTCGCGCGGCTCGGGATGTCCCGGCCGCGCGGGCTCGAGTAAACGCTTCGGCGATTCGCTAGACCGGGCAGCCTTCGTCGCCCTCGTCGCAGCAGAAGCAGTCGAACGCACCCATCGCGTCCGGGTCTTCGGCGCAGTAGCCGAAGTCGTACGTCATCTTCGCCATCGGATCCTGGCAGACCGCGAGGCAGCTGCTCTGCGAGAGCTTGCCGAACTGGCAGTAGTTCAGCAGATCGTCGGTCTCGCACGCGGTCGCGTCGCCTTCGCATGCGGTGCCCGGACCGTAGCCACACACCGGACCCGCGGAGCCGGCCATGTCACCGTCGTCGGTGCAGCCGTACGCGAAGTCGTAGCCGTCGAACATGCACAGCGCGTCGAGATCCGGCTGGCCGATCAGGTTCCACAGACCCGAGAGGCACTGCCACATCATGCTGTTCTCGGGGCCCATCGCGTCGGTGTTGCTGCAGAAGTACGTGCCTTCGGTCTCGGCGGTGCACTGCGACGGGTCGGGGCTCACGCCACCGGTCTCGTCGACGCTGCTGTCGCCGCTCGAGTCGGCGCCCGTGTCGGTGCTACCGGTGTCGTTGCCGGTCGCGGTCATGTCACCGGTGTCGCCGGTGCCGCTCGCCAACGTGTCCTGCGCGTCGTCGAGACAGCAGCTGAAGTCGTTCGGATCGCTCGGAGAGCACCAGTTGTAGCCCGAGTCGCAGTAGCACTGACCGCCCGCCTCGTAGCTGTTGGGCTGATCACACTGACCATCCTTCGGCTCGATCGGATCGCAATCGAAGTTGCTGTCGTCGTTCGGATCTTCCCACGTGTAGCCGGCGTCGCAGTAGCACATGCCATCGGTACCTTCGTGGCTGTGCGAGAGCACCGAGCCGCATTCGTCGGAGCCACCACCGCTCGTCGTGATGATGCAGCCGAGGCTCAATCCGAAGAGGGCGCCGGCAGCGACGGAGACGAGGGACTTGGGAATCGAGCGTGCGTACATGTGCAATCCTGGGCAGGTTGAGGGCAACGGTCGCTTCGACGCGACCCGTCGTGGCTTCATTCTGGACTAGAGCGGGCCGATCGCGAAGGTTCACGCACCAGAAACGTGTCGCAGGCCACGTCCAGGGGGGCGATCCGCGCTCAGCCCGTGGCGGTCGTGCCGCCCTCGCTGGAGCTCGTGACGTCCGCGGTCGTTCCCGAGCCCGAGTCCGTGGTGGGCTCGTGGGTCGGCACCGGCGACTGTGCGGGGTCGTCACAGCACTCCGTGCGCATCGCGTCGTCGGAGCACCAACGCTGTCCGACCGCGCAGTCGCACGTGATCGCGGTGCCGTTGCATGTGCCCGCGACCGCGCTCGCATCACAACCGGGATCGCACGGCACCGTGCGCGCCACGACCTCGACGCACCCGAAGTCGTTCGGGTTGTAAGGATCGCGCCACGTGTACCCGTCGTCGCAGTAGCACTGGCCGGCGTCGTCGGTGTAGTGGTGATGATCGCCGCCGGTCGTGCCGCTACCACCGTCGTCGGCGATGCAGGTCTCGACGATGGGCACGCCCGTCGTTCCGGTCGTGCCCTCGGCAGACGTCATCTGCCCGGTGCTCGCGTCGGTGTCGGTCGCGTTCGTGCCGAAGCCGCACGCGCACGCGAAGGCGAGCGCGAGCGCTGATACGCGGGGCATCACCCGGCCGTCCAGGTGTGACCGCTGCGCAACAGCTTGTCGATGTCACCCACGCCCGACTTCTCGATCGCGGCCGCGTTCTGTTTCGCGATCGCGGCGTCGTAGCTCGGCATCGGATCGTTGTAGAGCACGCCGAACGCCATCGGGAACGCGGGCACGCTGAGCTGCGCGAGCAGGAACGCGAGCACGCGGTTGGTCTGATCGTGCACCGCGATGTCGGCCTCGGTGATGCCGTTCTCGCCGATGGTCACGACCTCGACCTCGCTGCCGCCCTTCGCGAGCCGCAGGCCCTTCTGCAGATCCTTGCCGAAGCGCAGCGGCTTGCCGTGCTCGACCCACAGCTGCAGCTCGGACGCGACCTCGCGCGCCGTCACGTTGTCCCACTCGCCGTCGTTGAAGACGGGGCAGTTCTGCAGGATCTCGGTGAAGCTGGTGCCGCGGTGGGCGTGCGCCGCCTTGAACAGATCCGCGAGCGTGCTGGTGGACGTGTCGATGCCGCGCGCGACGTAGCGCGCGTTGGCTCCGAGCGCGAAGAGGCACGGGTTGATCGGCATGTCGACCGAGCCGAGCGGAGTGGACGGCGTCTTCGCACCGACCAGCGACGTGGGCGAGTACTGCCCCTTGGTCAGGCCGTAGATGCGGTTGTTGAACATGAGGATCTTGAGATCCACGTTGCGACGCAGCACGTGCAGCAAGTGATTGCCGCCGATGCTGAGGCCGTCGCCGTCACCGGTCACCATCCACACGTCGAGCTGCGGGTTCGCGAGCTTGATGCCGCTCGCGATCGCAGGCGCGCGACCGTGGATCGTGTGGAACCCGTACGTGCTCATGTAGTAGGGGAAGCGGCTCGAGCAGCCGATGCCCGACACGAACACCGTGTTCTCGCGGGTGACACCGAGCTCGGGCAGCGTGCGCTGCATCGCAGCCAAGATCGCGTAGTCGCCACAACCGGGGCACCAACGCACCTCTTGGTCGGAGACGAAGTCCTTGCGGGTCAGCTTTTGCGGAGTGTCCATGGCGATCTCGTCCTCACACCGACTGGGCGAAAGCTTCGCGGATCGCGAGCTCGACCTCGGCGACGCGGAAAGGCATGCCTGCGATCTTGTCGAGCGGCTGCGCGGGCAGCAGGTACTCCGCGCGCAGGATCCTCATGAGCTGCCCGTTGTTGAGCTCGGGCACGAGGATCTTCTTGAAGTTGCCCAAGAGCGCCGGGAGGTTCTTCGGCATCGGCCACATGTGACGCAGGTGCACGTGCGAGACGGACAGCCCGCTGTCACGGCAGCGACGTACCGCTTGGTGGATCGAGCCGTACGTCGAGCCCCAACCGACGACCACCATGTCACCGCGATCCTCACCGAGCTCGACCTTCTGATCGGGAAGATCGTTCGCGACGTTGAGGATCTTCTGCATCCTCGTCTTGGTCATCTTGTGGTGGTTCTCGGGGTCGTAGCTGATGTGCCCCGAGTCGAACGATTTCTCGATACCACCGATGCGATGCTCGAGCCCGGGCGTGCCGGGCTTCGCCCAGTTGCGCGCGAGCGTGGACGGATCACGCAGGTAGGGATGGAAGCCCGCCGGATCCGTGCGGAACGCGACGTCGATCTTCGGCAGCGACGCGAACTCGGGGATCTTCCACGGCTCGGCACCGTTGGCGATGTAGCCGTCGGAGAGCACGATGACCGGCGTCATGTACTTCACCGCGATGCGCACCGCTTCGATCGCCATCGCGAAGCACTCGCCGGGCGTCGCCGGTGCGAGCACGACGAGCGGCGCGTCGGCGTTGCGGCCCCACACCGCCTGGAACAGATCGCTCTGCTCCGTCTTCGTCGGCATGCCGGTCGACGGACCGGCGCGCTGGATGTCGAAGATGATGAGCGGCAGCTCGGTCATGATCGCGAGGCCCATCGCCTCGCCCTTGAGCGCCATGCCCGGGCCCGACGTCGCGGTCGCACCGATCGCGCCCGCATACGACGCACCGATCGCCGAGCAGATCGCGGCGATCTCGTCCTCGGCCTGGAACGTGGTGACGCCGTAGTGCTTGAGGCCCGCGAGCGAGTGCAGCACCGACGAGGCCGGCGTGATCGGATACGAGCCGTAGAACACCGGCAGACCGGAGAGCCGACCCGCCGCGGTGAGACCCCACGCGAGCGCTTCGTTGCCGGTGATGTTGCGGTACTGGCCGGGCGACAGCTCGGCCTTCGGGATCTTGTAGCTCGACACGCCGGTGGGCAGCTCGGCGGTCTCGCCGTAGACGTGCCCGGCGTTGAGCGCCGCGATGTTGGCCTCGGCGATGTCGGGACGCTTCGCGAACTTCTTGCGCAGCCACTCGACGGTGGGTCCGCGATCGCGACCGAAGAGCCAGTAGAGCAGGCCGAGCGTCCAGATGTTCTTCGCGCGCAGCGCTTCCTTCGTGCCGAGCCCGTGGGGCTCGACCGCCGCCATCACGTGCTTGCTGACGTCGATCTCGAGCTTGCGATACGGATCGAGCGTGCCGTCCTCGAGCGGGTTCTTGTCGTAGCCGGCCTTCTTGAGATTCTGCGGCGTGAACGCGCCGGTGTTGAGGATCACGAGGCCGCCCGCCGGCACGTCGCGCAGGTTCACCTTGAGCGCGGCGGGATTCATCGCGACGAGCACGTCGGGCTCGTCGCCCGGCGTGAGCACGTCGTGCGACGCGAAGTGGATCTGGAAGCCGGAGACGCCGAACGTGGTGCCCGCAGGCGCGCGGATCTCCGCCGGGAAATCCGGGAACGTCGCGAGGTCGTTGCCCGCGACTGCAGTGGTCTGCGTGAACTGCATGCCGGCGAGCTGCATGCCGTCGCCCGAGTCGCCTGCGAATCGGATGACGACCGAGTCGAGGATTTCGCGACCATCGGCGTCTTTGGATCGAACCGGAGTGTCCATGGTGAAGCCTGCGCCGCGATCGTCGCTTGGGCGTGCGCGAGACGGCGCGCCGCGCTCGCGAGCGTCACGGTTGGGGTGGAGTATGTCCCTGCCGCGTGGCGTTGTCACCACGCCCGCGGCGCTTGCGAGGGCTCACGCGCCGGAGCCTTTCGCGCCTGCTAGTGTCCCGACATGGCCAAGGGCAACTCAGCCGAAATCGACGAGCTCGTGGATCGTGGTCTGCGTGCGGTCGACGACGACCAACTCGACACCGCCGAGAGCATCCTCGACGATGTGAAGGGCATCGCCGGGGAAAACCACGTGCGCGTGCTGCATTTGGCCGGCATGGTTGCATGGTCGCGCGGCGATCTCGAGCGTGCGACGGGCTTTCTCATGCAGGCCGCCGACGGCAACGGCGGTCGCGCCGACATCCATCTCGACTGTGCGGAGTGCCTGTTCGCCGGTGAAGAGGTCGAAGAAGCCGAGGCGCAGGCTCGCGCGGCGCTCGCATTGCCGGACATCCCGAAGGCGCAGGCCGACGACGGACGATTGCTGCTCGCGCAGATCCGGCTCGCCGCCGACGATCCCGACGAAGCGCTGGAGATCCTCGGCGAGATCGATCCCGCGCTCCACCAGCATCCTGCGTATCTGTCGACGCGCGGCTCTGCGCGCATGGCTGCGGGCAGGCTCGCCGAGGCCGTCGAAGATCTCCGCGGCGCGCTCGTGCACGAGCCCGACGACGGTGATCTCCACTATCAGCTCGCGCTCGTGCAGGGTGCATCGGGCGATCGTGACGGCGCCGTGAAGTCGATGCTGCGCGTGCTCGAGCTCGATGCCGAGGAAGACGGCACGCGTCCCGATCCCAGCTACGCCGACGCGCAGGAGCTGCGCTCGCGGCTCGAGGACGTGTTCGAGCAGCTGCCCGATCCGTTGCTCAAGCTGGTCGCGCACGCACCGATCACGGTGCAGGCGCGTGCGACTCGCGAGCAGGTGGAAGCCGGCGTCGATCCCCGCAACGTCATCGCGTTCTCGGGCACGCGCAAGACCGAAGAGGAAGAGGCCGAGCTCACCGGCATCGTCATCATGCGTGATCTGTTGCCCGACCCGGACGACGAGGACACCGACGACGACGCGGTCGAGACCGAGCTGTTCTACGGGTTGATGGACGAGCTGCAGAGCTTCTTCCAGCGCGACGATCTCGTGATCGCGGAGGGCTGAGCATGTCCGACGACAGCGCTGCGCTCATCTACGACTGGAACGAGAAGGATCGCACCGGCCCGATCCTCCGCAAGGCGCCGCGCTTCGTCGACGAGACGATCCGCGACGGCCTGCAGTCGCCCAGCGTCATCGACCCCAGCATCGAGCAGAAGATGGAGCTGCTCCGCTTGATGGATCGGCTCGGCATCCACTGCGTGAACCTCGGCTTGCCGGGCGCGGGCAAGCGCGCGCAAGACGACGTCGAACGGCTCGCGCGCTGCATCGTCGAAGAGAAGCTGCGCATCTTGCCGAACTGTGCGGCACGCACGATCGAGGCCGACCTGCGGCCCATCGTCGACATCTCGCAGAAGGTCGGGCTGGAGATCGAGGTCACCGCGTTCCTCGGCAGCTCGCCGATCCGCGCGTTCGCGGAGAACTGGGACGTCGGTCGGCTCGAGCGGCTCACCCGCGAGGCGATCGAGTTCGTGGTGAAGCACCAGCTGCCCGCGTCGTTCGTCACCGAGGACACCACGCGCAGCCATCCGAAGACGCTCGACGTGCTGTTCCGCGCGGCGATCGATGCCGGTGCGACGCGCTTGGTGCTCTGCGACACCTGCGGGCACGCGACGCCCGACGGCGTGCGCAACCTGTTGAACTTCACCAAGTCGTTGCTGCGAGCGCTCGACGTCGAGGACAGGGTCGAGCTCGACTGGCACGGGCACAACGATCGCGGGCACGCGCTGCCGCTGGCACTGTTCGCGCTCGAGTTCGGCGTCGATCGTGCGCATGGCTGCGGGCTCGGCATCGGCGAGCGCGTCGGCAACACCTCGATGGATCTCCTGCTGCTCAACCTCTACCTGCTCGGACAGCTCGATCCGCAGCGGCACGATCTGTCGTGCCTCGTCGAGTACGTGCAGAAGGTCAGCGCGTACACCGGCGTGCCGATCCATCCCAGCTATCCGCTCGCCGGACGCGATGCGTTCCGCACCGCGACCGGTGTGCACGCCGCGGCGGTCATCAAGGCGGAAGGCAAGGGCGACTTCGATCTCGCCGATCGCGTGTACTCGGCGGTGCCGGCCCGCGTGTTCGGCCGCAAGCAAGAGATCGAGATCGGGCACTACAGCGGGCGCAGCAACGTGGTGCACTGGCTGCGATCGCACGGCATCGAGCCCAGCGAGTCGGTGGTCGACAAGGTGTTCGCGGTCGCGAAGGCCGGCAATCGCACGCTCGAAGAGCACGAGATCCTCGCGATCGTCAGCGGCGCCGCGTAGCGTGACGGCGCAGCCGCCTCCGTGCCCGCGCGCACGGCTGTTGCGCTGCGGTCACGCGCGCGAGCGAACGATCACCGTACGCGGCGTGCTGTGGAGCGTCGTAGGCGACGATCCACGCTGGCATGCGCGTTGCTGTCTTCGTGGGTCATGTCGATCCAAGACCTCCTCAAGCCCCGCAACCTGTTGCTCGCGCTCTGCCTCGGTGCCGCTGCCGGCGCCTGCACGGTGAACGACGACGACGACGACAACAACGGCGACGATGGCGACTCGTGCAACGACGACTGCATGGTCGGCCACTTGGAGTGCACCGGCGATTGCGATGACGACGACGACTCGTGCATCGGCGACTGCGACCTCAAGTGGAACGACTGCAAAGGCGACTGCGACTAGTCAGCAGAGCAGCGTGACCGCGTGCGTGTGACCGTCGGCGCCGCCGCTGGTGCTCGTGACCATCACCGAGGCACCACCGGCGAGCGTCGCCATGTCGCCCGCCGAGAGCGAGATCATGTGCGAGTGCGGCGAGCTGCCGGTGATGTCGTAGCTCTTCGCGGCACCGGCCGCGACGTCGGCTCCGGACACGCTCGCGCTGTGACCGTGGTTGGTGCCGATGTTCGCCGTGGCGCCACCGCTGCAGTCACCACCGCCGCTCTCGTCCGCACCGTCTTCGCCGTCGTCGTCGTCGGCCGCACAGCCGGTTGCGATCACCAACGCGGAGACGATGCTGCCGTTCACGAAGCTCTTGCGCGAGATCGTCATGGGGACCTCCTATCGTCCCCGATGATACGCGATCAGAAGCTGTACTGGGGCTGCGCCGTGCGCTCGTGATAGCAGTCCCACCAGATCGTGTCGCCCGCCGACTCGCGCGTCACTTCGACCACCTTGGTCTCGTCCGGCATGTTCGAGTGATCGTCTTCCGACATGCTGCCGCAGTGCCAGTGGAACACATCGTCCTTGATGCGCACCGGCACGCCCCCATCGCCCTTGCGCACGAGGGTGCTACCGCCCCCGACCTTGTCGACCCACAGGTTCTCCTGGCCGCAGTCGTCGTCCTCGCGCGCGAGGTAGGTCTTCGTCTTCGGCGCGGCGTTGCTGGGATCTTCGAGCACGAGCTCGACGCGATACTTACCACCCGCACCGTCGAGCTCCACGGTCGCGTTCTTGTGGGTCGACGAGATCAGCTTCGCGCTCGCTTGTGACGGCGCGCGCACGCTCAGCTTGCCGCGCTTCACGGTGATCTCGAAGCCACCGAGCAGCTCGTCACCGCGTCCCTTCATCTCGTCGAACAGCTTGTCGACCTGATCCTTCAGGTTCTGCATGCCGAGGTCGTTGGGTCCGCCGCCGTTGCTGGTCGCGGCCTCGGCGATGAGCGCTTCGATCATCACGCCGTTGGCCGCCGCGAAGATGGCGTTGAGCAACGCGAGCTGCTTGTTGTCCTGCTCCGCGAGCAAGAACGCGAACGAGGCCTGATCGACCGCCGCGAGCTTGCCTTCGAAGATCGTCGCGTCGAACGAGCTCGCGCTGTGCTTGCCCATCTCCCAGAAGTCGCGCGAGATGCCCGGTCGCACGGTGCGACGCGCCAACAGGAAGTCGGCGTCGGCCTTGCGCCGCACGCCCGCGAGCGCGAAGTACACCTCGTCCTCGGTGTTGCCCGGCCCTTCGCTCGCGTCGCTGGTGCGGAGCATCTTCACGGTCATGCGCAGGCGATAGGGCACCGGCACGGCGTCGAGCTTGCGCATGTCGGGGAGGCGATCGGGGTCGATGCTCGACGGCGCCGCCACGGGGGCAGCGCGCAGAACGGACGGCATGGCCGATGCGGTGGCGAGGGCGAGCAGCAGCGCAGCGGAGAGTCGGGTCATGGTCGTCACCCCTTCGACCGGACCGAGTCGGCGCGAGGTCCGGATGTGACGGACCCGCCGCAACGTCTACAATCGCGCCCGGCCCGTCCGAGTGAGCGAGAACGGACACGACAGCGAAGACGGGCTGCGCCGCGAGCTCGGGCTCTTCGACACCACCGCGGTGGTCGTCGGTGCGTGCGTCGGCGTCGGCATCTTCTTCACACCTGCGCGCGTGGCCTCGCTCGCCGGCAGCGTCGAGCTGGCACTCACGGCGTGGGTGATCGGAGGCTTGGTCGCGCTCGCGGGCGCGCTCACGCTCGCCGAGATCGGCAGCATGTATCCGAAGAGCGGCGGGCAGTATGCCGCGCTGCGCGACGCGTACGGCCCCGGCCTCGCGTTCGTGTACGTGGTGTGCAACGCCACCGCGACGCAGGCCGGAGCGATCGCGGTCATCGGTCTCGTGTGCGCGCAGAACCTCGCGGTCGCGACCTCCGGTGCCGAGCTCTCGCCACTCGGTGCAGCGATCGTCGCCACCGCGCTGGTCGTCGTGCTCGCGATCGCGAACGCGATCGGCGTGCGTTGGGGCGCGCGCATCCAGAACCTCACGGTGATCGGCAAGCTCGCCGCGCTCGCGGCCGTCGGCATGCTCGTACCGTTCGCACCCGCGACCGTGCCCGAGGCCGCCGCGGTCGCGCCGACCGACTCGACCACCACCGCACTGCTCGCGGCGTTGGTGCCCGCGCTCTTCGCATTCGGCGGCTGGCAGCAAGCGACCTGGGTCGCCGGCGAAGTGCGCGATGCGGAGCGCGTGTTGCCGCGCGCGATCCTCCTCGGCGTCGTGGTCATCGTGTCGATCTACCTCGCGGTGAACTGGGCGTACCTGCAGCTGCTCGGCATCGACGCCGCAGCGGCGAGCAATTCGATCGCCGCCGACGCGACCGCGGTGGTGCTAGGCGAGCCCGGCCGTCGTGTCGTCGCGGCCGCGGTCGCGTTGTCGGCGTTCGGTGTGCTCAATGCCCAGCTGCTCGCGGGCCCGCGGCTCGTGTACGCGCTCGCAGCCGATCGCCGCTTCTTCGCCGTGTTCGCACGCATCGACTCGCGCAGCGGCACGCCGGTCGCCGCGATCGCACTGCTCGCGTCGGTGTCGCTCGGCCTCTTGTGGCTCGCGGGCGCCGGCGGCATCGATCGCTTGCTCAACGGTGTGGTCGCCGTCGACGCCATCTTCTTCGCGGTCACCGGGCTCACCTCGGTGGTGCTCGTGCGCGTACGCCCGCGGCACACCCGGCCGTTGCGTACGCCGCTGTGGCCGATCGTGCCCATCGCATTCACGCTCGCGGAGCTCGCAATCGTGGCCGGAACGTGGGTCGACCCCAACGTACGCGCATCGGTGGGCGTCGGCGCGGCGTGGATCCTCGCCGCAGCGATCCTCTATATGCTGCGGTTCCGCGGCGTCCGTTGAGCGGCTACCATGGTGAGGTGCACCGAGGATCGGGGCTCACGATTGTTTCGCCGCGGATGGGTGTCGCGTGCTGGCGCAACCTGTTGATCTCGTGCTGGCGCGAGAGTGTCGACGTACCCGACGTGCGCGCGCTGTTTCCCGAGACGGAGAAGCTGCTCGAGCGCTATCCCGGCGGGGTCGGCACGATGAACCTCATCGAGGAGAACACCAACGCGCCGCAGGAGTCGCGCGAGATCGGTGGCAAGCAGATCCGCGATCTCGGACCGCGGCTGTTGTGCACCACCAACGTGCTGCTCGGTGGCGGCTTCTGGGTCCCGGCCGCGCGCGCGATCACCTCGGCGATCAATCTGATCGCGCGTCGTCCGTACCCGACGCTCATCACCGGGTCGATCGCCGACGCGTGCCAGTGGCAGGCGCCGCTGCTCGGGCCCGTCGACGGCGAGCCCGCCGATGGCGGCGCACTGTCGAGGTTCGCGACCGGATTGGTCGAACAGTTCCGACTCAAGTGAAGATCGCGACTTCGCCGTCGACTTCGACGCGACGTTCCGCGAGCTTCTCGATGTCGGCGTCGCCGAGGCCGAGCGCGTTCGCAGCGGGCGCGTAGTCGATCGCTTCCTGCATCCACGGCAGCTCGGGGCAGCCGTGACCGCGTGCGAGCTGATCGGCGAGCGCGAGCACGGCCTGCGCAACGTCGGCGCGCGTGGGCTTCTCTTCGTGCACCGCGATGAGCTGGGCGATGCGGGCCGGCAACCGCCAGTTCTCGCACACCTTCGCGCCGAGCTCGGCGTGATCCCAGCCGAGCAACTCGCGCTCGCAGTCGAGCAGCGGGCGACCACTCGTGCGCGCGAGCTCGATGCAGGGCAGCGCGCGTTCGTGTGCGCGTGCGAGCAGCATCACGATGCCGATGTCGTGCATGAGCGCCGACGTGAACAGCGACTCGATGCTCGGCAGACCGAGGTGCGCGACGATCTTCTCGGTCCACAGTGCGCAGGCCAGGCCGTGACGCCACAGGCCGGGGCCGAGCTCGGACTCGAACGACGGCGCGAGCGCGAGCGCCGATGCGACGTTCTGCACCTGACGGGTGCCGAGCAGCGCAACCGCACCACGCACACTGTCGATCTGTCGGCTCGCGCCGTAGTACGAAGAGTTCGCGACGGTGAGCACGCGCAGCGCGAGCGATTGATCGCGCACGATCACGCGCTGGAGCGCGCCGAACGAGACCTCGGGGTCGTTGGCGACCTGCAGGATCTCCGCGAGCGCGGCGGGGAGGGGCGGCACGTCCTGCGGCCCGAGCGAGAGCTTCGGGCGGCCGGAGGAGGAGAGGGATGACGAGCTACTGAACACGGAGTGGATCCTTCACGCGCGGCTCTTCACGCAGATCGTCGCGATGTCACCGGCATGCTTGTCGACCGTTTCGGTCGCGCCGCCGACGAGTGTGACGGTGACAGCGGCCAACGCATCGCTCGCGCCGCGTCGCGTCGACCAGGCCGGACGATCGGGGAAGCTGCGGGTGCGTGCGATCGTGCGCAGCTCGGCGACGCTCGGCACGCGCCAACCACTGGTGCCCCAGAAGCCGCGTCCGCGACACGTGTCCATCGCGTGGAACCAGTCGCGATCGCCGGTCACCATGTGCACGACGAGGCCATCGATCGCGAGCGCGCGGCCGCGACGGATCGCGAGCTCGAGATCGTCGGGTGCGTCGGCGGCGGGACCTTGCGCCTCGAGCTCGAGCTTCGGAGTGGGCGCGGGCACGAGCGGCAGCGGATCCACGGGCGCGACCACGAGCGGCTCGCTGATCGCGAGCGGTTGCGTGGCGACCGGCGTCTGCGCGCGCGGGGAAGCGAGTTGCGTGGGCGTCGATGCAGCGGGTGCGCGCGTCGCCGCCATCGCATCGGTGCCGTGCGGCTGCGCCGGCGGATCGGTGGCGAGCACCACCGCGATGATCGTCGTCGCGGCCATCGCGGCCGCGCCCGCACCCCAGGCCCATGCACTGCGGCGCTTCTTCGCTACCGACACGCCCGGCTTCGGCGGCAGCACGATCGTCTCGGTGATCGGCTCGCCCTTCTTGCGGACCTCGTCGATGACCTCCGCAAGCGAAGGCTCGGCGGCGCCGCGCACCAAGTCGCGCATCGCCAGCAGCACGGTGCGCGCACCGCCGCGATCGTCGACGTGACACTCGACGAGGCGATGCCGTTCGAGCGGCTCTGCACCGATCATCGCGCGCACGGCCGCGAGCTCGAGGTCGTCGTGCGTGTGGCACAGCGCGATGACGGCGGGTCGATCGAGTCGCACCAACGCTTCACCGAAGCGGCACGGTGCATGCTCGACGTCCGAGACGATCTCGACCTCGGCGCCGGCGACCAACAGATCTTCGGCGAGGCGCTCGAGCTTGGGGGCTGCGCGGCGCGTGGCCGCCAGCAACACCGGCACGCCGGCGTCGCACGCGAGCTCGATCGACTCTTCGGACATGGTCATGCGGCGGCATCGCGCGTGATCGCGATCGCCTTGAGCCCGGGCGCCGGCCCTTCGCGGGACAGCGCGCCCGAAACCGGGCCGTTCGTTGCGCTCAACCTCGGCGGCCACGCGGTCGAGATCCCGGATGGACCCCTTCGTGTCGAATCTGGGCGACATCATCGCGTGCACGGCGGCCGAGCTCGGCGGCAACGGCAAGCTCGTGCTCGTCGACGGGCGTGCGCTGGTCGCCGTCGGCGATCATTCGAAGGTCACCGCGCTGTCGGCCCGCGTCGGCGCAGCGGGCTCGCTCGCGGAGCTCATCGCGACGATCATCGCGGCGCGTCCGAGCGGCTTGCTCGTGCTCGGCGATCCCGAGCGTCACGGCGCGCTCGCATTGATGTTGCGCGACGGCGCTGCGGTCGGTGCGGTCGCGGCCGGTGAGCTGGGACAGTGCGCGAGCTGGGTGCTCGAGTTCCATCGTCGCCGCGTCGGCAGCACGCTGTGGCTCACCGAGCCCAGCGGCGTACGCATCGATCCCTGCCGCACGTTCTTGCTCGAGCACGCGCTCACTGCGATCTCACGCTGCGACGTGCCCGGCGCCAGCTTGTTGTGGATGACCGGCGCGCTGTGTTGGATCTCCGACGAGCTCCCTACGACGGCGGCGTGCGACGCCGGCTTCCTGTTGTTGGAGCTCGCGCGTCGCTCCGACGAAGGCCCGCGCGTCGAAGCGGCGATCGGCGACCTCGATCGCGTGGTCGTGCCCACGTCCCGGCCCGGTGCCCGGCCGGACAAGCCGGTGGAGCGCCGCGCGCCCGCCGACGACGAAGAGCAATCGTGGGACTTCTTCGACGACCCCGATCCTGCGGCCGAGGCCGAGTGGCTCGACGCGCGCCACGTCTTCGAGTGCTGCGACGGGATGACGACGATCGAAGCGTTGGTCGAACGCGCGATGATCGGCCGCTTCCGCACGTTCTCGGCGGTCGTCGCACTGCTGGAGCGAGGCCACGTGACGCTCACGGAGATGCCGTGCCTGCCCGAGCCTTCGGATGCGCTCGCGGACCTCATCGCCGATCTCGGTGAAGCGGTGGCGTGAGCGATGACGCTCTGGTAGGACGGGTCCTGCCATGCGTCCGATGTTGTTCGCGCTCGCGATGCTGATGTTGTCGTGGTTGCCCGCCGCTGCACACGCGGAGCCGGGCTACGAGAAGGCGCCTGCGGAGATCCGCGGCGTGCTCGATGCGCCCAGCATACCGGGCGCGTTCCCGACTTCGACCGGTGGTCATCTCGTGTTGTTCGAGTCGCGTCGCTATCCGCCGATCGCCGAGCTGGCGGAGCCCATGCTCAAGCTCGCGGGTGTGCGCGTGCAGCCGCGCAACAACGCGCGACGCGGCGACGGCAGCGTGATCGCGTTGACGCTGCAGCCGCTGCCCGAAGGTGCGCCGAAGAAGATCAAGCTGCCGAAGGACGCACGCATCGACAGCATGGTCGGCAACGCCGACGGCACGCTGATCGCGTTCACCAACGTCACCGACACCGGCGTCGATCTGTGGGTCGTCGACATCGCGACTGCACGGGCACGACGGATCCCCGGCGTGCAGGTGAACCCGTTGCTCGGTGGCGAGCTGCGGTGGCTGACCGATCAGCGCACGCTGCTGGTGAAGTCGGTGCCGCGTGGACGCAAGGCTGCGCCGGCTGCTGCGATCGCGCCACCCGGGCCGCGCGTGCAGCAGAGCCAGCAGGTCGCGAGCGCGAGCAGCACGTATGAGTCGCGCGACTTGTTGCGCACGCCACACGATGCGGATCTGTTCGAGTACTACATGACCAGTCAGCTGGTGAGCGTGCACGTGCCGAGCGGGCGCGTGCAGAGCCTCGGCGCACCGGCGGTGCTCGACACCGTGTGGCCGTCGCCCGACGGCAAGCACATCCTCGTGCGCAAGGTGCTGCGCCCGTACTCCTTCACGCGCGCGTGGGGCCGCTTCGCTGCGAGCGTCGAGCTGTGGGATCGCGACGGCAAGGTCGAGGAGAAGCTGGTCGAGCAGCCGGTCGCGGACGCGGTGCCCATCGACGGCGTGCCCACCTTCGCGCGCGATCACCAGTGGCGCACCACCGCTCCCGCGACGCTCTTGTGGGTCGAAGCGCTCGACGGCGGCGACACGCACAAGCCCGCGAAGGTGCGCGACCGCGTGATGAGCAAGCCGTTCGGCAAGCCCGCGGTCGAGCTCATGCGCACGACCCAACGCTTCGCCGGCTTCGAGTGGATCGACGGCGGCAGCGAGGCGCTCGCGCACGAGCTCGAGGTCGACAAGCACCGTCGCATCACGCGGCTCGTCGACGTCGATGCCGCCAAGCCCACGTCGAAGCTGGTGTGGGACATCAACTACGACGACCAGTACGGCGACCCCGGCAATCCAATCTATCGCGTGCGGCCCGACGGCACCGCGGTGATCCGCAAGCACGACGGTGCGATCTTCCTCAGCGGTTCCGGTGCGACGCCCGGCGGCTATCGTCCGTTCATCGATCGACTCGCGCTCGACAAGCTCGCCACCGAGCGACTCTTTCGCTCCGACAAGGATGCGCTCGAGAGCTTCGCGGGCACGCTCGATCCCGAAGCGGGCACGTTCCTCACCCGTCGGCAGACGCCCAGCGATCCGCCCAACGTCTTTCGTCGCACGCTCGGCGCCGCGATCGCGAAGCCGGCGAAGGGCGAGGCGGCGCGCAGCTCGACGTCGGTCGCGTTGACCGCGTTCACCGATCCCGCGCCGATCCTGCGCACCGTCGGCAAGAAGCTGGTCACGTACAAGCGTGCCGACGGCGTGCCGCTGTCGTTCACGCTGTACCTGCCGCCCGACTACAAGCAGGGCACGCGGCTGCCGACGCTGCTGTGGGCTTACCCGCAGGACTTCACCGATCCGAGCGCGGCCGGACAAGTGCGTAGCTCGCCGCAGGAGTTCACCAGCGTCGGCGGTGCGTCGCCGGTGTTCCTCGCGCTCGCGGGCTATGCGGTGCTCGCCGATGCGGCGATGCCGGTGATCGGTCCCACCGAAGGTGCGTACGACACATTCGCGGAGCAGATCGAAGCGAACGCGCGCGCGGCCATCGACAAGGCGGTCGAGCTCGGCGTCACCGATCGCGATCGCGTCGCGGTCGCCGGCCACAGCCACGGCGCATTGATGACCGCGAACCTGCTCATCTACACCGATCTGTTCCGTGCCGGCGTCGCGCGCAGCGGTGCGTACAACCACACGCTGCGCCCGTTCGGCTTCCAGAACGAGCACCGCACGCTCTACCAGGCGGAGAAGACGTATCTCGCGCTGTCGCCGGTGTTGCACGCCGACGAGGTCGACGAGCCGCTGCTCATCATCCACGGCGAGATCGATGCGAACCCGGGCACGACGCCGCAGCAGTCGGAGAAGCTGTTCGAGGCGATCCGTGGGACCGGGGGCACGGCGAAGCTCGTGATGTTGCCGCACGAGTCGCACGGCTACGTCGCGCGCGAGTCGATCGAGCACGTGTTGGCCGAGACCATCGGGTGGCTCGACACGCACGTGAAGAACGCGGGGCCGCGCGCGAAGAAGCAGCCGAAGCCGGCCACGAAGCCCACCACCGCCGGCAAGCCGAAGGCCGAGACGCGCGTCGCGATCACCACGGGCGGCGCGCAGTCGAAGGACGACTGCCGCGATCGCAAGCGCAAGCGCAAGCACCGTCGCAAGCCGCGACGCTGATCGGCGCTTGACGGCGCCCGCGTGGCCATCGACGCTTCGCGTCGTGGCTGCGGACGAGACCGGCGCGGAGGGGGTCGACACCCGGCTCATCCGCGAGCGTCTCCAGCAGCGCATGTTCGGCGGCGACGCGGCGCCGGTGCGGCTCGGTCGCTTCGTGGTCGAGCGCCGGCTCGGTGCGGGTGCGATGGGCGTCGTGTGGGCGGCGCACGATCCCGAGCTCGATCGCAAGGTCGCGATCAAGGTGCTCACCGCCGATGTCGACGCCGCCGAGCTGACCGCACGCCTGAGTCGCGAAGCGCAGGCGATGGCCAAGCTCGCGCATCCCAACGTGGTCGCGGTGCACGAGGTCGGCGAGCACGAAGGCGCACCGGTCGTCGCGATGGAGCTCGTCGACGGCACGACCTTGCGTTGCTGGCTCGAAGAGGCGCCGCGCAGCCGCATGGAAGTGCTCGCGATGTACGCGGCGGCGGGCGCAGGCCTGGCGGCCGCGCACGAATCCGGGCTCGTGCACCGCGACTTCAAGC
>DASZPU010001084.1:0-2302 GCA_035550195.1 Nannocystaceae bacterium
CGTGGGTGGGCCTCGTGCTCGCGCACCACGGCGATCCGTTCGCCGGCGACGATGTCGATGCTGCGATCACCGCGTGGATCGACGGGCGCGATGCACAGCAAGTCGTGCAGCACGAGCGCGACGACTGGGCGTCGTTCACCGGCGCGCTCACGCTGCCCGCCGGCGACGCGTACGAAGCTGCGATCGCGCGGCAGTCCGCGGCGATGCTGCGCATGGGCCAGGTGCAGGAGAGCAGCTACTACCTGCGCGAGTGGCTCGATCAAGATGGCAGCGTGCGACGCACGCGACTGCCGTCGATCGACGCGCCTGCGGCGTTGCCCGCCGAGGTCGCGCATCACGGCCACGGCGCCGTGCTCGCGAGCCTGCCGCCCGGCAACTGGACGTACGCGTGGATCCGCGACGGCGCGTACGCGATCACGGCGATGTCCGCGATCGGCATGCACGATCAGGCGCGCGCCGGCTTGTCGTTCTATCTCGCCGCCGAGAGCGGGCGCTTCGTCGACTGGGAAGAGCTCGCGGGCTACGGCCTACCCCCGTATCTGATCTCGCTGGTGCGCTACCTCGGCTTCGGCGTCGAAGAGACCGACTTCAACGAGTTCGGGCCCAACCTCGAGTTCGACGGCTTCGGACTGTTCCTGTGGGCGCTGCGCAACTACGTCGTCGCGAGCGGCGACGATGCGCTGCTCGGCGAGCAGTGGGAGACCGTCGCGACGCAGGTCGCCGATCCGATCGTCGCGCTGATCGAAGCCGACACCGGGCTCTTGCGCCCGGACTCGTCGATCTGGGAGACGCACTGGAACGGGCGCGAGCGCCACTGGGCGTACACGAACATCACGGCGGCGCGCGGGTTGTGCGATGCGGCGGAGCTGGCCGAGCGCGTCGGCGACGATGCGCGTGCGAGCACGTATCGCGACGCCGGCATCGCGTTGCGGGCTGCGATCGCGGAGCGCCTCGTCGATCGTGATCTCGCACTCGCGTCGAACACGGAAGAGCTGGCGAGCGGCGACGGCTACCACGACGCGGCCGTGCTCGACGCGATCGCGATGGGGCTCTTCGATCCCGCGGGAGCGATCGCGCAAGCGACGATCGCCGCGCTCGACCAGCACTTGCTCACCGAGGCCAGCGAAGTGGGTTGGTCGCGCAACGACGACCGCTACGATCACGGCGGCGGCGAAGACCTGTCGCCCTGGGGCAGCGACTACGACAGCGCGGAGTGGGTGGTCACCGATCTGCGCGGTGCGATCGCGACGCGCGGCGGTGGTGATGCCGCGCGCAGCGACGCGATCCTCGATTGGGTGACCGCACAGTCCACGGTGAACTACGCGATGATGGCCGAGACCTACCACGAGACGTCGGGCACCTACGAGTTCAACACGCCGATGCTCGGCTTCGGTGCGGGTGCGTATCTGCTCGCGCTCGCGCATCGCGAAGGCGCGGCGATCGAGCCCGCGTGCGGCGCGTTCTTCGAAGACGACGGCAACGCCGACACCGGGGGCTCGAGCGGCAGCGAATCGAGTGGCTCGGCGGACGACAGCGGCAGCGGCAGCGGCAGCGCGAGCGGAAGCGGAAGCGCGAGCGCAACCGCGAGCGCGTCGTCGACCAGCGCTGCGACCGAAGGGGACGCGAGCGACGAGGGCGTCGCCGAGTGTGGACAGTGCGACAGCGCCGACGGGGGGTGCGGTTGCTCGAGTCACGGTAGTCCGCGCGCATGGTGGCTCGCGGCCTTGCTGCTGCTGGTGCGGCGGCGAAAGCTCGTGCTCGCGTCTGCGATCGCGATCGCGGCGTGCGGTGACGACAGCTCGCGCGCGGGCGAGTCGGAGAGCTCCGGCGACGACGTGATGACCACGATCCCGGTCACCAGCGACGATCCGTCCGCGACCACGGCGCCCTCCACCACCGATGCCACGGCGGATTCGTCGGGTGGCTCGAGCGGCACTGCGACGACCGGCGATCCCACCGGCGGCATGGAGGTCGACGTCTGTCCCACGCAGTTCGTGTTCGACGATCTGCCCGGCATCGACGCGGTGCGCATCGCCGGCGAGTGGCAAGACTTCGAGCTCGCGAGCGCCGTCGCGATGGAGCGCGAAGGCGACACGTGGCGGGCGACCCTCGAGCTCGCGCCGGGCCTCGTGGCCTACAAGGTCGTGTACGACGACGCCAACGGCACGCAGTGGGTGCTCGATCCCGGGCAGACACGGCGCAAGTACATCGACGACGTCGAGAACTCCGCGGTGCTCGTGCCCGACTGCAACCTGCCGTCGCTCGCGGTCGACGATCACCACGCGAGCGCCCACCGGGTGTT
>DASZPU010001085.1:0-5641 GCA_035550195.1 Nannocystaceae bacterium
TCGCGGCCCTTTCGTTCAAGTGCGTCCCGGCGCCCGGTCGTACACCGAGAGCATGAACAAGCTCATCGCTCGCGCCGCGCTCGCGCTCTCCATCTTCTTGTCCGCGTGCGGTCGCCTCGACTCCGAGATCGTCGAGTACCAAGGTCGCGACGTCGAGATCGTCGACGCCGGCGACGGACGGACCACCGTCGTGTTCGAGGCCGGGCTCGGCGACGGCTGGGATCGCTGGAATCGCGTCGCGAGCGAGGTGTCCGAGAACACGCGCGTGTTCGCGTACTCGCGACCCGGGTACGGCGACAGCGACCCGACGACCGCGCCGCGCGACCCTGCGCACATCGTCGAGGATCTGCACGGGTTGCTCGCGCAGCAGGAAATCGCACCGCCGTACATCCTCGTCGGCCACTCGAACGGTGGCGCGTACATGGAGCTGTTCGCACGCCAGCACGCCGACGAGGTCGCGGGCCTCGTGCTGGTCGACACGCGTCCGGCCGACTTCCTCGAAGAGTGCGAAGATCGGGGGCTCGACCAGTGCGGCGTGCCGGCTGCGGTGCTCGCCAAGGAAAGCGACGTGTTCCGTGCGGAGTACGAGGGGTTCGCCGCAGCCTCCGAACAGATGAACGATGCCGGAGCGCTCGGCGACTATCCGGTGCGCGTGCTGACCGCGACGCGTCTCAACGGTGTTTCGCGCGCGCGCATGGATCTGAAAGTGTCGATGCAACGCGAGATCGCGGACGAAGCCGAGGACGGCGAGCAGACGCTCCTCGACGCCGGGCATTACCTGCAGCGCTGGCGCGCCCGCAAGGTCACGAAGGCCATCCGCGCGCTGCTGTAGCTCACCGCGGGGCTTCGATCACCAGCGCGCGCTCGAGCGCGCTCGCGAGCAGCTCGTCGTCGCGCGGATCGATCGTGCGCAGATCGAGGTGCAGCGCACCGTCGGCGATGCGGCCCACCACCGGTAGGTCGCCGGTGCGCAGTCGCTTCGCGAACGCTTCGATCCGCTCGAGCTTCAGGCGCACCGCGATGCTGGGCATGCGATCGCCGGGCAAGCTGCCGCCGCCGAGCGTCGCGTCGTGCTCGACGATGCTCGCGCCCTCGTCGAGCGCCAAGCGAGCGACCAACGCCTCGGCACGTGCACGCAGCGTCGCGACGTCGATCGCCACCATCTGCTGCAGCGGCAACTCCGGCACGTCGCGCTGCCCGTGTGCGACGACCGTCGCGTGCAGTGCTGCGAGCGTGGTCTTGTCGGGACGGAGCGCGCGCGTCATCGGATGGCTGCGCAGCCGCGCGACGAAATCACGACCGCCCGCGATGATGCCGGCCTGCGGGCCACCGAGCAGCTTGTCGCCGCTCGCGAGCACGAGATCGGCCCCCGCCGCGAGGTAGTGATGGATCGTGGGCTCGCGCTCCGGGAGATTTCCGCCGAGCGAGCCGCTGCCGAGATCCGCGATCAAAGGCACGCCGCGCGCGTGCGCGAGCAGTGCGAGATCACGCAGCGCCACCTCGGCGACGAAGCCGTGCTGCTCGAAGTTCGACAGGTGCACCCACAGGATCGCCGACGCTCCGCTCGCGAGCGCCGCTTCGTAGTCCGCGAGGTGCGTGCGGTTCGTGCTGCCCACGCCGATCACCGCGCAGCCGCCCGCGGCCGCCATCGTCGCGACGCGGAAGCCATCGCCGATCTCCACCATCTGTCCGTGCGAGAGCACCACGCCACCCGGACGCCCCAGCACCGTGCACGCGAGCAACAGCGCCGCCGCGTTGTTGTTCACGACGTGCACGTCGGGCGCACCGATCACCGCCGACAACAGCGGACGGATCCAGTCCATCCGCGAGCCGCGTTGCCCGCTCTCGAGATCGAGCTCGAGATCACACGAACCGGCCGCGCCCGCCATCGCCTCGATCGCCGCGCGCGACAGCGGCGCGCGCCCGATGTTCGTGTGCAACAAGACGCCGGTCGCGTTGAGCACGGGCCGCGGGTGCGCTTGCCCCAATGATCGCAGCCGCGCCGCGACGCGTGCCGCCATGCGCTCGGCATCCGGTACCTCGCGCGTCGGCTGCTCGCGCAGCTGCTCGCGCAACGACGCGAGCATCGTCTCCGCGACGCGCTTGATCACTTCGCGACGCCACGGCGCGTCGTGAAGCGGCGCCGCGTCGAGCACCTTGTCCATCTTGGGCAGTCGCGAGAGCGCGCCGGGATCCACGACCCGTGATCTATCAAAGGAGCAGCATCGCGGCGAGCAACCCACCGAACACGACGATGCCGGCCAGCGGCAACAGCAGACCGAGGCCACCGGGGGACGTCTCGTCGGCGGTCGAGGTCGCCGTCATCGTGGTCTCGCCCGCGCGCGCGAGCGCGTGGCTCACCTGCGACGCGGGATGGCTGAGCACGAGCGCGAGCTCGCCGAGCGCGATGCTCTGCCCGTGCATCACGCGACGCGTGCCCTCGACGCGCTCGCCGTCGACGCGCACGCCGTTCTTGCTGCCGAGGTCTTTCACGATCACACCGTCGGGCCCGACATCGAGCTCGGCATGGCGACGCGACACGTCTTCGTGATCGAGCACGATGCTCGCCTCGCTCGCGCGTCCGAGCACGTGCACACCGTAGGGCAGCTCGTGCACGCGCCCCGCATGCGCGCCGCTCGACTCGAACAGCTGGGGCACCATCGATCTGGGCGGAGCCATCGGTGATCTCGATTCAGTGTAGGGCCTGCCAGCGGCCGTCGGCGAAGCAGCTCAGCATGGTTTCGCCGACCGCCGCCAGATCTCCGCGTCCGGCGGTGTGGCGGCGACAGCTCGCGTGCGCGCGACGGATCGCCGCGTCGTCGGGCCAGACGCAGCCTTCGCGTGGGTGCCAGCGGCCGATCGCATCGAGCTCGCCCTCCAACGCGACCGTGTGCGGCGCACCTTCGGGCTCGAGCGCGCCGACGGAGTCGATCGCGAGCGCACGCAAGAGGCCCGGCCACGCCGACGGCGCGCCACCGGGATCGCGGATGCACGCGGCACCGTCCGGCTGCCGAGCGATCACCGTGGGCGCGCGCTTCGGACCGAGCACGATCCACTGTGCATCCGCGGCGGGTGTCGGCGATGCGCTCGCGCGCACGACCCAGGCGCCCAGCACCACGCCGCACACGAGCGTCGACGGAGCCCAGCGTTGCACCCACGCGCGCTGCGATGCGCGCGGCCACACGCGCAGCACCAACGCGAGCACGGCCACGATCGCCACGGCGTCGTAGGGAACACGCGGCAGCATCGCGAAGCCGTGCGCGAGATCCAACACGAGCTGTGCACCGCGCTCGGCCGGCCACCACGCGATCGCGCCGAGCCACGGCGACGCGATCGCACCCGCGATGCCCATCGGCGTGATCCACAGCGCGAACACGGGCACGGCGACGAGGTTCGCCGGCACCGCCCACGCACCGGTCTCGTCGAAGCACAGCGCGAGCACCGGCACGATCGCCCAACCGACGCGCCAGCTCTGCAACACGAGGCCGGCGTCGGACGGCGCGCGCACGATCGCGGCCATCGCCGCGATCGACAGCTGGAAGCCCACGTCGAACGCCCACGCGGGCCGCCACGCGAGCATCACCACCGACGTCCACGCCAGCACCGTGAGCCCGTGCGCGGGCCGACCGACGGCGGCCGCGAGCCCGGCCGCGAGCACCATGATCGCCGCGCGCACGGCAGGCGCCTCCGCACCGACGAGCCCGACGTACGCGAGCATCGGAATCGCCGCGAGCGCGAACGCGAGACCGATCGATCCCACCACCGGCGAGAGCACGCGCAACCACGCGCGATGCAACAGCCACGCGATGAGGCTGACCTGCATGCCGCTCACCGCGACGAGGTGACCGAGCCCCGCGATCGCGAGCTCGTGACGCGGCACCGGTGCGAGCGCAGCCCGTGCTCCGAAGAGGCTGCCCACCACGAACGCACGCGGCGCGTCGACGCGACCGATCGTCCACAGTCGTTGGCGCAGCTTCGCGATCCACCAACCGTAGCCACGCTCGCCCGCAGCACCGCGCCACGCGACCTCGGCCGACAGCGAGCCGCTCGCACCGCGGGCCCGGGCGACCGCGTGCGGGTCGGCGCCGCCGGGCCAGCTCGCACCCGCGCGCACGACGATCTCGTCCGCAGGTACGTGGACCTTCGCGCCATGGCCGAGCGGGCACAGCCCGATCGGGAGCTCGAGCGCGAAGGTTGGCCCGTGATCACCTTCATGGGCGAGCACGTGGCACGACGCGCCCGGCGAGCTCGCCCCCTCGACGACGAACGTGCGCACGCCCGGGCGGAGATCTGCACGCGCCGCGGGCCAGGCGAAGGCAGCCGCGCGGTCGCTCGCGCCCAGACCACGCGCGAGCGCGAGCACGACCACCGCGAACGCGATTCGATGCCAACGCGCCGTGCGGGCGAAACACGCAAAGAGGGCAGCGAGCAGCGCAATGACGCTGCAGCACGCGACGACTCGTGCGATGATGGGGGGCTCTGCAGCCGCGCTCAGCATGTGGCCGCCGACGATGGCGACCACGGTGAGGATCCAGAGCGCCGTGTTCCGCACGAGCATGCGGTCGACCCCGGCACGCCCTCCGTTGCATGTGTCACGCTGCGACGGATCGATCGTCGACAATTGCGGCCGTGACCCCATCGGGCCTACACTGACCGCGACGTGCTGCTGACCCGGATCTGGGGCGTCCTGCTGGCCGCGCTCGCGACGTTCTGCCTGGGCGGCATGTTCTTGCTCTCGCAAGGCAGCGGTCAGGATTTCAGCGACGCCGATCGCACGGCACTGCGTGCGGTGACCGAAGCCGGCATCGTCGCACTCGATGCGCAGATCCTCTCTTCACCGGTGAGGCTCGCGCCGTCGGTGCAGCTCGATCCCGAGTTGCGTGAGGCGCTCGCGCGCACGCCCGAGCAAGAAGCGAAGCTGTCGGCGGAGAAGATCCCGCTCGCGCAAGCGTTCACCGAGGCCGCCGAAGGTGTGCGCGTCGGTAACGACTCCGACATGACGCTCGCGATCGTCGACACCACCGGTGCGATCGTCGCGGTCTCCGGCGTCGGCGAGCCGCTGCTCACCGAGCTCATCGGCAGCGCGCCGTATCAAGAGCTCACGCCCGAGCGCGACGCGATGTTCTCGTTGACGCTCGGTGGACAGCTGCAGGTCGTGCACGTCGGGCGCGCCGACGAACGCGGACGCAAGCTCATCGCGTTCGAGCCGCTGCGCATCGGTGCGGGCTCGCTGGTGCGACGCGTGCTCGGCACGCAGCACCCCGCGGGCATCGTGCGCAACAAGAAGTTGGTCGGCGACATCATCGGCGATCAGCCGGTCTCCGCCGAGATCGAGAAGCTCGCCGCCGAGCACGACGAGGACGCGCCCGACGAAGGTGCGAGCAAGGTGTTCACGGTCGGCGACGGGCTCGATGCGCGCATCGGTGCGATCGGGCGCGTGCCCGGCCCCGCCGGCAAGGGCAAGGGCGGCGCGCTGATCGTCGTGCTGTCGTCGCACACCGCCGCGGGTGGTCAGCGCGATCTCGGCGATGCGATGGGCGACGCGAAAGACAAAGGCCTCATGTCGCGCGTCAACTGGGTGCTGCTGCTCGGTCTGCTCGGCGTGTGTGCTGCGCTCGCGATCTACCTCCCGCAGATCGAA
>DASZPU010001086.1:0-7086 GCA_035550195.1 Nannocystaceae bacterium
GCATCCTCGATCGACTCGCGATCGTCGGAGGCACCGCCGCATGAGCGAAGCACCGATCGCGATGCACGGCCCGTTGCAGCGCCTGCGCGATCGCTGCAGCGTGCTGCAGATCGCCATCGCCACCGCCACCGTCGCGCTCGCCGACGGCGTCGCACCGTGGTCGCTCGGCATCGCCACCGTGCTCGCCATCCTCGCGTTCGTGCGCCCGCTGCCGCCGGTCACCTCGAAATCGTCCGAGCGGCTGTGGACCATCGGCATCGCGATGGCGCTCTTCGCCACGCTCGCGCGCGCGGTGCTGCGCGGCGACATCCTCGACGCCGGCGTCGACTTCCTCTTGCTGCTCGTCGTGCAGCGACTGTTCAACCGCCAGCGCACGCGCGAGCACATGCAGCTCTTGTTGCTCGGCTCGCTGCTCATCGTCGCCGGCGCGGTGATCAACGCGGGCATCAACTACCCGCTGCTCTTCGCCGCGTACCTCGTGGTCGCCACGATGACGCTGTTGCTCAACCACCTCGTGTCCGAGGGCGAGCGCCTCGGGCTGCGCACCGCCGTCACCGTCGGACGCGAGGGCATGCGTGCGCGCGCGTTCCTGTGGCGTGCCGCGGTGCAGGTCGCAGCGATCGCCGGCATCGGTGCAGTGGTGACCTTCGTCGTGTTCCCGCGCTGGGGCGTCGGCGTGTTCCTGCGCGGTGGCCTCGCGCGCGACAGCCAGAGCGGCTTCTCGAACACGGTGGAGCTGGGCGACTTCGGCCGCATCAAGAGCGATGCGACCGTCGTCATGCGCATCGAGCTCACCGAAGGCGACGCGTGGGGACCACGACCCACGTGGCACCTGCGCGGCAGCAGCTTCGACGCCTACGCCGGCGGCCGGTGGTTCCACGCCGACGACGAAGAGGTCGAGATCGCGGACGCGGCCTACGGCTACAAGGCGCTGCGTTCGGGCGGACGGATCCCGCTGCGCTCGAGCCGAGGGCGAGCGTCGCCGGAGATCGTCGAGATCCCCGGGTTCGAACGCTCGCTCGAGGTGTTGTTCGCCACCGTCACGCTCGAGGACATCGGCGTCGACGTGCTCTTCGCCGCGAGCGCTCCACTCGCGGTGCGCATCGCTCCACGCGGACCGATCGAGTCGCGCGCCCGCATCCGCGGTGGACGCAGCGAAGAGCTGCGCGTCGACAAGGCCCCCGGACCGGTGCGCTATCAGTTCGTCTCGCGCATCGGCGTGCCGAGCACGGACGAGCTGCGTGCGCAGGGCGATCCGACACCGAGCGACGATCTGCAGCCGTATCTCGCGCGCGCGACCGGGCTCTCGGACGACGTCGGTGCGCTCGCACGCAGCCTCACCGCCGGTGCGACGACGCGCTACGACAAGGTGAACGCGCTCGTCGTGCACCTGGGCTCGTTCGCCTACTCGCTCGACAATCCGGTCTCCGATCGCGTGCGGAACGGCGCCGATCCACTCGAGGGATTCCTGTTCGACACGCAGGCCGGACACTGCGAGTACTTCGCAACCGCGCTCGCCGTGCTCGGCCGCGAGGTCGGCGTGCCCACGCGCATCGTCAACGGCTACTACGGCGCGCACTGGAATCCGGTGGGCGAGTACTACGCGGTGCGCCAGGCCGACGCGCACTCGTGGGTCGAGGTGCACATGGGCGAGCTCGGCTGGGTCACCGTCGATCCCACGCCGCCGTCGGGGCTCGTCGCCGGCGACGATGCTTCGCTGTGGCCCGCCGCCGCCGAGCTGATCGATGCGGCCCGCAACGCGTACCTCGAGTGGGTCGTCGACTACGATCTGGGCAAGCAGCTCACGCTGTTCGAGAACCTCGGCCTGCGCGATCGAGCCGGGCAGACCGGGCTCGAGCGCTGGCGCCGATTGCTGGTGCTGGCGGTCGGCGTCGCGATCGTCGGCTGGGCATTCGCACGTTGGCGTCGACGCAGCCGCGTGCGCATCGCGACCGAGACCACGCTGTGGCGGCGCGTGTCGAGCAAGCTGTCGCGGCGCGGCTGGGTCGCGCAGCCCGGCGAGTCCGCGCTCGGCTTCTGCTCGCGCGTCGCGGAGCGCGAGCCCGCGATCGCGGCCGAGCTGCGCAGCTTTGCGCGCGCCTACGAGGCCTGCCGCTTCGCCCCGCCCGACGCACGCGATCCCATGCTCGCCGCGCTCCAAGAAGCGACGGCGCGTTTGCTCGCCGCGCTCGCCGGCCGCACGACGCACGCCGACGCTGCACCGCCGTGACGTGCGATGCTCGCCCGCGATGTCGAGTCGCTTGGCGGGAAAGGTCGCGATCGTCACCGGCGCGAGCAGTGGGATCGGCGAGGCGGTGGCGAAGATGCTCGCGCGCGAGGGCATGAAGGTCGCGATGCTGGCGCGCCGCGTGGAGCGACTGCAGGCGACCGCGAAGGAGATGTCCGACGCGCTCGCGATCGGCTGCGACGTGCGCGACGAGGCCCAGATCCTCGCGGCGTTCGCCGAGGTGCGCGCGCGCTGGGGCGGCGTCGATCTGCTCGTCAACAACGCCGGGCTCGGTCGCGTCGCGCCGTTGTCGTCGGGATCGACCGAGGCATTCCGCGAGATGCTCGAGGTCAACGTGCTCGCGCTCGCGATCTGCACGCGCGAAGCGGTCACGGACATGAAGCGCCGCGACGTCGCCGGACACATCGTGCACGTGTCGTCGATGGCCGCGCACCGCGTGCCCGCCGAGAGCGGCATGTATGCGGCGCGCAAGTTCGCGGTGCGCGGCCTGCTCGAGGCGCTGCGCAAGGAGCTGCGCGCCGAGGACAGCCCGATCCGCGTGTCGGCGGTGAGCCCCGGCTACGTGCGCACCGAGTTCGCACAGGTGTACAGCGGCGATCCCGATGCGGCCGCGCACACCTACGGCCGCTTCACGGTGCTCGAGCCCGACGACGTCGCGGAGCTCGTGCGCACGATCGTCACGGCGCCGCCGCACGTGCAGGTACACGACGTGCTCGTGCGCTCGACCGACCAACCCGACTGAACGCGTTATAGTCGTACAGGTGCGCGCGCGCTCCTCCGTTCTCGCGCTCAGCATCGCGCTCGGTTGCGGCCGCGACGTGTTCGCGTGCAAGCAGACCGCGGACTGCGGCCCGAACGGCGCGTGCGAGCCCGACGGCTGGTGCAGCTTCCCCGACGATGCGTGCGACTCGGGTCGCCGCTATGGCCACTGGGTCGGCGACGGGCTCGCGGATCACTGCGTGCCCTCGGGCGTCGCCGACACCGGCGGCACCACGACGTCGACGAGCACGACGACGACGAACGCGGTCACCACCGCGAGCATGGACTCGACCGGCATGATGACCACGATCGCGTCGAGCGACGACGGCCCCGCATCGACATCGGCGGATCCGACGACCGGTGAGGCCTCGACCGGCGAGCCCGGCTCCGATCTCGTGGCGTGGTACCAATTCGAAGCGGACGTCTTCGACGGCGTCGTGCTCGACTCTGCGAACGGCCACGACGGCGTGTGCGAAGGCGAAGGCTGCCCGCTCTCGATGCCCGGCGTCGTCGGCAACGCCGCGTTCTTCGACGGCGTCGACGACATCGTGATCGTCGCGGACCACCCCGATTTCGCGACCGCCTCGGGCTTCACGCTCGCCGCGTGGGTCATGCTGGACGCCGAGCCGGTCGGATTTCGCTGCGTCGTCGCCAAGCCGCTGGACGACGTCACGAATCTCGACGCCTACGAGCTCGGCCGCGAAGCAGAAGGCCACGCCACTGCGAACATGACGTTCGCCGACGGCGGCCGGGCCGAGCTCGCCGCGCCGGAGCTCCTGCAAGCCGGCGAGTGGACGCATCTCGCGGCGACCTGGGACGGCATCACGATGCGACTCTTCGTCGCCGGTGCGGAGACGATGGCCGCCGACGCGCCGTCGCTCCAGCTCACCGCGCACGATCTCAACTTCGGTGCATCGTGGGATCAGGGCATGCCGTCCGACTTCTTGCTCGGCGGTATCGACGAGCTGCAGATCTGGCGACGCGCGCTGACCGGCGAAGAGATCGCCGAGCTCGCCAACCCTTAGCGCAGGTCTTCGGATCGCGCGACGCGATCGACGAACTCCGGATCGAGACCGACGCGGACGAGCCCCTGCGCGAGCGTGGTCGCGTCGGTGGAGCGCCAACGTGCGCGCAGCTTCGACGCCCCGAGCACGCCCGCGACCGCGAGCACGCCGTCGCCCACCGCAGCGGCGAAACGTTCCAGCGGGCGCTCGTCTTCGCGATCGGATCCGGTGATGAACGAGGGGCGCGCGATGGTCCACGGCACACCGCTGTCCCGCAGCGTCGCTTCGGCGCGCGCGCGCGCGGCGATGTACGCGTTCTTGCTCTGCGCGGTGACGCCGGCGGCCGAGAGATACACGAAGCGCGGCTTCGGCGAGCAGGTCGCGGCGGCGTCGATCAACCACTTCGTGAGCCCGTAGTCGACGCGCGCGTAGGCCTGCTGCGCGGCCATGCCTTCGGCACGTGCCCGCGAGCGCGTGGTGCCGAGCAGCGCGAACACGATCGTCGGCTTCACACGGCGCAACGTCTCGCCGATCTGCTCGGCCTCCCACGGCGTGGTGTCGACGCTGGCCCCGAGCGCGGCGAAGCGCTCGCGGTGCTCGCCCAGTCGCGTCGAGTCGGGGCGCACGTGCGCGACGGTCTCGATGCTGCGCGCACGCAGCTCGGCCACCACCGCCCGACCGGTATAGCCGGTCGCGCCGGCCACGAACGCCCGCGTCGTCTCGTCCGCCACCTCGACGACGAGGCTATCACCATTGCATCGCCGCGCCTGCTAGCTTTCGGGGCGATGCGCCGCATCATCGCGATCGCGATCGTGCTCGTGCCGTGTGCCTGCCGACGCGAGCTCGAGCTCCCCGAGCCGCAGACGCAGCCGCCCGCGCGCACCGACGTCGTCGCACCCGCGGTGGCGAACGCAGGGCCAGGTGATCTACCCGAGCCTGCGCCGCCCGCCGGCATCGCCAAGGTGATCGCACAGGTCGATCCCGCGGAGCTGCGCGCGTCGGTCGATCGCTTGGTGGGCTTCGGCACGCGCCACACGCTGTCGGACACGGTATCGCCGACGCGCGGCATCGGTGCGGCGCGCAAGTGGATCCACGAGCGGTTCGCCGCGGCGTCGATCGATCGCGGCGGCGCAGCTCCGCTGGCCGTCGCGTTCGATTCGCATCGCACCAAGCCCGACGGCAAGCGCATCGATCGCGAGGTCGACGTCGTCAACGTCGTGGCCACCCTGCCCGGCACGCTCCCCGCGGCCGCGTCGCGGCACTACTACGTGCTCGCGCACTACGACTCGCGCGCGTCGGATCCGATGGATGCGACGTCCGACGCGCCCGGTGCGAACGACGACGGCTCGGGCGTCGCGCTCTTGCTCGAGCTCGCGCGCGTGCTCGCACCTCGACAGCTCGACGCGACGATCGTGCTGGTCGCGACCGCGGGCGAGGAGCAAGGCCTGGTCGGCGCGCGCGCGCACGCGAAGGCCGCGAAGCACAACGGCACCGACGTGCGCGCGGTGCTGTCGTTCGACATCGTCGGCGATCCGAGCATGCCGGATGGCAGCGTGCGCCGCGATGCGATCCGCGTGTTCTCCGAGGGCATCCCGATGGTGGCCGACGCCGCGGCGATCTCCGAGCTGCGCACGCTCGGAGGCGAGAGCGACTCGCGCTCGCGCGAGCTGGCGCGTCACGTCGCCATGGTCGCCGCGTGGCACCACACCGCAGTGCAACCGATGTTGGTGTTCCGGCCCGATCGATTCCTGCGCGGGGGCGATCACACCGCGTTCGCCGAGCAGGGCTTCGCCGCGCTGCGCTTCACCGAGCTCGGCGAGGAGTACGATCGCCAGCACCAGGACGTGCGCGTCGAGAACGGCCGCAAGTTCGGCGACACCGCGGAGCACGTCGATCCGCACTATCTCGCCGAGCTCACGCGCATGGTCGCGGCGACGCTCGTGCACCTCGCGAATGCACCGTCGGCGCCGGCCGACGCGAAGGTGATCGCGGCGGAGCTCACGATGGACACGACGATCACCTGGGCGCCCGCGCCCGAGCCCGATGTCGCGGGCTACGAGGTGGTCTGGCGCGCGACCACCGATGGGCACTGGCAGCACGCGCGCGATGCCGGCAACGCGACCACGATCACGCTGCCGCTGCACAAGGACGACTGGTTGTTCGGCGTGCGCAGCTACGACGCCGAGGGCTATCGCAGCGAGGTCGCGTTCTGCGGCGCGCTGCGACCGGCGAAGTGATCAGCGCCGCGGCGTCATCGCAGCGAGCGCGAACGCAGCTGCGAGCGTCGCGTGCAGCCACATGCCCGCCTCGCCGCGACCGATGATCTGCAGCTCGCACCAGCCGAGCACGCCGACGACGAGCAGCGCGCCCCAGCGCGCCCAGAAGCGCAGATCGCCGGAGTCGCGATCGGTGCTCGCGACGCGACCGGCGAAGCGAGCCGCGGTGACGAACGCGAAGCCGATCAGCGCCCACGGTGCACGGATCTCACGGGCGTTCTTCAGCTCGTGCAGCACGATCATGCCGAGCAGCACGAGCTCGGCCTGCATGAGCGTGACCCAGCCCTTCACTGCGGCCGTCGACCACCGACCGTTGCTGCGACTCGCGAGCACGAGCGCGGCCGCGAACGCATGCGGAGCGGCGAGCACGAGCGCGAGCAACGTGCCGGTGAACCAATCCTCGCGCCACGCCGAGATGAGCAGCCGCAACAGGCTCACGTCGCGGTCGGGCGAGAACGGCAGCGCGATGCACCCCGCGAGCAACACCGCGGCGAGCGTGACGCGAGCAGGCAGTCGATCGAAGAGCGCATCCGCCATGGCACACCAGCCTACGCCGACGGGCCCGCGCGTGCACGCGCGTCCCCACGCGTCCCCCCGATCACGCCACAAGCAAGCCCGAAGGACGACGACGCCAAAGGCGGCGCCGTCGTTCGAGGCTCCGCCGCACAGCGGCGGCGGCGGCTCTTGCCGCCGGGGGTAGCTACCGTGTCAACCAGCCTCCTCGGCAGGTAGGAAGCGACCATCGCGCATGACGGCGTTGAGTATCGCGACGAGCTTCCGCATGCAGGCCGTGAGCGCG
>DASZPU010001087.1:0-8392 GCA_035550195.1 Nannocystaceae bacterium
CGCGTGTATGCAGAACGTTGTCATCGGCGACCAGGGCAAGACGCGAGGCCGAAGGAATACCGAGCGTATTTCGAGCGCCGAGCAACGCCGCCATGGTCGCCGAGGGCGACGTTATGCATGCGCGCGAATACTCGGACGGGCGCCTAGGCAGGCTCGTCCGGCGGCTCGTTGACCGCGTGGAAGCGGGCGCGCTCGGAGTGCGGTGCCGGCAGCGGCGAGAGCATGCACGTCGACGGCACCAGCGAAGGCGGGCTGCCTTCGAAGCGTTTCTCGCCCTGCAGCACGGCGGGACGGAAGCCTGGCTCGCGGTCGCGCATCGGTGGTGGGGCGCATCCTAGTGATGCCGCGGCCGCTCGTCAAACCCACGCCATTTCGCGACGGACGTGTCACTACGCGCCGTCGGCCCGGTGCCGCTACGATGACGCGGAGCCATGCTGCTGTTCAAGAAGCCGTTCTGGGAGGGCCTGCAGAGCGGCCGCATCACGCTGACGTTCCGGCGGTGGAAGTCGCCGCACGTCAAGGTCGGCGGGCGTTATCGCTGTCACCCGATCGGTGTGCTGCAGGTCGACGACGTGCGGCTCGTGAAGTGCCGCGCGATCACAGCGAGCGACGCGGAGCGCTCGGGCTTCGCATCGCGCAAGGAGCTGCTCGACTACTTGGCGGAGCTCGGCCCGCTCGCCGCGGACACCGAGGTGTATCGCGTCGAGCTGCACCACGGTGGTGACGGTGACCGCGTCGAGATCGCGCTCGACGACACGCTCGACGAAGACGCGATCGCGACGATCCGAAAGAAGCTCGCGAAGATGGACGAAGGCACGCCGTGGACCGCGGTGACGCTCGCGATCATCGAGCGCCGTCCGCAGGTGCGCGCAGCCGATCTCGCGGAGGAGCTCGGCCGCGAGAAGCTCGAGCTCAAGGCCGACATCCGAAAGCTCAAGCGCCTCGGGCTGACGCAGAGCTTCGAGGTCGGCTACGCGCTCTCACCGAGAGGCCGGGCGTATCTGATTGCGACAGCGCCCTCCGGTCGCAGTCGCTGATCGCCTTCGGCGAAATACTTCACCTGACACGTTCGCATTCGCGAACGAGTCAGATCCCGCCGAGCGGATCGTCGGTGCCCCCGACGTCGAGCTTCGCGCGCGGCGGCTCGGCACGCACGACGAATACGACCTGCGCATCACCGGCGGTCAGCTTCACCGGCTCCGCCAGCTTCGCACGCACGTCGCGCTTCTCGACGATCTTCGTGCCGTCCTTCTCGTACGTCAGCGCGACGGTGAGCTTGCCCGACTCGCCACGCTTCACCGCGATCGCGACATCGTACGAGTGGTCATCGACCTTCTCCGCGAGTCGATGCGTCTCGTTCCACGTCAGGTGCTGTCCGATCATTTCGATCTGATGCCCCTGCGCATCGCTCAGCTGGATTTCGATGCGCGCCGCTTCCGGAGCCGGCGTCTGCTCGGCAGCGATCGCGAAGGAGGGAAGCGTGACGACGAGCGAGAGCGCCAGAGCGGACAGCGGTCGAAACGGCATGGGGTGTTCGACGACCGCACCCGCGCATCATTTCGCGGGCGCGCTAGGCGCGTCTCACGACACCGGCGGCAGGGCGCGACGCCGATGTCACTGCGCACGGCACTGCGCAGAATGTCAGCCGACCGGCGTATACGGGTCGCAGTGGCTGTTCTCGACCGCTTCGTCGATCGACGCGGTGAGCGAGATCATCGAAGAGAGGATCTGGTTGATGTCGAACACGCCGCCGTCGGTCGCCTCGGGGATCGCGGTCATGCCCATGTACGGGTTCGACCAACCGGGCGTCACGTCTTCGCACTCGCACGAGCCGCCGATCTGATCGGCGAAGGAGAACACGCGCACCGTGTTGTCCTGCAGCGCTTCGACGGTCTCGGCGTAGCCGTGCACAATCGCGACGCCGTTCTGATTCGTGGGGCCGTCCCAGAAGGTGTCGTCGGTGACGTGGATGACCAGGCGATCGGTGGTGGCCGCGGGTCGCCAGTCGAACTCTTCGGCGGCGAGCCACAGCCCGTCGATGCTGTTCTCGGGGAAGGTGAAGTTGCCGTTGCCGCCGCCGACCTGTTGGTTCGACGAGGTGAACGCGGCCCACATGTCGAAGTCGGCCTGCAACGCGAGCACGTCGTCATAGGGATTGCCGCTGTTGAGCAACTGCGCGTCGTCGACGAACACCGCGAGCCCGTAGTGCGGCTCTTGCGGGAGATTCAGCTCTTGCACCGCGGCATCGACCGCGAGGATCTCGTCGGACAGCAGCCCGATGAACTCACCCATCGAAGTCGACACGTCGATCACGAACACGATGTCGACGTTGTTCATACAGCGCGGGTCGACACCCGGCGCATCGGGCAACACGCCGACGTCGAAGTACATGCCCGGGCCTTCGTCGCTGCTGCCGCGCGTCGTCTCTTCGGCGGGCGCAGTGCTCTCCCCCGGCGCGACGCCGCTGCTCGATCCTTCGCCGGAGCTCGTCGTCTCGGCACCGCTCTCGTCCGAATTCGTCGCGGCCGACGTCTGAGCATTCGAAGTCTCGGCAGCGTCGCCGAGCGCATTGCTGCCGCATGCCGCGAGCAGCACGAGCACGAGCAGCCGAGCTTGCATGCGATCCATGATCACCCCGCGGCGCGACCGTATCACGGATCGGTAAGCACGCCGTGCCAGCCTGATCTGCGTGGCACTGGAGCGCTTCTTCGGCGAATCACGGATGCCGCACGGTGCCGCGCAGTGGCGAGCCTACGTGCGCATACTCGGTGAACTGTAACCTCTGCAGCTCTACCGAGTCATCGCGACTCCGAACGCCCCAGCGCCAGTCGCTGCGCGCGCTTCGCCTGCGTGCTAGGATCGACGGCGCTTGGATCCGAGCGAGCACATCGTGCGTGACCCCCTGATCTGCGGCGGCCAGCCTGTATTCCGCGGCACACGTGTCTTGCTGCGTACCGTGCTCGCGTATCTCGCACGCGGTGAGCAACCTGCAGCGATCCTCGCCGACTTCCCCACGCTCGACGAGACGCACGTTCGTGCCGCGATCGCGTTCGCGGCTGCATCCGCGGCCGAGGATCTTCCGCCGACTCAGTCGCCACCCTCCGTGCGCTGATACGCCTGAAGCTCGACGAGAATCTCCCGGTCAGTGCGTGTGCCGGACTCGCAGCGCTCGGCCACGATGTCGACACGGTCATCGACGAGGGACTTGCAGGAGCGGACGATCCAACCGTGTGGACAGCCGCCCGGACCGAAAACCGCTTCTTGGTGACGCTCGACCTCGACTTCTCCGATGTGCGGCGGTTCCAACCGGGCACACACGCGGGACTCATGATCGTCCGCGTGCCGGATCACCTCCAACCAGACATTCCCAAGTTCCTGCGTGGATGGTTCGCCGATCCGCAAGCGGAGAGTTGGTCGCGATGTCTGGTCGTCGCTACGCCGACGAAGCTGCGCGTGCGTCGACCGTGACTCAGTCGTCGTCGCGCGTCTCGGAGAATCCGCCGGCCGAGCCGGCGCGCTCTTCGGAACCGGCTTCCGCGGGGTAGAGCGCTTGGTGGCCGAAGCGGCTGCGCACCGCGGAGAGCACGGTCTGCAAGCGCTCCGCCGCGGGCGCAGGCGCTTCGGGCTCGAACTGCAGATCGAGCTGACGATCGTTCGCCGGACTCTCGAGCGCGCCCACGCCGACGCCGGTGAGGCGAAAGCGACGGCCGTCGAGCTCGACGCTCTTCAGCAGCTCGCACGCCGCGGCATAGATCGCCTTTGCCTGATCCGTCGGTTCATCGAGCGTGCACTGGCGCGTCTCGGTGTGGAAGGTGGTGTCGCGCACCTTGATCTGCACCCGCTTCGCGCGCACGCCCTTCGCGACCAGCCGATCCGCGACGCGCGTGGCCTGCGAGAGCAGCTTGCGACGCACGCCCGCTTCGCCGACCGCATCGACCGCGAACGTGTCCTCGTGGCTGATCTGTTTGCGGCCCTTCCACGGCATCACCTCGCGCTCGTCCTTCGCCCACGCGAGTCGATGCAGGTGTCGCCCGTGATCGCCGAACCACGTCTCGAGCGTGTCCTTCGCGAGCTTGCGGATGTCGCCGACGGTAGCGATGCCGTGCGCGTGCAATCGTTCCGCGGTCTTGGGCCCCACGCCCCACAGCGCTTCGATCGGCAGCGGTGCGAGGAAGTCGAGCTCGGTACCCGCGGGGATCTCGGTGAGCCCATCGGGCTTGTTCATGCCGCTCGCGATCTTCGCGAGGAACTTCACCGCCGCGATGCCGACCGAGCAGGTGATGCCGACGCGCTCGCGCACGGTCCTGCGCAGATCTTCGGCGGCACGACGCGGTGGTCCGAGCAGACGCTCGGTGCCTTCCATGTCGAGGAACGCTTCGTCGATCGAGAGCCCTTCGACGATCGGAGAGAACTCCGCGAAGATCTCGAAGACGCGATCGGAGGCCTCGGCGTACGCGTCGTGGCGACCGGGCAGCACGACCGCGTGCGGGCACAGCCGCAACGCCTGCGCCATCGGTTGCGCCGAGTGACAACCGAAGGTGCGCGCTTCGTAGCTCGCCGCCGCGACGACGCCGCGCCGCCCGACGCCGCCGACGAGCACCGGCTTGCCGCGCAGGCTCGGGTCGTCGCGGATCTCGACCGACGCGAAGAACGCGTCCATGTCGACGTGGAAGATCACCTTCGCACCCACGATGCTACGATGAGCGCGCCCTGGCCAGCGGATCGCAGAATCGTCTGTGCGGCCTCGATGCGCTGCGCGGCATCGCGGTGTTCCTGATGATCGAGCAGCACATGGGCGTGTGGCTGTGGGAGGGCATGAAGCAGGGCGTCGAGCACGTGACGGCGATCCCGCTCATCGCCTTCAACGCGCTGGGTGGCGGCGCGGCGCCGATGTTCATCACGCTCGCCGGCGTGGGCGTGTCGCTCATGACGCGCAAGGATCGCCCCGGCGTCGATCTCGTGCTCGTGCGCCGTGGCCTCGTGCTGATCGCATTCGGCTACCTGCTCACGTGGATGACGCCCAGCTGGTTCTCGTGGGGCTCGTGGTTCGTCCTGCACTTGATGGGCTTCGCGATGGCCACATCGCCGCTGTGGCGACGGCTGGGCGATCGCACGCTGCTCGTGCTCGCGCTCGCGATCGCGTGCGCTGCGATCGCGGCGCAGGTGTTCATCGAGACCCCGCGCGTGCTCGACAACCAGATGATGCGCGACACTGGTGGCCCCGGCGGCGCGCTGCGACTCGCGTTCGTCGAGAGCCAGTTCCCGATCCTCCCGTGGCTCGGACCGTTCCTCGTGGGCATGGTCGCGGGCCGGTGGATCGCCGCGCGTCGCTTCGCCGACATCGCAAAGCTCGGCGTCGCCACACTCGTGTTCGGAGGCGCGGGCGCGCTCGCGTGGGCGTTCTCGCCGGCGATCGCCCTGCATCCGATCCTGGGCCGCGCATTCGGACTGCACCTCGGCTTCTTCCCGGCCTCCATCGCGATCGTCGCGATGCTGCTCGGCGCGGTGCTGCTGGTCATCGCGCTCGTGTCGTGGCGCGACGATCGTCGCCCGCTCGGCGAGCGCCACACGCTGGTCGTGCTGGGCCGCGCCTCGCTCACGCTGCTCTTGTTGCACGTGCCGCTGTTCCGCGAGGCCACGCGTCCGCTCGGCTACTGGCACGGGCTCGACGCGACCGCGACGCTCGCGGTGATCGCCGCGTTCATCACGTTGGCGATCGCGCTCGCCCACGCGTGGCAGCGCTTCGACTATCGCTTCGGCGCCGAGTGGGTGCTGCGCAAGCTCGGCGGTTGAGCGGCGATCTCGGACGGCTTGAACACGCCGCGCTCCGTGACGATCGCGGTGACCAGCGCCGCGGGCGTGACGTCGAACGCCGGGTTGCGCACGGCGATGCCGGCGGGCGTCATCAGCGAGCCGCCGTGCACGCGCACTTCGTCGCCGTGGCGATCCTCGATGGGGATGTCGGCCCCGCTCGCGATGTCGAGATCGATGGTGGTCCACGGCGCCGCGACGAACAGCGGCACGCCGTGGTGCTTGCACAGCACCGCGACCGTGTACGTGCCGATCTTGTTCGCGACGTCGCCGTTGCGGGCGATGCGATCGGCACCGACGATCGCCGCTGCGATCTCGCCGCGCGCCATCAATGCCCCGGCCATGTTGTCGGCGATGACGGTGACGTCGATGCCGTCGCGACCGAGCTCCCACGCGGTGAGTCGCGCGCCCTGCAGCACCGGACGGGTCTCGTCGGCGAGCACGCGGATGCGCTTGCCGTGTGCGACCGCGCTGCGGATCACGCCGAGCGCGGTGCCGTAGCCCGCGGTCGCGAGCGCGCCCGCGTTGCAGTGCGTGAGCACGGTGCCGACGTCGGGCAGAAGCGGCGCACCGTGCTCGCCGATCGCCATGCACGCGCGCAGATCGTCGTCGGCGTGACGGCGCGCTTCGGCGAGCAACAGCTCGCGCAACGCGGTCGCGTCGGCGTGTGGATCCGCGGCGGCGATCGCCTGCGCGAGCTGATCGAGCGCGACGAACAAGTTGACCGCGGTCGGTCGCGTCGCGGCGAGCCGCGCGTGCGCAGTGGCGAACGCGGCGCGGAACTCGGCGGGCGCGCGGGGGAAGCGTGCCGAGGCGACCGCGAGCCCGAGCGCGGCGACACAACCGATCGCCGGGGCGCCGCGCACCGCGAGCTGCTCGATCGCCTGTGCGACCGGCTCGATGTCGTCGAGCGCGAGCCACACCTCCTCGCCCGGGAGCCGGCGTTGGTCGAGCACGCGCAGCACTCGCGCATCGTCGTCCAACGCGAACGGTCGCACGCCTTCGGTGACGCTCACGGGACGGAACTGTATCAGGTGAGTCGACACGCCGAAGGCGTGCGTGAGGAAGTAGTGTTAGGCTCCGGCGCCCGTGCCCCGCGCGATCAAGATCGTCTCCGACTTCGACGGCGTGTGGACCGATCAGGCGGCAGAGGTCGAAGCGGTCCGCGACTTCGCGGTCGAGGAGCTCGCGCGGCTGGGCGAGAGCGATCGCGGCGATGCGGCCGCCGCATATGCAGGGATGGTGCGCACGGTGCTCGCGAAGCCGGCGCAGCACGGCTGGGCGCCCGATGGCCGCATCAGCGCGTACGTCGACGAAGATCCGCTGATCGAGTCGAGCGCGGTGTGTCGCATGCTCGCGCAGACCAACGACGCCGCGATGCTGCGCTGGCGCGATGCGGTGCTCGCCGGTGGCTTCGCCGACCTGCACGAGTTCGGCGAGCACTGCTTCGTCGGTGGCACCACGCGATTCCTGCGCGAGCAACCGCCGTGCATCGTGCCCGACGCGAAGGCGATGCTGGCCGCGTTGAAGCAGCGCGGCGCCGAGATCGTGGTCGTGTCGAACTCCGCCACCGAGAAGCTGGTGAAGTTCTTCGCGGCCGCGGGCATCGGCGCCGACGAGCTGGGCCACGCCGATCTGCGCGTGCGCGGCTCGGCGCGCAAGTGGCAGATCGGCGAGACCGATGCGCGCATCGAGGTCGCGGGGCGAGCGATCCACGTCGATCGCCCGCGCTATCGCGAGGTCATCGCGGACGAGCAGCCCGACGTCGTGATCGGCGACGTGTTCTCGCTCGACCTCGCGCTGCCGTGGACGATGCGTCGCGACCAGCATCCCGCTGCGCCGCGTGCACTCGTGCTGCGTCGCCATCCGCACACGCCGGCGTGGGTGCTGGGCGATCGCGCAGGCGGTGCGATCGACACGATCGTCGACCGCGTGGGTGAGCTCGCTTCCGTCATCGAACGGCTGGGCTGATGCAGAAGGTGCTCGAAGAGCTGCTCTCGATCACCGTGTTGATCACGGTGATCGGGCTGGTGGTCGCGCGCCTGCCCAAGGTGGAGGTCGGGCACACCCCCGCGTTCCGCCGCCGACGGCTGCGCAACTGGCTGCCGGTCGGCCTGCTCTACGCGCTGCTCTACATGGGGCGCTACAACCTCACGGTCAGCAAGAGCGTCTTCGGCGACGCGATGACCGTCGAGGACTTCGCGACGATCTTCGGCATCGGCACCGCGGTCTACGGCTGTGCGTTCATCGTGAACGGCCCGCTCACCGATCGCATCGGCGGCAAGAAAGCGCTCTTGCTCGGAGCGGTCGGCACGATCATCGCGAACATCGCGATGGGCTTCGTCACTGCGACCGGCACGACGAGCGGCCTCGTCGTCACGTTCTCGGTGCTCTACGCGATCAACATGTACTTCCAGAGCTTCGGCGCCGTCGCGATCGTGAAGATCAACGCGCCGTGGTTCCACGTCCGCGAGCGCGGCACGTTCGGGGCGATCTTCGGCATCCTCATCGCGCTCGGGCTCTACCTCGCCTACGACGTCGGCCGCCTCATCGTCGCCGCGATCACGCTGCAGTGGGTCTT
>DASZPU010001088.1:0-2981 GCA_035550195.1 Nannocystaceae bacterium
AGCTGTCGGTCGGCTCGCTCGAGCTCGCGCAGTCCACCGAGGACCCCATCGAGATCGCGAGCGCGTGGTACGGCCTCGGCAGCGCGCTCTACCACTGTGCTGCGCTCGACAAAGCCGTCGACGCGTACGCGCAGTGCGTCGACCTCGGCGTCACGCACGACCACGCCGTGCTCGCCGCACAGGGCATGACCGGCATGGGTCACTGCTACTTCGTGCTCGGACAGACCGAGCAAGCGATCACCAACTACAACGTCGCGGTGAAGTACTACGGCAACCTCCGCAATCCGCTCGCCGAGGCGTACGTGCGCACGTGGATCGCCGAGGCGCTCGCGAAGGACGGCAAGCACGGCGAAGCGGTCGCGGAGTTCGATCGTGCGCTCGCGTGCTGCGACCAGGCCCACGAGACGTTCGCGGATGCGGCCGAGACCTCGCGCGGGGACATCCGCGCACGCAAGGCTCGGCTCTTCGGCAACGTCGGGCTGCGTGGCGATCAGAAGCGCGAGGCCGAGCTCGCGCGCAAGCACGGTGCGACCGCGCCACCGTCGGTGGAGCCCTGAGCCATGGGTCTACTCGATCACCTCTCCAGCCTGCGTTACACGCGTGCAGTCGAGCGGTTCTCGCAGATCGGCGGGCGCGTGAACGCCGGTCGTGCCGGTGCGATCGGCACCGCTGCCGCCGCGAGTGGTCGCGCCGCATCGCATGCCGATGGTGGTGCCGGCAGTGAAGGCGACGGTGCATCGCCCGAAGGCGGCGGTGGTGGTGGTGTGCTCGCGACGGTCGCGGCCGGCGTGTCGGCGGCGATCGGGCTCGAGATGGCATTCACCGCTGCGCTCGGTGACCTCGCGGACTCGTTGGGCCTGCCGTCGTTCCCCGGCATGCCCGCGCTGCGCGTCTGGGATCTCGACGTCGGGCTGCCGCACGCACACAACCATCCGCCCAACCTGACGCCGCCCAATCCAGTGCCGCTGCCGCTGCCGAGCATGGGCCCCATCATCCCGATCCCGATCCTCTCCGGTGCATCGACGGTGGTGATCAACGGACGCGCGGCTGCACGCTGTGGCGACATGGGCCTCGGCATCTGGTGCGGCGGTTACTTCCCGATGTTCGAGATCTTCCTCGGCTCGTCGTCGGTGTGGATCGAGAGCGCACGCGCGGCTCGCCTCGCAGTCGACATCACCAAGCACTGCACGTTCTCGTCGCCGAAGCCCAACGATCCGCCGCTCGGTCCGATGATCGGCACCACCGTCGGTCCGGGCTCGGGCGACGTGCTGATCGGCGGCATCCCGTTTCCGTCGCTGTTCAGCCTCGCGATCGCGCAGGCCTTCAAGGCGCTCTTCAAGGTCGGCGGCGCGGTGTTCCGTCGGCTCTCCGCGGCGCGCTACGTCCGGAACCTGCGCAACATCCACGTCAACGGCCACGGCGCGCCCGCGGGTTGGGCCGACGACGTCACGAAGGATCTCGAGCGCATGGCGCGAACGCGAGCCGGACGCGAGGCGCTCGAGCGCATCGAGCGTGCCGGCAAGCCCGTCACCATCGTGCCCTACAACGACCTCGCGAACCCGCTCAACGCGGTCGCCGATCATCATGGCAACTGGGATGCGTTCATGGACACCGCCACCGGACTGCACATGCCCGGCGCGCCGACGACCGTCCAGCACACGCCGTCGAACTGGGCCAACCATCCCAACAACCCGTGGGCCGCAGCGGGGCACACCCACCCTGCACCGGGCACGAGCTCCGACGCGATCCTCTTCCACGAGATGAACCACGCCGGCAATCACTCCGAAGGTGCGAGCCGACAGCTCGCGACCAACAGCGAGCACGGTTGGGACAGTCGCTGGTCGAACCACGAGGAGTACTCCACGGTCGCGGCGGAGAACGGCTACCGCACCGAGACCGGCTTGCCCACGCGCAGCTCGTACACCTCGCCGTTTCCCTGATCATGGCCGGCGAAGCTCGCTCGCAGCTGCTCGCGTCCGCTCGATTGGGCGACGACGGCTTGCGCGTGTCGCTGGAGCTGCGCGTCAGTCGACCCTACTTCGCGCTCGTGCGCGACTCGCAAGGCGAGCCCGCGCAGCCGTGGGTGCACGCGCTCGAGCCCGACGGCGCGTTGCTGTGGCTCGGGCAGATCAAGGTGCCCGACGGCTTGCTCACTGCGATCCCGATGCTGCCGCGCGGCGAAGCGATCGATCCCGCGAAGCCGTGGACGCGCACGATCGTGCTGCCGCATCCGTTGCAGGAGAACGCGCTCGCGCGCATCGCCGACGCGGAGCGCAAGCGCGGCGCGATCACGAAGCTGCTCGTGGGCGTGCAGGTCGCGGCCCCCGAACGACCACCCATGCCCGATCCGAAGAGCGGCACGATCGCGGTCGAGTTCACCGAGCGACCGCTGGTCGCGTGGGCGTGGGCGACATTGCCGGGTGAAGGTGTCGTGGCGGTCGAGCGCGCCGTGCTGCCGCGTCCGGTGCCGAAGACCATCGTCGCGATGATCGACCACGCTCTGCCCGCCGAGTATCGGCGGCTGCAGCGGACGAGCGCGTGAGCGCGGTCGAGCTCGCGGTCGTCGCGACCGTCGGCGAGTCGCTCGCGCTGCAGATCGAGCTGCGCAATCCCGGAGGCGACGACGTGTTCGCGCTCGTGCGCGATCCCAGCGGTCAGCACCCGTGGGCGCTCGCGCAGGCGATCGACGAGGGTGCTGCGGTGCTCGTGCTGGGTCGCTTCGCGGCCCCGCGCTGGGCCGCTCCGACCGCGCGTCCGATCTGGCCCACTGCGTTGCGCGTGCCTGCGCGCGGCAGCATCACGATCGCGATCGGGCGCGCGCTGCCGTTGGTCGAGGACGCCATCGCGTGCTGGGGCGCGCCGCCGCCGGGCTCGACGCACGCGATCACGCGCGTGGTGATCGCGATCGAGTGCATCCGCAAGGTGAGCGGACGAATGCCGGCACCATTGCCGAGCGGCGCGCTCGATCTCGCCGGCCAAGC
>DASZPU010001089.1:0-10556 GCA_035550195.1 Nannocystaceae bacterium
TCGCCGAGAGCGCTCGCATCGGACGAGAGCTCGGTGCCGTCGGGACCGTACACGCCGATCCACGAGTCGTCGCCGCGCTGACCCACGACCACGATCGATCCATCCGCACGCACTGCGACGTCCGACGCGACGTCGTCGTCACCGCCGTCGACGGCGACGGTCCACACCGACTCGCCGCTCGGCAGCAGGCAGCCCGGCTCGCAGCCGTCGCCGGGCGTGTCGTTGCCGTCGTCGCATTGCTCGAGCCCGGTGCGCTCACCGTCGCCGCAATCCGACGGCGTGCCGGTGGTCGACTCTTCGCTCGACCCCACGCTCGACTCGCTGCCCACGGAAGTGTCGGGTGCGATCGTCGTCGTCGGCGACGTGCTCGACGAGCCCGCGGTGCTGGTGTCCGCGCCGCTCGTCTCGTCGCTCATCACCGCATCGTCGCCGCCACACGCGACGACGAGCGCTGCGATCGCGCTAAGGCGTCGCATCTTCGAGGCCCGGGATCGCGCACTTGTTGGCGGTCGCGAGCTTCGACGGGCCTTCGAGCAGCCGCGTCGCGCCTTCGGCCTTGAAGGCTTCGATCGATGCGCCCGCGTGCGTGCACACCTCTTCCTTCTTCTTCTGGTAGTCGGCGAGCGCGGCGTAGCCTTCTTCGATGCGACCACGGAAGAGCTGCTCGGCGGCGTACCCCTTCGCTGCACCTGCAGCCGCGTCGTAGGCCTGCTTCGCCACCTCGAGCTTCGCGGGGTCCTTCAGCGTGTCGCCTTCGTCGCCGTGACCGAACGCCGCGCCGATGAGCGCCTCGGCGCGCAGCAGGTGCGTCATCACGACGATGCCCTGATCCTTGGCCGTGCCGGCGCCGTCGAGGCTGCTCGCGGCGTTGTCGAACTCCTCGTTGCCGATGAGGTACGCCGCCATCGCGAGCTTCGCCGCGTTGTCGACGTCCTTGTCCTCGGTGCTCTCGGCGATCGACGCGGCCCACTGCGCGGGCTCCTTGCCGTTCTCGAAGACCGACTCCGCGTGCGCGAGCGCGAGCCATGTGCCCGCGAGCGCGCTCGCACGGTATTGGTTGCGCTCCTTCAGATCGGCGAAGAGCGGCTGCAACGTCGCGATCGCGGCCTCGTAGTCGCCCATCAGATACTGCTTCGCACCTGCGGCGATCTCCGGCGGATCGGGCTCCTGCGGCACGCTGGTGTCGACCTTCACGGCCGGCGGCCCATCGCCGTCGCCATCGGGCTTCTTCGTGTCGCCGTCGGGCTCCTTCTTGCAGCCGATCGCGACGAGCATGCACAAGAGCAGCGTACGTTTCATGGGGGCGGTCCTCGATCGTCAGGGCCCGCCGGCGCGGGCGTGGATTCGGCGGCGCGCTCGGGTCGCTCGATCACGCGGATCTCCAGCAGACCGTCGGCGCCGAGCGTACCGTACACGAGTTTGCGCGGGTCCGGGTCCTCGCCCGCGCGCTCGGGTACGAACGTGCCGAAGACTTCGATCTTGTCGCCGACGTAGAGCGCGACGTTGCGTTTGTCGCGGGCCGCATGCTCGCGTGGCCCGATCACGCGGGCGTGCTGCAGGCCTTCGAGCGCGCAGCGTCCGGAGTCGTCCGCGATGAACACGAGCTCGACCGCGAGCGCGTGCTCGGGCGACGCGCCCACGGTGTTGAGCCACACGCACGCGCGCTCGGGCGGCCCGGAGATCGACGAGGGCGCGGCGGCGATCGTCGCGATCACGCGCATCGTCGTCGCACCGGCCTTCGCGATCGGCGTGGCCTCGGCCTCCTCGAGCGCAGTGACACGCGCACGCCATGCGGGGTCGGCCCAATCCGGCCGCTTCGATCGGTTGCGTCCACCTACGCCGCGACGCGCAGCTTGGCGACGCGCGTACCAGACCACACCGATCGCGACCGCAGCGAGCACGAGCAGCATCCCGAGCTGCGGACCGAGCCCGGCGAACACCGCGAACGGATCATCATCGGGAGCCGCGAAGGCCACGCATCACCAGAACGCCTCGGCGAGGCCGAGCGTGTAGTGACCTTTGCTGTCGCCCTTGCCGTCGAGCGTCGCGCGACCTTCGACGAGCGAGCGGCCGACTGCGCCGGCGGGAATCTCCGCGATGGGCTTGCCGCGCAGCACCGGACCGTCGGCGAACTTCACCACCGGCACGACGTCGCGGATCGGCACCGTGCCGCGGTTGTGCACGCGCACCACCCAGCGCACGCGTCCGAGCCACACTTCGGCGGTGCCCTCGACCTTCGAGTCGACGACGGGCTCGATGTCGTACGCGCGATTGGGACGTTGCTCGCTGACGCGCGGCAGCAAGACCATCCGCTTGTTGCGGAAATCGATCTGCGCGTAGAACTCGTGCATCACGTTGTGGCCGAGCAAGCCTTGGTGGCGCTCGTTCACGCAGCCGTCGCACACCGACACCAACAAGCCTTTGATCTGCACCTGCCCGAGCCACAGCGACGGCAGGAACACCATGCGACTCTCGCGGGGACCGCTCGCGGTGTTGAAGGGAAGGATCGGCGCGTCCTCGGGGACGACGATGCCGAGCTTCGCCGCGGTGGCGCTGCTGATCGTCGTGAACGATGCGCCGGTGTCGAAGAGGTAGGGCAGCGTCACGCGCTGACCGCTCGTGGAATCGAAGCCGACGTCCATGAGGATCGCGGTGCCTTCGTCGGTGAAGGGCACCGAGAGCGCCTTGTCGCGATCGACCTGACCGCCGGCCTGCGCGGTCCACTCGTCGAGCGTGCTGCCCGCGGGCTGCGGTGCGCCGCTCGGGTGCAGTCGATCGGCGGCGTCGTGTCCGAGCGCCGAGAGCACGCGCGTCGCCGCGTGCGAGTCCCCGAGTCGATCGGCCGCGACCCATGCTGCATGTCCGCGCAGCGCCGTGCCGAGCACGTCGGGGATCACCTGAGACGCGAGCAACAACCCCGCGCCGTTGACCGCGAGCGGCAGCCACACCATCGCGCGGCTGAGCCGTCGCGGATCGCCGTGGTGCTTCCACAGCGCGAGCAACAGCGGCAGTCCGATCGTCGCGACGATCGCGATGAGCCAGATCCACGGACCGTCGGCCAGCACCGCGGCATCGCGCGCGATTGCGGACTTCGCCAGGGAGAGCACCACCCACAGCGCGACGAGCGAGGCCGCGAGCGAGCCCATCGCGAGCAACACCCAGAGCAGCGCCGCGCCGATGGATTGCAGCGTCGATGTCAGGTCGGCTCGCACGCGGGCCCGCCCATGTCGACCGCGGCCACCGACCCGATCGGGATCCCTGCGGCCACCGCCTGCGCCCCCGTGCACGTCCACGCGAGTCACAGTGTACCCGAGCGGGCTCCGCATACACGCGCCAACTCTCGAGCCGGCCGCGCGCGCCCGTCGAGCCGCGGTCGAAAGCGCATCGTCGATCGCATTCGTTTCGCCGGCGTCACGCTGGGGCCAGCACGCCGCGCGGTCCTCGGCCGTGCGGACGCGATGCGCGCCTCGCACGGCGTCCCATCCCCGGCCGCGGCGGTTGGATCGTGTCCGCGAAAACCGTAGGATCGAAGACTGCGCTCGGGTGCTCGCAGATCTTGTCCGACGGGATGCATACCTTCGCCGTTCGCTTCGAGTCGCGCGACGATTTCCTCGTCGAGTACACCGACCGGCTTCGACATGGCGCACTCGTGCTGCCGGTCGCGGAACGATTTCCCGCCGGCACCGTGATACGGCTGCGCGTCCATCTCCCCGACGATGGCGTGCTCTACCTGACCGGTGTCGCTGCTGCGGCGCCGCGCGGCCTCGCGTCCGAGCAAGGTCAGTGGGTGAAGCTCAATCCGCTCTCGGAATCCGACGAGCAGCGGCTCGAACGTTGCGTCGATGCGTTGCTCGGTCCGGGTGACGATCCGCAAAGTGGCGAGTTCGATGCGTCCGAGCTCGTCGACAGCGGCGAAGATCCGCTCGCGGTGTTGCTCGTCGACGACTCGGTGAGCCAGCGGCTCGAGCTCGGCGAAGCGCTGCGCAATCGCGACGTGCGTGTGCGCGTCGCGGAGAACGGATTGCTCGCGCTCTCGCACGCGCTCAAGCGCATGCCCGACGCGATCCTCACCGACGTCGAGATGCCGAAGATGGACGGGTGGGGGTTGTTGCGGGCGATCCGACAGCGGCCTGCGTTCGTGCACGTGCCGGTCGTCTTCCTCACGCGCCTCTCCGACGAGCTCACGCGCTTGCGCGGCTATCGGATGGGTGTCGACGACTATCTCCCGAAGTCGATGCCGCCCGACGAGATCCTCGCGCGCGTGCGCGGCTCGATCGCGCGGCGGCGGCAGTTCCCCACCACCAACGTCTCGCAGGGGCTACGCGGCGAGCTCGAGCACGTGCGGCTCGGCAGCGTGCTCGCGTTCCTCGAGTCGGAGCGTCGCAGTGGCTCGCTGCACGTGCGTCGCTCCGGCGAGGTGTCGACGCTGCATGTGCATCAAGGCGCGCTCGCGGCCGTGGAGAACCTCGGACGGCAGGCGCATCCCCACGATCGCATCTTCGAGCTGCTCACGTGGTCGCACGGCGAGTTCGAGTTCGCGGCGCAAGAAGTCGACGCCGGCGAGTCCACGCCGCTGTCCTATCTGTTGCTCGAGCACGCGCGTCGCAGCGACGAGAGCGCGAACGCGATCGATTTTGCCCCCAGCGACCGTCACGGGCGCAACGGTACGCGCTGACGCGCGATTGCCCCCGCAAGCGGGGGCAGGGATGGAGCGGAGCTCGCGGTGCTACTTCGCAGCGAAGGTCACGCAGATGCCGTCGACCTTCCAGCTGTTCTCGGACTGGAACGGCGGCGTATTGAGGATGTACGCGTCGGCGCCGGCATTGCCACACTGCTGCTGCGCCGCGGCCATCGCTTCCTTCACCGTCGGCGCGTGACCACGATAGACACCGAGCTCGGTGAACGAGCGCGTGAGATCGTCGCGCGACTTCACGACCTTCACGTTCTTCGCCGCGACCGGCTTCGGATGCAGCTGATGGTTGGTCTCCTTGTACAACGACGAGTACGCGGTGGCACAACCGGAGACCGCGAGCATCACGAGGGCAAGACAGGACGAGAGGAGTGCAGGTCGGCGCATGGTTCGCTCCAGTGGAGTCAGTCTGTGGCTTGGACGGAGGGCGTGTGGGCGGGATTCGCCGCGCGCAGCGTCACACGAAATACTGCCCCTGGCGAGCCGCTGGCGACCAATGGCGCGATTTCGCCGGAGGGCAAGCACGTCAGTCGGCCGCCCATGCGCTCGACGAGGCCCGCGCTGATCGCCAGGCCGAGACCCGTGCCTTCGCCCGCCTTCGCAGTGGTGAAGAACGGCTCGAAGAGCCGCGGTCGCAGCGAGTCGGGCACGCCCGCGCCGGTGTCGTGCACGTCGATCGTCACCTCGTCGTCGTGCACGCGCGTGCGCAGCTCGACGATCGCTGCGCCGGCCTCGGCCTTCGCTGCACGGGCAGCGTTGAGCACGAGGTTCTGCAGCACCTGATCGAGCAGCACCGCATCCGCGAGCGCTTCGCCGTCACCGACGACGCGCAGCTCGACGTCGGCGCAGCGCGGATCGTGACGCAACAGCGCGACCATGCGCTCGCAGACATCGCGCAATGCGAGCTTCGCGATGGTGCTCTGCGCGGGGCGGCTGTACTCGAGCAGCTGCGTCACCAACTTCTGGATGCGCAGGATCTGCTCGCGCACGCGGGCGAGCATCTCGCGTGATTGCTGGTCGAGCGCGGGGTCGTGCCGCGGATCGAGCAACAGCTCGACGTAGCCGAGGATCGTCGCGAGCGGATTGCCGACCTCGTGGGCCGTGCCCGCCGCGATGCGGCCGAGCGACGCGAGTTGCTCGGCGCGCGCGAGCTCGCCGCGTTGCGCTTCGATCTCCTGCACGCGGGCCGCGAGCTTCGCGGTCATGTCGTTGAACGCGCCCGCGAACGCCTGCAGCTCGCCGGGCCCGTCTTCGGCGACGCGCGCCTGCAGGTTGCCGGCCGCGACGTCGCGCACGCCACCTTCGAGCTGCGCGAGCGGTCGCAGCACTTGCACCTCGAGCAAGCCGACGCCGAGCACGAACGAGACCGCACCGATGCCGAGCGCGAGCAAGGTGATCTCGCGCCAGTCTGCGGTGGTCGTCCACACGCCTCGGCGCGCGCTCACGCGCAGCAGCACCTTGGGGTGCGCGGCCTCCGGTCCGAACGCACGCAACGGACGATCGACCGCGATCCAGTCGCCGTGCTCGAACGTCGTGCCTTCGAGCTCGTCGAAGCGCGGCGGCGGTGCGGCCTCCGGCGTCGCGAGCCCGAGCGTGACGACCTGCTCGAGCGTGCCGTCGGGCTTGCGACGCCAGAGTTGGATCGACGCGATGCCGCTCGTGCCGATGCTCGGGCGCAGCACCTGCTCGACCTCCGCGCGCTCGGCCGCGGGTCCGCCCTGTGCGAGCACGGGTCCGACGACGAGCGCGAGCCCGCGCGTGTGATCGCGGAGTCGCTCGAGCTCGAGCGACTCGTGGCGACGACGCGCGAGCCACTCGCCCGCGAGCGACAGCGACACCACCGCGAGCATGATCACCAGCGCGAGCGCGGCCGCGAGCTCGACGCGCAGCGATCGTCGACGCGTCACGGCAGGACTTTGAGGCTACGAGGTCGCACGCCGCCGGTCGGTCGCGCCGGTGCACAGTTGGAGCACGCGCGCGCTCGCTTGCTGCGCCAACGAATGATCAACCAGCCCGCGGCCGCGATCACGAGCGCGTAGACGACGAGCTCCTGCAGGGCCGCGCTCACTGCCGCTTCTCCCGCGCGGCCGCAGCCTCGGCGTCCAGACGCGGGCACGAGCCGCCTTTGATCCCGCGCGCACGCGGACACAACCCGTAGAGCTCGTGACGATGGCGGATGACGTTGAAGCCGAAGCTACGCGCGACGCGTTCTTGCTCGCGCTCGATCTCTTCGTTGTGGAACTCGAGCACGTAGCCACACTCGACACAGATCAGATGGTCGTGGTGCTCGGTGTCACCCGCGGTCTCGTACATCGTGTGGCCCTCGCCGAAGTGGCGTTCGGCCGCGAGCCCGCACTCGGTGAGCAGCTTGAGCGTGCGATAGACGGTGGCGTAGCCGACGCGCGGATAGGCCTCGCGTGCGAGCGCCAACAGCGACTCGATGCTGAGGTGACCGCCCGCGGAGAAGAACTTCTCGGCGATGATGTCGCGCTGGCGCGTGGACTTGAGCCCCTGCTTCGCGAGATAGGCGTGGAACTGCCCCATGAGGCTCTCCACGTCGGCGGGCGAGTGCTCTGCGCCTTCGAGCATCCGGCTGCAAAGCTACCAGCAACGACGCGCTGCCGCACCTTGCGCGCGAGCACTCGCACGTTGCGGGGGAGATCTCCATGCCCTCGGCCGTTTGCCGCTCGCGTGCGCCGGGAGCTATGCTCCGGCCGCCCCGATGGCGCGTGCGCCCGACAAACGTTCCGAGCCCGGCGCCGCCACACGCAGCGACGCCGAGCCCGCCGACGCGAGCCGTGGCGGCGAGCTCGGCATCGACGAGATTCTCGATCGTCTCGAAGCGGTCGTTCGTGATCTCGAAGGTGGAGAGCTCCCGCTCGAGCGCGCACTCGAGCGCTTCGAGCTCGGGGTGAAGCTCGCGCGTCGCGGCGGGCACCTGCTCGATCGCGTCGAGCAGCGCGTGGAGATGTTGCTCGCCGATCGCGACGAGGTGGTGCCGTTCGCCCCTGCCGCCGGTGAGGACGAGGAAAGACCATGACGACCTTCGATCTCGAAGCTTGGATCACGGACCGACGCGCGCGCGTCGACGCGGCGTTGCAGAGCGCGTTGCCGAACCGCGAGCGCAGCGATCCCGGACGGCTGCGCGAGGCGATGCACTACGCGGTGATGCTCGGCGGCAAGCGCATGCGCCCGCTGCTCACCGTCGCTGCGTGCGAGGCCGCGGGTGGCACGTGCGAGCAGGCGCTGCCGGCCGCGTGCGCGATCGAGATGGTGCACGCGTACTCGCTCGTGCACGACGATCTCCCGTCGATGGACGACGACGCGCTGCGCCGCGGTCAGCCCACCGTCCACGTCGCGTTCGGCGAGGACAAGGCCGTGCTGTGCGGCGATGCGCTGCTCACCCTCGCGTTCGAGACGCTGGCGCGCGGCCAAGGTCGCGGCGGTCGCATCGTCGAAGCGGTGGTGCGGCTCGGTCACTACGCCGGCATCGAAGGCATGGTCGGCGGACAAGCGATGGATCTCGACGCCGGTCAGGACGTGCGCGACCTCGAGGCGCTCGAAGCCATCCACGCGAAGAAGACCGGTGCGCTCTACGCCGCGAGCGGCGCGATGGGTGCGCTGTGTGCCGGCGTCGACGACGATCTCGTCGCGCGGCTCGAGCGTTGGGGCATGCAGTTCGGCATCGCGTTCCAGCACGCCGACGATCTGCTCGACGACGAGCAGGTCGCGCTGCGCGAGCAGGCGATCGCGCGCGTCGACAACCTGGTCGCGAGCTGTCTCGATCTCGTGCACGACCTCGGCCCGGGCGCCGAAGCGGTGCGTGCGATCGCCCAGTGGGTGCACGAGCGCACCCATGCCGCCGCTGCCGGCGAGAAGCGCGAGTGAGGCGAACGTGGGCACGGCGACCATCGAGCTCGCCGAGGCCGCGCTCGCTGCGTGGGGCGTCGCGCCGCAGCACGTCGAGCGGCTCGGCGGCGGGCTGATCAACGAAACGTTCGCGGTCGCGTCGAGCCGCGGCGCGTTCGTGCTGCAGCGCGTGCACCCGGTGTTCACGCCGGCGATCCACGAGAACATCGAAGCGGTCACGTCGCGGCTCGCTGCGCGCGGCCTCGCGACGCCGCGCCTGCAACCCACGGTGAACGGCGAGCGCTGCAGCGTCCACGACGGCGTGGTGTGGCGCCTCATGGATCGCATGCCCGGCGTGTCGTTCGCGAAGGTGCAGGAGCTCGCGCAGGCGCACGCGGCCGCGGGGCTGCTCGCGCGCTTCCACGAAGCGCTCGTCGATCTGCCGCACACGTTCATCGGCATGCGCACGGGCGTGCACGACACCGCGGCGCATCTACGCGCGCTCGACCGCGCGATCGACGAGCACCGCGGGCATCGCCTGCACGACGACGTCGCGAAGCTCGCGGAGACGATCGGCAGGAGCGCGCGTCAGCTCCCGCAGATCGACGGCGTGCCCGACCGCGTCGTTCACGGCGATCCGAAGCTCAGCAACGTGATGTTCGAGGGGCCCGAGTCGCCCGCGCGCGCGCACGCGACCTGCTTCGTCGATCTCGACACGGTGGGGCCGATGCCGCTGCACCTCGAGCTCGGCGACATGTGGCGCTCGTGGTGTAACCGCAGAGGCGAGGACGAGCGCAACGCCGGCCTCGATCTCGAGGTGCTCGAAGCCTCGCTCGCCGGCTACTCCGCGGCTCGGCCCGCGCCGCTGTCCGAAGAACGGGCGGCGCTGTTGCATGGGCTCGAGTGGATCACGCTCGAGCTCGCCGCACGCTTCGCCGCCGACGCGCTGGGCGAGTGCTACTTCGGTTGGGACGCGACGCGTTTTCCTGCACGCGGCGAGCACTGCCTCGTGCGCGCGCTGGGCCAGTGGTCGTTGCATCGCCAGGTGATGGCCACGCGCACGCGCCGAGCCGCGCTCCTGCGCGCGGCCTGGCGCTGATCCTTCTATAGATCGGAGGGCGGCGGGGGCGAGAGCTGTCGACGCAGCGCGGCGATGCGGTCGTCGATCACGGCGAGCTTCTTCGCGTCGTCGCCGAGCGTGACGCGATAGCGCTCGAACAACGACAGCGCGGCCGCAGCATCGCCCGCTTGCGCGAGCAACGTCGCGCGATCGCGAAGCCAGTCGTGGTGGGTCGGATCGAGCGCGTAGGCCTGCTCGAGCGCTTCGGCGGCTTGCAGCGTGCGCTGCGGATCGTTCTGTAGCGCACGCGAGAGCGCCGCGTGGTCGTCGGCGGTCGCGACTCCCCGCGCGATCACCTTCGCGTACGCCTGCTCGGAGATCTCGAAGCGGCCGATGTCGGCGGCGAGCCGACCGAGCTTGCGATAACGATCGTCGGGCATCGCGGGATCGTCGGCGGCGATCGCTTCGGCGAGGAAGTGCCGCGCCCAGACCTTCTGCACGCGCGCTTCGATCGCGGTCGCGGCGTAGAGCCCTTCGCACGATCCCGACGGCGGCATGCGATTGATGCAGCGCTGCAACGCGACCAGCGCATCGGTGGTCTTGCCATCCGCGACGAGTCGCTCGGCGCTCGCGATCGCGTCGGCCAGCTCGGGCGCGGCGAGCTGCTCGCCCGCGCGCGGCGGCGGCGGATCCGTGTTGGGGTTCGTGAAGGGCGTGTCGGTCTTCGCCGGGCGCGGGAGGTCGCGCAGCGTCAAAGGCTCGTCGATGGGGGTCGGCGGCGGCGCTTCGTTGCACGCCGCGGCACAGAACGCGGCGTAGACGAGCGACTTCGGCAGCCCGCGCATCGGCCCGGAGTATACTCCGCGAAAGTGGCCGATCGTTCGACCCGCCCCGACCAGCCGCACGTCGCGGTCTACCCCGGCTCCTTCGACCCGATCACGCTCGGCCACGTCGACA